>JBEKUS010000048.1:0-29320 GCA_049514795.1 Occallatibacter sp.
GAGATGCTATACGGCGCGAAGCTGGTGAAATTACCCAGGTAGGCAGGCGTTCCATCCGCTTCCTGCACCAGGAAACCGCTCGGGTCGAGCGTGAAGAACGTGTCGGACTTGTAGTGATTTGCCTGCATTTCGACACTAATCTTGGTCGCCGGCTGCGGCTTCCAGTCAAACGCGCCGAGAAAGTCGTCGCTGCCGTTGCGCTCGTACTGCTCGAGCAGCGCGTTGTACTTTAGGATCGTGTAGGAAGGACTGAGTGTCGGGCCCTCCATCATGCTGTGAGAATACGCAAGCCGACCAGTGAAGGAACTTAAAGGCGCAAGCGTCAGATTGGTGTCGGTCATGCGGCGCACGGTATTGAACATTACCGGCGACCTCTTCACCTGCGGCCAAGCCAGTGCTGGGGTGGCCGTACCGTTCACCATATTGTTGATCGAATATCCGCTGGGAATGTTCGGGTTGCCCAGTAGATCGTAGTCTGAATACAGCCGGTCGCGGCGGAACAGTCCAGAGAACTCGTACACCTTCGCCTTGGAGGCGTCGAGTTTCGCCATGACATTGGGATCGCCTCCGAACCCGGTGCCGAATGCTGAAAGATCATCGACAAGCGTGTGCTTTTTGCCGGGGACCGCATGCATTTCGAAGCTTTCGCCTTGCACGCGCGGTCCGCTCTGCAAATTGACAAGCGTGTCGTACATTTCGCCACTGCCCACAAC
Source organism: Occallatibacter sp. (assembly GCA_049514795.1). Lineage (GTDB taxonomy): Bacteria > Acidobacteriota > Terriglobia > Terriglobales > Acidobacteriaceae > Telmatobacter. Next base: position 714 of record JBEKUS010000048.1, read on the forward strand.
GCTGGTCATCCGGCCGCCCAGATCCACGGAGTGGTGCGCTGTGTATCCAGACGGGATGGACATCTGGGATTCCGGCGCTGGAGCAGGCGCAGCCGGATTCTGGGCGGCAGCGATACACGCCGCCGCAAGGGGTATGGCCACCATCCCCAGAAGTATTGCGAAGGAGGGCTGTTGATTGCGAATCCGAGTGAACCAGCCAGTATTGTCCATATGAAGCCTCGCTTGAATAGAGCCTGATGCCGACATCGAAATCCTGAACCGCATGCGAACTTGTTACGGGAATAGCGCCGCGCCAACCTGCCGGGGGGCGCGGCGAAACTCCGTCACCGCACAAATGCCTGACTGACGTTCGAGCCGTGGATCATCGTGTGGCAGGTGATGCAGGGCGTTACTGTCGTTGAGCCGGCATCCAAACCGTGCACCCCACCTGCTGAAAGCGGGCTGTGGCATTGGTTGCAAAGCGTGGCGACAGACGGCATGTTCAGCAGCCGCGGGTTCTGCGAACCGTGGGGCGTATGGCAAGTAACGCAGCCCTCTGCTCTGACCGGGGCATGCTCGAACGTGAAAGGTCCGCGCACGTCGGTGTGGCACTTCGTGCAGACCTGGTTTTGGTCTTCCGTGGATTTCAAGTTGTTCGCCAGGAAGGTGCCATGCACGTCGTGGCAGTCAGTGCACTTGACGAGGCCCTCATTCACCCGGTGATGAATGGGCATGTTGAACTGCGCCTTCTGATCGGCATGGCATTGATAGCAAAGCTGGGGCTGCGGAGCCTTGAGCAGCGCCTCTTCCTTGCTGCCGTGGATGCTGTGGCAACTAGTGCAGCCGACGCTCGCCTTGGCGTGCGGAGAACGTTCGAAGTTGGGATGGACCCCGGCATGGCAGCTCAGGCACTTCGCATCGACATCTTTCACCGAGGCCTTGGCCGGATCGAAGATCTTGGTCACGTCGCCGCCGCCGGCCACGTGCTCGCTGCCCGCCCCGTGACAGTTCTCACAGGTAACGCCGTTGGCGTTGCCGTGCATCTCGGCCATCTTGGTATGAGGATTGGTGGCGAACCCCTTGCTCACTTCCTCGTGACAAGAGGCACAGGTATCGGCTCCGACGAACTCGGCGTGCGCCGCGACCTTTGCCGGCGCATCCTGGGCCCTTGCCTTCGGCGGCGTGGCCAGTGCGACGGCGCACAGCACTGCCGCGCCCAACAATCCCATCAAACACACTCGCAGTCCCGACCGCCTACCCGGGGCTGCACCGTTCGGCAATTGCGCTACCGGCCCAACTGTATTCATGCAAAATACCGCCTTCGAAGAACGTTCTGGCTCAGCGAACAACCAGCCCGGCCGCCAGTCCGCGCTGAATGGAGTGGAGCGCCAATGTGAGCGCAAACACTACGGAAGACCCATGCGGCCACCCACAAGTGTGGAGCGTCACCACATGCAGGGCAGACTACGGGTTTCCCCCAACAGCGGCGGTGACGCCTGTCACATAAGTTTAAGACATCAACCCGGTTTTGGGGGGCGGGGACCATTCTGATATTCGGGTGCGCAGCCGCACAGTCCCCACCCGGGTCCCCCTGCCTGTTCTGTGCCTATTGACGTGAGGCCCATCACATTCAAAGGCCCCACCCCTCAAGCAAACTCTGGACAAGTGCCCCTGTTGTAGCCAAGAAATGGGGCATTTCGATCTCGTTTCGACCGCAGGCGCACCAGCCGGAATTCGGCACGGGGGCCGGTCAAAACGAAGGGCCGCATCGAGATCGGTCGAGATAAAACGATGGCGGATATGCAGATTTCGGCAGAGGAGCAGACGCGGGCGAAACACGGGGGCCGGTCGTCGCCCTTGGGCTGTGCTGCCTGCGCCAACCGGCGTCCCGGCTGGTTCTGCTCGCTCGGAAGCGCCGTCCTGGCCGATCTGGAACTGGCTACCAGCACCATCTCGCTACCGGCGCAGGCCTCTCTCTTCACGCAGGGTGAAGACGCCCGGTGCCTCTACCTCATCTGCAGCGGCTACCTGAAGCTGACCGCCGGCCCGACCGACGACCGGCACATGATCGTTCGCGTGGCTGGCCCCGGTTCGATGCTCGGTCTTTACGCTGTGCTCTCGCACGGGGTCTACGAGGTCTCGGCCGAGTCGCTGACCCCTGCGCAGTTGCGGCCGGTGGAGCGGGAGCGGTTCCTGAGCTTCCTGCGCAATCACAAGGAAGCGCAACTGCGGGCCGTTCAGTGCATTTGCCAGGAGTACCGGTTCGCCCTGCAGGATGCGTGCCGGATCGCGCTGGCGGAGACTGTGGCCGCGCGGCTGGCGCGGTTGCTCATCGAGCTCGGACACCAGATTGGCGAGCACACCGAAAGCGGCGAGTTCCGCTTCCCCTTGCTGCTGACCCACGAAGAGATGGCCTCGATGACCTGTACCACGCGTGAGACCGTGACTCGCACCCTGGGCCAGTTCCGCAAAGACGGCTGGATCTCGATTGAGGACTCCAACGTCACGATTCACCAGCCCGGCCAACTTCAGAATCTGCTCTGAGTATCCCGAAGAGTCCCCGAGAGGCTTGCTCTCTCGCTCCCTTGTGACGCGCCGGTGGCGTCCAACGAGCTATCATGCTTCGTAGCGTCCGCGAACCGGCGTTCCAGTTCTCTGTTTCTGGTTGGAGTTCAGACTGCGTATGAATCGGCCTTCTTTGCTGCTTCTTCCTGCTGCGATTCTTCTTTGTTGCGTTGCCGTCGCCCAGAACCCACCTTCCGGCGCGGCTCCGGGCTCTGCTCCGGCGGCGAGCCAGCTTGGCGCTACCGAGACGGTCAGCCCGGAGATTGCGCTGTTCCAGACCATCGACGACAAGTGGTCCGACGCCGTGGACCGGCGGGACCAGTACACCCTGGAACTGGTGCTTTCGCCCTTGTTTGTCGATGTGTCTTCGAACGGCGACGTGACCACGCGCAACCAGCAAGTGGCGCAGGTGATCAGCGGTGAGGACAAGACGCTCTACCTGACGCAGAAGATCATAACCGTGCGTATGCTGGGCGATATTGCCGTGGCCAACGGCACCTACACGCTGCACCACAAAGTGGGTTCGGCTCAGGTGGACGAGAAGGGGATCTTCACGCAGGTCTTCGAGCGGGTGCGCGGTGGCTGGCTCTGCATCAACTCTCAGCGGACCGTATTGCGCGAGGACGCGGGCGGCAAGCAGAAGAAGCCTACCCCCACCGAAACGCCCTTCCATATTCCGCTGTTCTCCAGGGGCGAGAAGGGGCCGCAGTAGGGGGTGTAGGGTTGGACCGTCTGTAAGGAAGATTTCTTTGGAGACGGTCACGCTACCGAGAGGTGGGGTCCTCTCTTTCAATAACGGCGCCTGGCAGAATGCCGGCGAGCCTCAGGAATTGATATCTCCTACATCGCCGCCAGCGCCTCGGCCTGGGTCGGGTAGAGCCGCGCGTACTTGGTGATGCCCACCATCGTGAAGACCTTGTTGAAGTGCGCCGATAGGCCGAACGCGCACACCGTCTGTCCCTCGTGCGAGGCCTGGATCAGAAGCTGGATCACCAGTGCGATGCCGCTCGAATTGATGTAGTCCACGCGGGTGAAATCCAGCAGGATGAGCTTCGTCGTTTCCTGGGGCAGTGACTGATAAACGCCCAGGACCGCGTCCTTCGACGTGCTGGCGATATCGCCCTCAAAGCGCAGAACGGCCACCGGGTAGCCGGACGGGGACGTCAGCTGTTCAACGCGAGACTTGGTTTCGCTCTCCACTGGTTCTTGCCTCCACTTGCTCCGGGGATTAGTCTCTGTGCTCCGGCGGGTCTATGCCCGCAATCGCGGCCGACGGCTCACGTTCATGCCGCTCCCTTGTGCAGCTTGATCACGAGCCGCACGTAGCTGCTCTTGCCTCCTTCACCGGCCACCCACTCCGCCTCGTCGACCAGCGCCTGGATGAGGAACATGCCCATGCCACGGGGACCCTCCTCTCCGTGCATCTTTCGGTCTATGTCGGGCCGCGGTGGCTGCTTCTTGATCCCCGTGCCGTCGTCGATCACCTTGACCACGAGGGTGTCTTCGCCCGCCTGCAGGACCACGCCCACCGAGAGTTTCTCGTTGAGCCGGTTGCCGTGCTCGATGGCGTTGATGCAGGCCTCGGCCACCGCCGTCTTCAGGTCCTCGATGCGGTCCTCGGGGAAGCCCATCAACTTGGCCACCGCCGACGCCGTGCTCATGGCCACCTTCTCGTAGCCCATTTTGGTGGGCAACCTGACTTCGACCGTGGTGGATTTCGCCTCGCTCATTCCGGCATCTCCGGCGATTGCGCCGCGCGGCAAAGCGCAAGCGCAGTCATGTCGTCCGCTTGCTGGCCGCCTTCGGCGAACGCCTGGATCGCTGCCCACAATGCATCGAGAATACCATCGGCCTTGTGGGCCGGGCACGTAGAAAACTCATTCAAAAGCCTTTCCGCACCATATTCTTCATCTCCCTTGAAGACCTCGGTCAGGCCGTCGGTGTAGAAGAGCAGGCGCGCGCCGGACGCAAAGCGCCGTCGTTCGCTGGAATAGGTCATGCCCGGCAACATGCCCAGCGGCGTGCCCGCAGCGTCGAACTGGTGCGCCAGCACGGCTGCGTCCGGGCCGGGTTCGACCAGGAACCCGGGATTGTGCCCGGCGTTCACGACTTCGATCTCGTTGATTTCAGGATGGAGGCGCATAAAGATCGCCGTGACATAACGGCGGCGGGCCTCTTCGCCTTCGGTCCAGTGATGCTGGTTCATGCGCATGGCGAGCTCGCCGAGCGGAATTCCGGTGGCCGCGATGCCGCGGAACGCCGCACGGAAGCCGGTGGACATGATCGCCGAAGCCAACCCCTTGCCGGCTACGTCGGCTACCACCATCAGCAGGCTGCCGTCGGGCTGCGCCACGATGTCGAGGTAGTCTCCGCCGACCTCGTAGCAGGTGTCGGAGCGGAAGGCGATCGAGTAACCGGGGATGGCGGGCAGCGTTTGCGGCAAAAGTGAACGCTGGATCCGCCGCGCCGCATCGAGATCCTGTTGCAGACGCGCAAACTCAACATTGCGCTTGTGATTGCGTGCGTTTTCGAGGGCCACGGCCGCCTGCAGGACGAGGCCCTCGAGGAAATCGGCCTCATAGAGCGAAAGCTCGCGCCCGCCCGGAGACGCCACCACGAGCTCGGCCATCTTGCGGCCGTCGCGGTCAGCCAGAGGATAGATCAGGAATTGACTGTCCGCGCTGGCCTCGGCGGCAGCGTCCGCCGGCGCTTCGCCATACGCCAGGCCGGTTCCGGGAAAGGCCGCGCCGGCCATCTCGAGTTCACGGACCACGATGCGCAGCACCGCCTCCAGAACCTCTTCTTCGCGGATGGTCGAGTGCACCTGGCGCGAAGCCTCGAGCAGCGCCTGCAACCGCGCCACCTGCTGCTGCAGTTCGATGGTTTCGCCTTGGGCCTCCAGCTCGAAATCCGCCGGCATCGTGTCCCCCGTGGAATTTCACTCTAACATGGCGCTCCACTCGGCTGTGCGAAGAATTGGCGCACTTGTCTTGTTCCCACGCTATAATCCTGGGCGACCGCCGAAGGCGAATCAAGGGACAGAGTCTGCACGCATATCCCCACGCTTACGCGATCGAATGGCGGGAGCATCCAGATGGGCTCGCCGCCATCGAGGTGAAATTACGGGCCTTTTGACAACCGATCCACCTTGGAGGGAATCATGGTCGCCTGGACCCGGGCCGTTCTGCTTGGAATCCTCAGCTGGTCCATTCCGTTCTTTGCCGGGTTTTTCCTGTTCCAGGTGAAGAAATCGAACGCTCCGCTTTTCACCACGCTGATGTATCTGGTCGTTCTGATCACGGCAGGAGCGCTGCTGGCGTTCTACTTCCGGCGGCGGAGGGTTTCCGTCGTTGGAGCCCTCGTGGTGGGAACGATGTGGCTGGCGATCAACCTGATCCTCGACTTTCCGATGTTCGCTTTCGGGCCCATGAAGATGACGCCGCTCGACTACTACTCGGAGATCGGACTGGTGTACCTGACCTATCCGATCCTGGCGGTGCTGGCGACGAGTTTCCGCGCGTTGGCCGAGCCACCCGAAGAGCGTGCGGTAGAAAGGTGAGGGGCTCTGACGGCGCGACCGGCGGAGCGGTAAACTCCGTGCGGGACGCGACTCGCCGCCCGGCTTGCGCTGGGCCCGCTGGGACCTTCTTACCCCGGGATTCGCATTCCGGGGATTGCCGGAGACCAACAAATCCGAAAAGGAGGATTTCTGTGAAGTCTCGCCGACGCGAGTTCCTGAAAAGAGCAACCATCCTGGGGAGCGGCGCAATCCTGCTTCCCGAACTTCAAACGGCGCGTGCGGTGCAGAGCGGTCAAAAGGCGGCGGCTCCCGTGGGCACTCCCGAAAACGGCACTCTCAGAACGATCCACTCCCTGCGAAGCATTCACGGCAACTTCACGGACCGCCCTATACCCGAGTCGGCGCTGCAGGCGATCCTCGAGGCCTGTGTCCGCGCAGCCAACGCCTCGAACAACCAGAGTTACGCGATCATCGTCGTGAAGGACCGCAAGAAGATGGAGCAGATCTGCGGATACTCCGGAGCCTGTCTCCTCCTGTTCTGCGCCGATTACAACCGCATCAAGGCAGAAGCCGAGACCATGGGGTACCCGTTCGGTCCCGGCAACATGGAGTATTTCGTCACGGCGTCGACTAACACCGTGCTGGCCGCCCAAACAGCCGTCATCGCCGCCAAGTCATTGGGGATCGACTCGCTTCTCACCAACGGCGTCCACCGCGGCGATATGGGGCGGCTCTGGAAGCTGCTCGATCTTCCCGAAACGTACTGCTTTCCGATCATTGCTCTTGTGCTGGGATATCCGGCGACTGAACCGGCGTTCCTGAGAGGACGCCTTACGGGGACTGGAGTCATTCACAATGACAATTACCATCACCTTACACAGGCCGAAGTCGGGGAGCTGATTCAGAAATACGACCAGCCGGAGCAACACCTCGGCTTGCGCGAGGATTGGGGCGCCAAGGGGTACAAGCACTATCTCGACTGGTACTTCAAGGAATGGGCGGGGAGGAACACGGGAGAGGAATCGCAGATCCTTCGCGTTCTCAAGCTGGCCGGGTTTGTGGAGACCGCGAAGGGCTGAGGGCGGTTCTCGGTTGCTGCGCAAATCGTGATCAGTGGATCAAGCGGGCGCCAGCAGCATCCACCGGGATGTTCCCTATATCCGCTGTTCTGGGCGCGCTGCTGGCAGAGCCATCAGCCGGACACTGGGCTGGCGCTTCAATGCCGACCGCATGGTGATGGACTACACGCTGAAGTGCTACATTCCAGCCGCGGGCGGCACGTCGAGCGAGGTGCGTACGCCGGCGTAAGTCGCAGCCTTGCGCCTACCACTCGCGGCGTACACCGAAGACATCGAGTTGCGTATCGCTGCTGACCAGGGGCAGGTCTTCGTGGATGGCTTGCGCCGCGAGCATCCGGTCGAAGGGATCTTTGTGGGCGGCGGGTAAACGGCCGGCGCGCAGCGCGTGCTCCGTGGAGATGGAAAGTAATATGTAGCCCGCCGCCGTCACTTTGGGAATGAAATCCTCCACGAGAACCTGCGCAGAGGAAAGCTTGCCAAGACGGTACTTGGTCGCGATCTCCCATGCAGACGCGGCAGAGACCAGGATCTCGTTCGCGGGAGTTTGAACGAGTTCGCGCACGCGTGCGGAGAGCAGGTCGGGGCGAAAGGCGGCCCACAGAAGTGCGTGGGTGTCGAGCAGTACCTTCATTCCCCTTCACCGTTCCACAGACGCAGTTCGTCGTCGGGCAAGGGATCGAAGAACTCCGGGCCAACATCGCCGAGGCCTTCTAGAAACCCAAGGCGGCTGCTGGCCAGAGCCGAGTCCACAGGCACCAAACGCACCACGGGCTTGCGCTCGCGGCCCGAGGTGATCTGCACGTCCTCTCCTTTCAGCGCGCGCTGGACCAATTTGGAGAGGTTCGTCTTGGCTTCGAAGATGGATGCGGAGGCCATGGCTTTATGATGCTAATCTAGCTTAGCTAGAATAGCATGTCAAGACGGCTTTTGTTGCTTGGCGGTCGTGTCGCCGAAGTGCAAGCAGAATTGTAGGTTACTTCAACTCGCCAGATTCATCGCCTGCAGCGATTCCGCGTACGGCCGGCGCAGCACGCCATGCTCGGTAATGATCGCCGCGATGTATTTGGCCGGGGTGACGTCAAAGGCGGGATTGCAGATGCCGACGCCGTTGGGCGTGATCTGTTTGCCGGCGTAATGGGTCACCTCTTTGGCGGGGCGCTCCTCAATGGGAATTCCGTCGCCCGTCGCCGTGGCGAGATCGATGGTGGACCAGGGAGCGGCAACGTAGAACGGGACGCCGTGCTCGCGGGCCAGAATGGCGATGTTGTAGGTGCCGATCTTGTTGGCGGTGTCGCCGTTGGCGGCGATGCGGTCCGCGCCGACGACGACGGCTTGAATCTTGCCCTTCGCCATGAGGCTGGCGGCCATGTTGTCGCAGATAACCGTGGTGGGGATTTTGTCAGCCATCAATTCCCAGGCCGTGAGCCGTGCGCCTTGCAGGAATGGCCGCGTCTCGTCGGCATAAACATGGATCTTTTTGCCGCGCTCGACAGCCGAGCGGATGACGCCCAGAGCAGTTCCATAGCCGCAGGTGGCCAGGGCGCCGGCGTTGCAGTGCGTCAGCACGCCGCCTTCATCGGGCAACAGAGCGGCGCCGTGGGCGCCCATCGCCTTGCAGGCGGCGATGTCTTCCTCGTACATCGCGTGCGCCTCGGCGAGGAGCTTTTCCTGGATCTCGGCGAGCGCCGCGCCCGAGGCCAATAGCTTGGCGAACAACGACCTCATCCGGTCGATTGCCCAGAAGAGATTCACCGCCGTTGGGCGGGTCGCGGCCAGCCGCGCGCAGATGCGCTCAAACTCCGGCGCGAACTCCGCGGCGGTCTTGGCCCGTGTGTTTCTGGCGCCCAGGGCTACGCCGTAGGCCGCGGAAACGCCGATGGCCGGCGCGCCGCGAACCACCATCGTCACAATGACATCGGCGACTTCTTCGGCGGTCTGGGCGAGAACGTAGCTCTCCTCAAGCGGAAGCTTGGTCTGATCGATAAAGCGCACGCCTTCGGGCGTCCAAGTTAGGGTGGGAATCATGCTTGTTCAGTGTAAATGCCGGGGGAAATGCCGGTCCTGCTGCCGGAATCGAGGGCCTTTGCTGCCCAGAGCGCCCCTTGATCTTTGACTGGACGGCGACAGCCCCGGTGCGTAGAGTGGTAGCGTTCACTTTCAAGCCACTCTTGTTGCAATCAGCGGAGGAATCCTTCTTATGGCTACGCGATCCACAACCCCGGAAGCGCCCAGCGCGCCCAATTACCTAGTCCCGTTTATCATCGTCACCGGCCTGTTCTGCATTTTCGGGTTCCTGACCAACCTGAACAGCAACCTGTCAGCCAAGCTCGAAGACATCTTCCATCTCACCCATGCCTGGTCGAACCTGATCACTACATCCTGGTTCTTCGCCTATCTGGTCTTCTCAGTGCCCAGCGGCAAGCTGATCGAGAAGGTGGGCTACAAGCAAACGATGGTGATCTCGCTGTTCATCATGGTTCTGGGCGCGCTGCTGTTCATTCCCGCCGCGACGTTCGCCAAGTTCCCGTTGTTTCTGACGGCAAGCTTCGTGCTGGCGGCAGGCGTCTGCGCCCTGCAAACCTCGGCCAATCCCTACGTATCGATCCTCGGACCAGAACACAGCGCGCCCGCGCGTCTCACCCTGGCGCAGGCATTCAATTCGCTCGGTACGACGCTCGCCCCGCTGGTCGTGGGCGCGTTCATCCTTACGAATGTGGGTCGAAACGCATCCGAACAGGAAGTTGCTCATTCCGTACAGGGCCCATACGTCGCCATCGCCGTTGCGCTCCTGGTGCTCGGTTTCGTGGTGATGTTCCTCCACCTGCCGGCAATCACGTCATCGAGCCAAGCCAACGCCGAACCGGCAGCCAGCCGCAGTATCTGGAGCTATAAGCACACGGTGCTGGGTATGGTGGGCATCTTCTTTTATGTTGGCCTGGAAATCGCACTGTTCGCCAACGCCATCAAGTTCTTTGAAACACAGGGAATTGACAACAAGGACACTGCGGCACTGCTCGCGTCGATCTATCCCCTCTCCATGATGATTGGGCGCTTCGCCGGAACCGTAGTGATGAAGGTAGTCAAGGCCGAGCGCCTGCTGGTCATCCTTGGCATCTTCGGTGTGGCTCTGCTGCTGCTGGGAATGGTTTCGACCGGTCACCTCGCCATCTGGTGCCTGATCCTGTGCGGCTTGGCGAACTCGATCATGTATCCGACGATCTTCGCTCTGGGCATTGCCGAACTGGGACCGTTGACCAGTAAGGGCTCGGGCGTGATCACGCTGGGAAACTTCGGCGGAGGCGTAATTCCGCCGCTGTTCGGGCTGATCGCAGACAAGACCAACTATCAGCACGCATTCTTGCTGCCCATCGTGGGCTATCTCTTCATCGTCTTCTACGGGCTGTCGGGATATAAGCCGCGGCACAAGGCGGCAGCGTAGACGGTTCTCAACAGACTTCGATCCGGCCCTCCGGTACCTGCCGGAGGGCTTGGTGTTTTTGGGCGGCAGAGGCCAGGAAGCCGTCGGCAAGTTCGAAGGCAGCATTGAGTGGAGCGAACCTCGCCGACGGCAACAACGGCGTGGCTGGCGACGCCGGAGTACTCACCTACACTGCTTCCGCCGCGTACTACTCGGTCGGCACCTCCAACTCCGGCGGCGGCAGGGCGCGACCTTTGCCACCCATTCTTTTTGAGGCTCCTGCGGCCTCGCATCGACTCTTATCTTAGCCTTCAGAGGAAGAGATTCCTGACCTGGAGAGTTCCGAAGCGCTGGCCGTGCTGGAGGTCCTCCGAAAAGAGGATCTCGCACCGCGCCTGGACGGCAGCCGAGACGATCAGGGAGTCGTACCAGGAGAGCCCGCTTTGGCCGCAGAGATTCAATGCCTCCACGTAGAGCGCTCGCGACGAATGCATGGCGAGCAGCGGGCGAAAGACCGTGCTCAGATATTGCTCGGCGTCGGCTGCTACCACTCCCCGGTCGTGAGGTATTGATGAATTGACGCCGCAGCCTTACGGCCAGCGCCCATCGCCAGGATCACCGTGGCTCCCCCGGTGACGATGTCGCCGCCGGCGAAGACGCCGCGCTTGGAGGTCCGCAGCGTTTCCGGGTCAGCCGCGATGTAGTTGTGCTTGTTGGTGGCGAGATCCGGAGTGGTGCTCTGGATAAGCGGGTTGGCCGTGGTGCCGACGCCGATGATGGCGACGTTGGCGGGCAGCACATACTCCGAACCGGGAACAGGCACCGGCCGCCGCCGGCCGCTTGCGTCGGGTTCGCCGAGCTCCATGCGTACACAGCGCGCGCCGGTCAACCAGCCCTTCTCGTCGCCCAGGAATTCGACCGGGTTGGTCAACATGCGGAACTCGATGCCTTCCTCGCGCGCGTGCTTCACCTCTTCGGCGCGGGCGGGCATTTCGGCCCCGGAGCGGCGGTAGACAAGCGTAGCCGTCTTCGCACCCAGGCGCCGCGCCGTGCGCACTGCGTCCATGGCCGTGTTGCCGCCGCCGACAACGATTACGTCGCGGTCGCGGCAGTCGTAGATCGGCTCGTCGAACTCCGGGAAGCGGTAGGCGCGCATCAGATTGGTCCGGGTAAGAAACTCGTTGGCCGAGTAGACGCCGTTCAGGTGCTCGCCGGGGACGCCGAGGAAGACCGGCAGGCCGGCGCCGGTAGCGACGAAGACTGCGTCATAGCCCTCGACGCGCATCAGCTCATCGAGCGTGACGCTCTTGCCGACGACCACGTTGGTCTCGAATTCGACGCCCATGCGGCGCAGGTTGTCGACCTCTTCTTTCACGATGGACTTTGGCAGGCGGAACTCGGGAATGCCGTATACGAGCACACCGCCCAGCTCGTGGAGCGCCTCGAAGACCCGCACGCGATGGCCCTTCCGGATCAGGTCGCCCGCAGCCGACAGTCCCGCCGGGCCGCTGCCGACAATGGCTGCGCTCTTGCCCGTGGGCGGCGCGATGGCCGGCAGCCCGAGTTGGCCGCTCTCGCGCTCGTAGTCGGCGATGAAGCGCTCCAGGTTGCCGATGGCCACCGGCTTACCCTTCTTGCCGACGACGCAGCCGCCTTCGCACTGGCTCTCCTGAGGGCACACGCGGCCGGTGATGGCGGGCAGCGCGTTGTCTTCGCGCATCTTGGCCGCCGCGGCCAGAAAATCTCCGGCGTGAATCAGCGCCACGACTTCCCTGATCTTGACGCCCACGGGACAGTCCAACTGGCAGCCCGGCTTGGCGCAGGCGATGCAGCGCGTGGCCTCTGTGACGGCATCCGATGCGGCGAGCCCCTGGTTCACTTCCTCGAAGCAGTGTGCGCGCGTCTCGGCGTCGAGCTCCGGCATGGGAACGCGCGCAATCTTCATCCGGTCTTTGAGGGGAAGCGGATTCGTGTCAGGCATGGGGCTTCTCCTCGGCGGCCTTGCGCACAGCTTCGAGCCGGTCACGCTCCTCGAGCCGTGCGTGCAACTGCGCCTGTTCCTTTTCCTTCGCGTGCAGCTCGGCGCGCAGCGCGGCCACCTCTTCCACTTTGTGCTGCTCCAGCGCCTTCAGCGACTCGCATTCCTGGCTGCGGTACATTGTGTTGCGCTGCATTAGAACCTCGAAATTGACAAGCGCGGCATCGAACTCAGGCCCATCGACGCAGGCGAACTTGCTCTGGTTGCCCAAGAGCACGCGGCAGCCGCCGCACATGCCCGTGCCGTCGACCATGATGGAGTTCAGGCTGACCATGGTCTTGATGCCCAGCGGCGCTGTAATTCGCGCCACGGCGCGCATCATCGGTACTGGGCCCACGGCAAGCACAAAATCGAGCTTGCGCCCCGCGGCGAGCAGCTCATCGAGCTTCTTCGTCACCAGACCCTGTTCACCATAGCTGCCGTCGTCGGTGAGGATGTACGCTTCCTGACTCGCGGCGCGCACCTCGTTTTCAAAGACCACCAGATCCTTGCTCCGCGCGCCTTCGATGAAGATAACGTGATTGTCGGCGTCTTTCAGCGCTTTGGCCGTGGGAAGCGCCATCGCCGTGCCTACGCTTCCGGCCAGGATCACGGCGGTTCCGTACTTCCGGATCTCGGAAGGGTGGCCAAGCGGACCGACGATGTCGAGAATCGAGTCGCCCGCTTCGAGACAGTTGAGCAGAGTGGTCGTCTTGCCCACGGATTGCACCGCTATGGTGATCGTCCCCGCAGCCGGATTGGCGCTCTTGATGGTGAGGGGAATGCGCTCGCCCTGGTCGTGAAGGCGCAGGATGATGAACTGCCCCGGCCGCTGCTTGCGCGCGATGCGCGGCGCCTCAATCGTGAACTGCCGGATGTTAAGGCCAGCGTCGCGGGCTTCCACGATCCTGAACATGGCTCGACTTGTCCTCCGCGCTCGATCTTTCTGCGCCGGGCCTGCGGTGCCCGTTTTCTTCGGGGCACATCAGCCCATTGCGCGCCGACGCGGGGAGAGCTCCGCGCCTCCGCCCAGCACTGATTATTCAGGAATTGCGGGCGTTCCGTTGTGACGCGAATCACGCCCATGATCGGACTCCCGGCCCGCCGCGAAGCGGCATCTGCTCATGCCTGCCGCTCCTTCCACAGCCCGTACAGTCCCCAAGCCGAAAGCGTGCACTCATCGCGAATCGTGCCGTCGAGCATCATGCGCTCGAATTCGGCGATGGGCACGGAACGCACCGCGAGATCGTGCTCTTCGGCGTCGGGCTTCTTCGCTGCGGGCGTCAGGCCTGTGGCCAGATAGACGTGCTCGCGCTGCCGTGTGAAACCGTAGGCGACCCACAGTTCCCCGAGCTTCGTCATCCGCGCGGCTTCGAGTCCCAGTTCCTCCTTCAGCTCGCCGCGCGCCAACTCCTCGGGATCATCGATTCTCTTTTCCCAACCTCCCTGCGGCAGTTCCAGCACGCGTTGCTGGATGCTGTAGCGGAACTGCTCGACCAGCCAGATATGGCCGTTGTCGATGGGTAGGATGATGGCGCAATCTTCCTTCTCCACGACGCCGTAGACGCCTTTCCGGCCGTTCGAGCGCAGGATCTCATCTTCGCGCACGCGCATCCAGTGGTTGCGGTAGACCTCGCGGCTCGAGAGCGTCGTGATTGAGGGACCGGCAGACTGTCCGGGTCGATGATCGGGATCGTGCATGGAGTTTCCTCGCCGCCACGACACCCCTGCGGGCCAGGAGGCCGGCGCTGCAATCTGTTGGGAGCACTAGCAGTTGACCACGACCGCCGAGCAGCCGGAGCGCTCGGGCCGCCATTGCACAAGAAACGCGGTAACCGACGAGGACTCCATGCGCCGCATGGCCTCGAACTCGCCGTTCTTCTGGCTATAAAGCAGCTTGCCGGTCTCGCTCAGGACGGCCAGCGCCGGAACTCCCCTCTGAAGGGGAACCCCGTACTTCTCTGCCAGGTCAAGGTTGGCATCCATGCGGCCGATGTTGATATGTACGAGTACGAAGTTCGTCTCGAGCAGCGGTTTGTTGCGCGCATCGTTGAAGTAGTAGTCGAGCACCTGGCAGTCGCCGCACCAGTTGCCGCCAAAGTCGAGCAGGATGCGCCGGTGCGTGGTTGCGGCGGTCTTCAGTGCGGCGGCAAGGTCGCCCCTTGCTTGCGCCGGAGGAGGATAGATCTCGCGGCCGGCTGAGTTGGCCATGCCGGAAGCGAGCGTCAGCAGCAGAACGAGAAGGAACAACCTGACGGATTTCATGGGGGAACCTCCACGGCTCTTTCCAGTCTGCCACAACCGCCTCCGGCGGGCCATTTCCTGCCTGTTTGTGCGACAATAGTGAGGTTAAGAAAGCGCGCGGATCGTGTTGGAGCGCGCGGAGGATTTGGAAATGGGATTCCTGAGCGAGCCGTCGCATTGGATAATTATTCTCCTGCTGCTGCTGATACTTTTTGGCGCTAAGCGCTTGCCGGAGTTGGGCAAAGGGCTCGGAGAGGGACTGAAGGGGTTCCGCGAGGGCATAAAAGGGGTCACGGACCCGGCGGCTGTTCCGGCGACGCAACAGACGGCCGCTGCTCCCGAAGTGCAGGCAACGGCGACGGCGGGGAACAAGGCAAACTACAGGTGCCCGAATTGTAAGAACATCCTGACGGCCAACGCCCCCAACCCCAATGCTGCTGAGGACACGGGATTCTGCCCAGAGTGCGGGAGCAAGTTCGACAAGAAGACCTCGCTGGTCTAGCGCTGGACGTTCGAAGACAGGCAAAGGGGCCGCACTCCGCTTCGAGGCTCCGCGCATTCCGAGGGGTACCAAGAGAAAAGCCTGTGCGAACGCACAGGCTTTCGTGTCTCTGAAACTTGCGAAACGGGGCTGCGCCCCTACTTGAGATCCTGCCCCGAGGGCCAGTAGCCTCGCTTCGCGATAACAGTCACGTTGGGCCGGTCGACGCGCACGTCGATCGAGCGGTACTTACCGTCATAGATCGACTCGTGGCTCAGGTAGCCGAGCGTGTACTGGTCGCGCGCCTCTTCGGCGATCTTGGCGTAGCTGCGCTCGATTCCGTTCGTGTTGCCCTCGGCGTAATAATCGCCGCCCGTTGCGGCCGTGTACTTGTAGAGGATGTTGTCGTACATGGTGAAGGGCAGGTGGAAGCGGTCGAGCCACTCCTCGCCCCAGCGGGCCGAGTCGCCAACCAGCGTGGCGTAGACGGCGATCTTGTTGGTCAGCAGGTACCTCTCTACCTCTTTCCAGGTGGCCCTGCTGCCGTATTCCTTGCCGTCGGAGATGACGAAAATGATGCGGCGGCGCTCCTTGGGACGAGTGGAAAGCTCTTTGGCCGCCTGCAGGATGGCGTCGTTGAGAGTGTGAATCTCCTTGGGGATGGTGATAAAGCTGCCGTTTCCGGTCGAGCGTCCCGGCTGTAGGTTGGGATCCACGCAGTTTCCGTTCTGCCGGATGCTGCAGCCTGCCAGCGGACCGTCGTTGATCGGGACCATGGGGTCGCTGCCCGTGGCCTTCGCCAGTGCAAGCACCGCCGGCAGGCGGGAACCCTGCGCGCCGGTGAATCCCGTCCACTCCTTGGCGCCGTTGGTGTAGGTGAAGACCGCCGCCTCGTCATAGGGCGCGAGCGCGCCCTGGATCGAGCCCATCGACTGATTCACATCTGTCATAACGTTGGAAGGCAGAGTCTGGTCGATAACGAATGCGATTGAGAGCGGCTCGGGGTCCACACTGAAGAGATTCAAGTGAGCGCGCGTGTTGTTCTCGTAGACCGTGAAGTCCCGCCACGTCAACCCGGCCACCGGATTCCCTTTCGAGTCCTTCACCGTGGCCGGAACGATGACCTGGTTGACTTCAACGACGAACTTCGTCACTGCTGCGCTGCCCTCTGCGGGCGGCGTCTCTTGCGGCTCTTCCGGTCGACGAACGGCAGGCTCCGGTCTTGCTGTTACGGGCGGTTGACTGGGCTGCGCCTGCGGCTGGCTTGGAGCGGATGACGAGTTGGCAGCCGCCGGCGCCTCGCTGGAACCGATTCCGGGCGCAATCTGCCCGTTTGTGCCCGGCAGCGCCGGGCCAGCTTGGGGGGTAGGCGCGTCGGGAACCGGCGCCTGCTGCTGTTGCGCGGGAACACCCGAAGCCAGAAACAGCCCCACGCTCAAGAGCCCTGCCGGGGCAATGGCTTTCCACCTGCTCACCGCTGTTTCACCCTCCCGAAAGCCGGTTCCGGCAGGCCGCCGCACCCAGCGACGGCGCGGAACGGGCCGTATCTGACAGAGTATCAGACGCGGCAGAGGCGCGCAGGTTGCCTGACGATCCCGTGCGGCCGAGATATGCTCTCTTGGAGGGACGGTTTTCGTCTAACAGGTTAGGATGCGTCTGGGGGCTGGAATCGCCGTGGTTTTGGCAGTCCTGCCGCTGTTGCCGGCGGCAGTGTGGTGCCAGCTTGCGCCCTCGCCTGACGCGCCTCCGGTGAGCACCGCACCCGCCCTTCCGCCGGACGAAACGCCTGTCGCGACGTTCAAGCAGGTTGTGAACTTGGTGGATCTTTTCTTCACCGTCAAGGATAAGGGCGGCGGCCTGGTTCCGCATCTCACGCGCGATCAGTGTTCGGTGCTGGAAGACAAGACGCCGCAGACCTTCAAGAGCTTCGTGGCCGAGACGAACCTGCCGCTCACGCTGGGGATTCTGCTCGACACATCGGGCAGCCAGGAACGCCTGCTCCCGTTGGAGCAGGAGGCGGGCAGCGAGTTTCTTGAGCAGGTGCTGCGCAATCAGGATGAGGCCTTTCTCGTTTCGTTCGACGTCAACGTCGACCTGCTGCAGGACTTCACCAATAGTCCGCGCCAGTTGTCGCGGGCCCTGAGCAAGGCGCAGATCAACACGGCCGGGGGGAACGGCGCCGCAGGAGTTCCCGGCCTTGGCGGCGGGCCGGTTCCCACAGTCGGCGACCCCAAGGGCACGCTGCTCTACGACGCGATTAATCTCGCGGCCAACGAGAAGCTTAATCAGGAGACCGGCCGCAAAGCGATGATCGTCCTGACCGACGGACAGGACCAGGGCAGCCGCACGAAGATCGCTGAAGCCATTGCCGCGGCGGAGAGAAACAACATCATCGTCTACGTGATCCTGATTGCCGACCGCGCGATGTACTGGAGCCAGGGCGAGGGCTACTTCGGCTACTCGCCGGCAAAACGCATTTCGGAAGAAACCGGCGGACGCCTGATCGACGTCGGCAACAACGGAACAAAATTGAAAGCGGCATTTCAGCAGATTCAGGACGAACTGCGCACGCAGTATCTGGCCAGCTATACCTCCAGCAACAACACCGCGGACGGCAAGTTCCGGCGGATTGCGATGGAGTGCCGAAGCGACAATGGCGATCCTCTGAAGGTGCAGGTGCGCAAAGGGTACTATGCCTCGGCGCCGGGCAACTGAGGCATTTCTCCCAGTCCTAAGAAGCCACGAGCGGTATTGAAGATCGCCGCAGCCTGATGTTCGCGGCTGGATGGCGGTGCTGAATCTCTGCACATTATTTGGAGAAATGCGCCGGCTCGCGCCTGTTCGCATCCGGCCGCCTGTCTAGCCTGAGCGGCAACCTGATCCCAAGATCACATTTAAGAGTAAGTTGCGCGGCATGACCGGCAAGTAACCTGTCGCTCGGACAATCGGTCACCGGCTTGCGGGGAGCCCGTAATCTGGCGCAGAGAATTGCGCTTCGGTAGTATCGGCAGCATCGGAAGAAACTCGAGGCGAACGGCAACAATCTTCAGCCTCAGGAATTGAGTTCCGAGGTGCCAGCCATGATGAGTCAATGCGCAGTCCAAGAAGGATTCGAGATTAGTCCCCGGTTCCGGCAAACGATCGAGAGGCGGATTGCACGCCTGGAGCGGGATGCCGATCAGGATGAAGCGCAAACGGATCGTCTGGACGACATCGACCATATTCGCCGGCAGTTGCGCTTGGTTGCGGCGCAGCGCGCCGATGCTCTGCGCATGAGGCTCTTCCTCGATCGCGCCAAGACGCGCCTGCCACAGCCTCTCATCGAACTTCAGTAGGGAACGCCGAAGCGCGCTTCACCGCTGCGCTTTGCCTGGCTTCACAATCTTGAGCAGCCTCTTGGGCATCTTCCGGCACCCGCACCATTTCCGATGTCTCACATGCCAGTCGATCCGCTCCTTCAATGTCGCCTTCGGCGGCATTTTGTTTTTGGAGTGCCAAGCCTTGTTCATGTAACTTCGCTCATGAGAGTGTTGCCGGCCGCGTAGCTTTCCTGAAGAATGCGGCACCGCGGGTGTACGTAGGTTAGCAGATGGGCCGGCCGGGTGAATGATGACTGCGAACCTCGATTACTTCGTTGTGGATGTTTTCTCGGCTACGCCGCTCCAGGGGAATCCGCTGGCGGTGGTGATGAATACTTGCGCTTTGACGGCGGAGCAGATGCAGTCGATCGCGCGCGAGTTCAATCTCTCGGAGACCACGTTTGTTGAGCGCCGGACTGCGGAGATGGAACGCGCCGAGGGCGTGCGCGTGCGTATCTTCACGTCGCGAGAAGAACTCCCGTTTGCCGGCCATCCCACGCTGGGGACGGCGAGTGTGCTGAAGTGGATCGCGCCGGAAACCGCAGTGGGCGAGACGATCACACTCGCGCTCAACGTCGGACCTGTTCCAGTGAGTTTTGATCAGCGCGAGGGCGGTTCCGCCGGATGCTTCGGCCGGATGACGCAGCGAGATCCGGAGTTTGGCGCGGAATTGGATCGAGCAGAAGTTGCCCGGCTGACCGGATTCGCCGTGGACGATCTCAATCCCGAGCTGCCGCCGCAGGTGGTTTCGACAGGCACAGCGTTTGCCATCGTTGCGCTGCGGAATGCGGCGCCGCTGACTCAGCTGCGTGTGAAGCAGGACGAGGCGGCGCCGTGGTTGAAAGAGCGTGGCGCGCGGTGGTTCTACGTACTAGCGCCAGACGCTGACCAAAACGAAGACGGCCCAACGTACAGGGCGCGGATGCAGTTTTACGGCGGAGAGGACCCGGCCACGGGTTCCGCTGCCGGCTGCGCCATCGCGTATCTGGTGGCGCGCGGCGCGGTTCCTTCGGATGTGCGAGTACACCTGCGCCAGGGCGTGGAGATCGGCCGGTCCAGCGATCTTTTTCTGTCGGCGCGAAGAGATTCGGCGAGGGTCCGCGATGTCCGCGTGGCGGGGAGCACCGTTCTTGTGGCAAACGGACGGCTTTTCCTGCCGTGATGCACATGCTTTCAACAGATGTTCATCTGCGCAAGTAAAGGCGATTCTTGGCGCTAGCCGTTTTCCACTTGTTACACGCGGATTTTCACGCCCGTCTTCGCTTCGTGTTCCCTCTTTTCACGAGCCTCCGGGACCCGTACTCTTTCGATTCGTTGCAGACATTTTTACGGTGCGTTTTCAGGGTAGGTTACCTGGCGCGCCAAACCGTTGTGCACTTGACCGCGAAGGAACGCTGACTTGTATCGGGTCTCGTGCCGGCAGCATGGATGTGTGAGCCGTTGCATCCGCCGGAATGGCATGCACGCTCATCGGGCAAGCCGGCTCTCCAGATCCCAACAGACCAAGCCAGCCTTTTTTCCCGGCTACCGGGCCAAACCCTGAGTCCGCAAACCCGCTCTTTGAGCGAAGGGGAAGTTATTGCCTTGGAAGCGGCCCAGGAATCCGATGCGAGGAGCCACCCCCAAAATGCGTCCAAAGAAAATTATCCTCTGCGTAAACGACAACGTTCAGGAGCTTTCGGTCCTCAGATTCATGCTGGCGACCAACGGCTATCGTGTGTTGGCGGCTTCGAACAGCCAGGAGGCGACCGCCGTCCTGGCCACGGCGCCACAAATCGATCTGGTGCTGGCCGATACCACTGTGTCGCAGATAAACGGAGTTCAGCTTGCGGAGCGGCTCAAACGAGCGAAGCCCTCCGTTCCCATGATTCTGTTCGGCGACGCGCAGGCCGTCAGCGGCGAGATGCACGTGGCTGATGCCGTGCTTGCGCGGAAGAGCTGTTCGACGCAGGAACTTCTCGAGCGGATCAAGGTGATGAGTGCGCGCAAGCGCGGCCCGCGCAAAGGCGCGCAGCGAATCCCGCAGGTGGAGCAGTTGGCGGCAGCCTCGTAAGAGGACCGGGAGCAAGAAACAGCGCCGGACTTCCGTCCGGCTGACTTGACGGCGGCCGGCCTACCGCCCCAACCAGCCATAAGCGGGCTCGTTGTGGACCGCGCTCCGGGCAGACTGTCGCGAATCGGATGCAGCCTACATGCTTTGTGAAACGGTGAGGTCCAGCTTCTGTCCCTTGCGCCAGACGCGAAAGCTCTTCACCGTGCCGCTGCGGACCAGTTGCCCGAAGGCGTCCACATCGCCGACATCCGCGCCATTGGCTTGCAGGACCACGTCGCCCACCTGCATGTCCATGTCCTCTGCGATGCTGCCTTTCTCCACCTTGGTCACCAAAAGACCCATGGCTTTGGGCAGCCCGGCTGCCGCCACATCGGCGTCCGTCAATGCGCGCACGTTGATTCCCAGATGAAAGCCGCTCCGTCCCCCTGAGGCGCCGCCCGCTGGAGCAGCGCCCGCGGGCGCTGCATTCGCCTGTGCTGGGTTCGTCACCTGCTGCCGCAGCACCGCCACGTCGCCCATCGTCCAATGCGGATAATTCACGTCAACGGTCGAGGGTTTCCCACGGCGCACGATCTCCAGGTGAATCGCGCCTCCATTCGGTTTTGCCGTGGCTTCGCTTACCGCGGCGCTCAGGTTCTCTCTCGTGCACGGCTTGCCATCCACGGTGTGCAAAATGTCTTCGTCCCGGATGCCCGCCTGCGCGGCTGGTCCGTCCGTATCGATGCTCTCCACCCGGAAGCCGCTAAACTCCGGATGTTTCTGCGTTTCCTTCTCCGGCATCGCTTGCAGGTTCATGCCGTACGGTGCGTGTAGATTGGTTCCATTGGCCACCGCTAGCGTGACCAGTGCATCGATCACCTGCTTTGCGTCTTTCTGCGTTGCCACGCACAGAACGTTCTGCTCGGCCTTGTTCGCGCCGACGGGAATGATGCACCAGGGCGTGGCGCTGGAGCGGAACGTATTCATCAGGATTTCGTACGCCTCGATATCCGCAAAGACGATCGAAACGATGCGGTCTTTCTTGTAAGGAACGCTCGTGGTGGTCAGCGAAAGCAGGCCATTGCTCTTTTCTTCAATGCCGGTCTCGGTGAAGAAGAGGTTGATGCCCAGGTTGTTTTCACTCATCCGGTCCAGCACAAAGGTTGTCTTGTCGTCTCCAATAAACCCGTTTTCATTCCCTGGGACAAAGTGCGGTCCCATGAATTGCAGGCGGTTCGAGGCGTCATCTACCTTCGCCATCAGTTGCGGCGCGTACCAATACGTCATGATCTTGGCTTGTACGAGTGAGGGAGAAAACAGGACGAGACCGAGAAACCCAGCGACAAGAGCCCTTGACCCAAACATGTTCGATTCGCCTTTCCGAGCCATGCCGTCGCCTCGAAACCGCGAACGGCTCCGGCCACCCTCTTGCGTCGGCCGAGGGGAAACAACGGCGGCAACGGGGCGAACGGACGCGCCCGGAATAGCTCATCCACCATTCTAGTCCTCCGCGAACTCGCCCGACCGCGTCCCCACGCCGGGCGGAGACCGGGAAGCAAAAGTCAACCCCATAATCGGGAGTGCGCGACGCAAGCGACTGATAACACATGCGAAAATCGCTTCCCGATGTTTGCAGGTCATTTTCGCTCTTTGGAGCATAATCATCACAAGAGGTTGAATTGGGGCCTCTGAACGGCCGGCGCCGTCGCCTGAAATCGGGCGAAAGCGCAGGTGTTGTCAAGAAAATGAATAGTGGCGCCTTTTTTCCATACCCCCTGGGGGTATATTTTTGGAGTTAACTTTTTTTGATTCAACAAATCGATCTCAAAACCGCGGTCAAAAACGGTCAAAAAGCGTTCGCTGATTTTTTCGTTTTCGACCCGAAAGCCCTCGATTTCGCCCCTCGATCCGCGGCCCTACTCACTTCAGGAGATCCTTGTCCAGCCGACTCGCCAACTCGCTCCCCTGCTATCAGCTACCGGCTCCTTGCGGTTGGCTGTCCACCGGCAACCACGACCTGAAAACTGACCGCTGACCACTGACGACTAACAGATGTCTTCGCCTACACTGTTCGCTATGCAACGGTGCGGGTGGTTGCTCATTATTCTCGCGGCCTTTGGCGGCGCGGCGCACGCGCAGTGGCAGATCCTGAACTCGGGCACGACCGCCGATCTGCGCGGCATCGATAACGTCGGCGGAGGCATGGCGTGGGCCTCGGGCACCAACGGCACGGTCCTGCGCACCGTGGACGGTGGAGAAACATGGCAGCCCTGCGCGATTCCGCCCGGCGCCGAGCACCTGGACTTCCGCGGCATCCAGGCCTTCGACGCGAACACCGCCATCGTCATGTCCAGCGGCAAAGGCGATCTCTCGCGGCTCTACAAGACCACCGACGGCTGTCACACGTGGAAATTGGTGTTTACGAATCCGGATAAGGATGGGTTCTGGGATGCGATTAAATTCTTCGATCGCAAGACAGGCGTGATAATTGGCGATCCAGTTAAAGGCAGGCTCTACTCACGCATGAGCTCGGACGGCGGAGAAACCTGGAGCCCGTTTTACGATGACCATGGCATGGATGTCGGGAGCTTGAAGGTCGGGTTCTTCGCTGCTAGTAATTCGGCTCTCGTTCTGAGAGTCGGGAATCCGTATATTATCGAGGCGGTCGCGAATGAGGACGGAAGCGCTCTAGATTGCTTCGCCGCCTTTGGTACGACTTGCGACTCAAGAAAACCACCGAATCCTTCTTCGTGTCCTAGCGGCTGGACTTGGGATGCCCCGACATTCCTTCCGATTCCAAGCAATGGGGTGAGCAGCGGCGCTTTTTCGAGAGCCTGGGACGAAAACAAGGGTTGGGGCATTAAGGCGGAGGTCGTCGTCGGTGGCGACTACCTCAAACCCGACGGTCGTGGTGGCACGGCAGCCTACACGACCGACAGCGGGAAGACCTGGCAGGCCGCCCGAACCCCGCCCCACGGCTACCGCTCCGCAGTCGTCTACGACGCCGCAAGCAAGACCTGGATCACTGTTGGGCCGAACGGGACGGACATCTCGACGGACGACGGAAAGAACTGGCGCGCGCTGCACCCCGATCCGGCGATGCACGAGACGCCCGACGCCGACCGCAACTGGAATGCGCTGTCGCTGCCGTTCGTCGTGGGGCCGCACGGCCGCATCGGCAAGCTGAATCCGCACGCGCTGGCGCCTCGTTCTGACCCCTGATCCCTGAACCCTGACCCCTGTCTTCAAAACAGCTCAGGAATGGCGTGGAACGCGATGCGCGTGGGCGCGGCCTTGTAAGCGCTGAGCATGGCGGCGGGAGCGAGCGTGCTCATGCCGTACTTGTCGTTGATCTGGTCCATGGCGGCGAGCAGTCGCGTGCGGCTCTGCTCCTCCTCGAGGCCGTCGAAGAGCGCCAGCGTGTGCAGCCGGTCGGGAACGAGGTTGTTCAATTGCACGCCGATGAAGTACGGATGCTCGTACTGCGCGCCCGAGGGCCGCGAGTCCCATAGGCGGCGCAGAGCGGCAATCAGCGTCTGGTTGTCCTGGCATTCGTGGAGCTTGATCTCGCCGCGCCAGCCGCGCGCCGGCACGCCGAAGCGGCTCACGGGCATGTTCTCCGAGCGCGGCGCCGCGAAGCCGATGGCGAGACCGATGTGGCTGGCCCAGAGCCCGTGAGAGCGCAAACGCATCGCCGCCTTGTGCAGTAGCTTGTGCGCCACGGCCCAGGCCTTCTCCGCCGTGCGCATCTCGGGGGCCAGCACGTGCTGGTGGCTGATCGATTTCTGATGCTCGCCCTCCGCCAACTCGAAGTCCTGGCCGCGCAGCCAATGAAACATGCGCCCGCCCCACACAGAACCCCAGATCTCGCCGGCCTGCTCGCCATCGAGCGCCAGCAGATCGTCCATGGTGCGAATGCCCTTTTCGTTCAGGTGCTTTTCGGTGCGCGCGCCGATGCCGGGCAGATCGCGCAGCGTGAGCTGGTGAAGCGCCTCGGGCAGGATGTCGAGCGGCAGCGCCACCAGGCCATCGGGCTTCTCCATGTCGCTGGCGACCTTGGCGAGATAGCGGTTTGTCGCCAGGCCGACCGAGCTGCGCAGCATCTCGCCCACGCGCTCGCGGATTGTCCGCTTCACCCGCATGCCCAGATCCATCGCCGCACGAAGCGCCCGCTCGCGTCCGATCAGCCGGCAGGCCATCTCGTCGATGGAGCAGACGGCCGTGACCGGGACGCAGCTCTCAACGGCTTCGACGATCCGGTGATGGTACTCGGTATAGATTTCGTGCCGGCCCTCGACGAGCACGATGTCGGGGCACATCCGTTTGGCGTCGCCGACGATGGTCCCGGTGCGCACGCCGAAGGCCTTCGCCTCATAACTGGCGGCGATACAGCAGGTGGTGTCGGCCATCATGGGCACCACGCCCACCGGACGCCCGCGCAGCTCCGGCCGCACCTGCTGTTCGACCGAGGCAAAGTAGGAGTTCAGATCGACGAAGAGCCAGTTGAGCAGCGGTTCCCGCTCGGAATCACCTTCCGAACCGGCACGTCCATCCCGATCGCTCTCGGGCTGAACTCGGCTGCCGGGGGTGGAAAGCTCCAGGTGAGCAAGCTCCTCCGGCCACTCTTCGGGAATGGGGGAGGGCGGAGGGATGGGATGGGCGGCCATCTCCCCCTATATTCGTCTTTTCTTCGCTCGCGCGCAACAGAAATCATCTCCAGTCCCTGGCCGCGTTTCGCAAAAAGATCTCATGAGACCGCCCAAAAGTGCAGGAATCTATCTAATAATGGACGGAGTAGCATTTAGGCACATCTTTTGCCCTTATGTAGGGTTGGAACGTCCTGAAGCAGGTAACTGAAAGATGCAGACCCTGGCGCATTGGATCGCGGTGAATGGAAGCGTTCTCGCCGTACTGGTGACGTTGGGTGTGGCCATGCTGCTGGTCTGTTGCCTTGGGTGCACCCACTGCCCCAACCGCGAAAAGGATGAACTCTTCCACCGCCACGAAGTCTAAGAACGGCTAGTTCCCCCTCCCGGCCGGCGCATCCGGCTGAAGAACCTGCTCGAAATGCGCCAGGATCCGGTCGAAGAGGTGCGTGTGCGCCTCCGGTCCCGCAAGGGAGTGTGTCTTCCGCGGGTAGAGCTGGAGATCGTAGGGAATGCCGGCCTGGATGAGCTTCTGCACGAACTGCACGCTGTTTTCCATGTGCACGTTGTCGTCGCCGGTTCCATGCACGAGCAGCAGCCGGCCCTTCAAACTCGCCGCCGAGTTCACTACGGAGAAGTTGCGATAGCCGTCCGGGTCCTCCGCGGGAACGCCCAGATAGCGCTCAGTGTAGGTGGAGTCGTAATCGCGCCAATCGGTGACGGGCGCAACGGCCACGCCGGCACGGAAGCGGTCGGAATGGGTCATCGCGTAGAGCGTGAATGTACCGCCCCAGCTCCAGCCCCACCAGCCGAGACGCTTGGGATCGAGCTCAGGGAACTTTTCGAGTGCAGCGTCGATCACGGTCAACTGATCCTCGAGCTGCACCGGGCCCAAGTTGCGGTACGCTGCCTGCGCAAAGGCCCGGCCGCGGGCGCCCATGCCGCGATTGTCGGCGCGGAGCACGGCAAAGCCGTGTTGCGCAAGCAGCTCGTCGAAGAACAGGCCGCCCCCCCACTTGTTCGCCACATCCTGCTCATGGGGACCGCCGTAAGGATTGACGATCAGCGGTACAGAAGCCGGTTTGGCCGCGCCCTCGGGCAGCAACAGAGTGGCGTAGAGAGCAGTTCCGTCGTGCGCCTTTACCTCTAGCAGTTGCGGTTCGCGCAAATGATAAGCGTCGATCGCGCGCGTCTTCCAAAACACGCGGCACGAAGCCGGCGCGGGAGCCGGTTTCTCGCCGGCTTGGCAAACGCTTATCTCCGGCGGCGACATGCGCGTGGAGAACTTGTCTGTGAAGGATCTGCCATCGGGCGCAACTGTGGCTTGATGAAATCCCGTGCCTGCGCTCAACTGCTTGCGGTCTCCATCGAAACTCACTTGCCAGATCTGCTGCTCCTGCGGGCTGCCCTCGTTTGATGCATAGGTCACTTCCTTGCGCTCGGGGTCGACGTTGTACACATCGGTGACTTCAAAGTCGCCCTTGGTCAGTTGTTTCTCCAGCTTCGCTTCGGCGGCCAGAGGCTTCTGCTTGTCGTAGCTGTAGAGATAGAGGTGACTGTGCCCGTCGCTCCAGCTCGTCAGCGCGATCGCTCCGTCGCCGACAGCGACGTCGTATTCTTCATCGACGAACTTGTCGTCGTCGATCTCCAGCATCCGGTGCGCGTCACCGTATTCGGCGCCGCCGAAGTAGATCGCTCGATGCTTGTGATCGCGGCTCAGAGTCTCCACCCACAAGGTCTTGCGGTCGACCCAGCCAAAGCGTGGAACATAGTCGTCGCCGTTGTGAAAGGGAATCTGGACCCAGACCGTCTTGCCGCCGTGCGCCGGGACCACGCCCACGTGCACCTCGGGGTTCCGGTCGCCCGGCTGCGAATAACGCTGCCAGTCGACCCGCGCGTGGCTGGGTATCCAGTCGGTGATCGGATATTGCGGCACCTGGGTTTCGTTCATCTGCAGATAGGCGATGCTCTTCGAGTCCGGCGACCAGAAGTAGTTGCTACGCACGTCGAGCTCTTCCTCGTAAACCCAGTCCACTTCGCCGTTGAGCAGAACCTGAGCGTCGGCGCCGGACGGAGCTGGAGCCGGAGCGATGGAATTGGCGCTCGCCCGCGGCTCGCCCAGCCGGACCACCTGCAAGCCGTGATCGCGGATGAACGAGACAGATTGTCCGTCGGGAGAGAACTTAGGGTCGTCGCTCGATGCCGCGCCGGTGAATCCAATCTGCACGCCGGCGCTCGTGTGCAGATCGAAGAGCCATAGGCGCCCGTCCGAGTCGAAAAGGAGGTGCTTCGAATCCGGCGCCCACAGATAGCTTGCCATGTTGTAGCGCTCGCGATGATCGCGGTCGCGCTCCGACAATCCACTCTCGTTGAGCGAAGCCATTTTGGCCGCGCTCACCAGCACGTGAGCCTGGCCCGTTGCAGGATCAACTTCCATTAGCTGCCCGCCATCCAGATAGGTCAGGTGCTTCGAGTCCGGCGACCAGGCGAGGTTGTCGGGCAGGTCGCCAACGAGCGATCCGCGAGCGTAGATCGTCTCCACCGTCAGGGGCTTTGTGGCGGCGGCAGGCGGTTGCGGCTGCTGCGCGGCAAGGCCAACAGCGGCAAGAGACAAGGCAACAATCGCTGGCGTCAAAAGAGCATTAGCTCGCGGCAAAGGGGGATTCCTCCCAGGCTGGGATTTCAGAGCGGAGCCCTCAGTGGCGTCAACAGCGTGCGGTGGAGAGAGGCGGGGGCTTCCAGAAGAGAGTGTAAATTACCCCGAACAGCTTGTTGCACGGCAACGGGCGACGGTGTATGTTCCGCAGTATGCACTGGGCAAGTCCGGAAGACCGCCGCGCTCTCGGCCATGCGCGGCGCAAGCAGGTAGGCCGTCACGAGCACTTCGCCTGGCAGGCGAAAGCGCGGCCTGCCTCGGCGCTGGAGCTTGTCGCGCGATCGATGCGTGGCCGCGTGCCCGAGTTGATCGCCCTCAAATACCAGTTGATGAGCGAGTCGCCCTTCGCCTACTTCCGCGGAGCGGCGCCGGTGATGGCCGCCGACCTGGCGCAGCTTCCATCTGCGGGCATCGGCTGCCAGCTTTGCGGCGACGCACATGTGCGCAACCTGGGCGCCTATGCCGCGCCCGACGGCCGTCTCGTCTTCGACATCAACGACTTCGACGAGACCATCCGCGGTCCCTTCGAGTGGGATCTGAAGCGCATGGCGGCTTCGCTGGTGCTCGCCGGGCGCGCCGCGGGAAACAAAGAGAGTTCCGCGCGAAGCGCG
>JBEKUS010000049.1:0-28928 GCA_049514795.1 Occallatibacter sp.
CGCCCGGCGTCTTGCACACGGTGGTGCCGGCCGGCTGGGACAACGTCTTCTTCGGCTGGAATCTGAATCTCGACTGGTCGGCGCTCATCCGCGCCACCAACACTAGAATCGCGCAAGACGGCTACGGCCTGTTCGGCTTCTTCGTCATGATGCTCTTCTTCAAGGGCGTTCTGATCTCGGCCGCCGGCCCGGCCCCCAACTACGACATGCAGCGCATCCTCTCCTCGAAGAATCCGCGCGAGGCCTCGATGATGAGCGCCTGGGTCAACGTCGTTCTCACCTTTCCGCGCTATTTCCTCACCGCCGGCCTCACCGTCCTCGCTGTCGTCTTCTTCAGCGACAACATTCGCGCCATGGGCGCCAACATGGACTTCGAGCTGGTCCTCCCCTATGCGCTGGCGCGCTTCGTGCCCGTGGGCCTGCTGGGCTTCCTGATCTCCGGCCTGCTCGCCGCCTTCATGGCCAACTTCGCCGCCACCGTGAATGCCGCACCGCCGTACTTCGTCAACGACATCTACAAGCGCTACATCCGGCCCAACGCCGCGCCCCGGACCTATGTCCGCCTGAGCTATCTTGCCTCCTTCGCCGTCGTCGTCATCGGCGTCCTGATCGGCTGGAACGTCACTTCGGTCAACTCCGTCGTAGTGTGGATCGTCTCCGGCTTGTGGGGCGGATACACCGCCTCAAACGTGCTCAAGTGGTACTGGTGGCGTTTTAACGGCTTTGGCTACTTCTGGGGTATGGTCACCGGCATTGTATCCGCGCTGGGCCTGCCGCCCCTGGTGGCGAAAGTGCCGTTTGTGCAGCATCTGCTGGCCGCCCACTCCATCAATATGGATGTCTCGATCGTCTTTCCGCTGGTGCTGGTTCTTTCGCTCATCGGCTGTCTTGCCGGTACGCTGCTGACCAAGCCCGAGGACGAAGCCGTGCTCAAGGACTTCTATCGCCGCGTGCGGCCGTGGGGGTTCTGGGGGCCGGTCTATCGCAAGATGCTGGCCGAAGATCCCGGCTTCCAGCGCAACAGGGACTTCCCGCGCGACATGTTCAACATCGCCGTCGGGATCGTGTGGCAGGTGGCGCTAGTCGTCCTTCCCATGTACGTCGTCATCTGGGAGCTCCGCCGCGCCGCGATTACCCTGGCGGTCGTCCTGATCACCTCGGCGATTCTCAAATTCACCTGGTACGATCACCTGGAGCGCCGCGAGGCCGAAACCGCAAGTATCTCACGCTAAAACGATTTAGTGGACAGCGGACTTCGCCGGATGGTCCCCTGGCGTGCTACAAACAAGACAGCATGCCAAAAAGGACGACGCGGAGGCGCGAACCGAAACCGGGTCAGCCGGTTAGTCTGCGGATTCTCGGCGAATACCTCGATCTGTCGCCGGCCACCATCTCCCTGGTGCTCAACGACGCTCCCGGAGTGCGCGCCATTCCTCAGGAAACCCGGGACCGGGTGAAGGCGGCGGCCGCCAAATTCGACTACCGGCCCAGCTTTTATGCACGCTCGCTGCGCAAGCGGCAAACGTTTTCCATCGGCGTGTTGGTGCCCGAGTTGAGCGACAGCTACACCACCCAAGTGCTCGATGGCGTGGAGGAGTCGCTCATCGAGGAAGGCTACTTCTACCTGACCGCAAGCCACCGCCGCAAACCCGACCTGATCGAAGAGTACCCGCGCATGTTGATGGAGCGCTCGGTGGAGGGGTTCATCCTGATCGACACCGTACTGCTGCATGGCTTCAACATTCCGGCGGTCGCGGTGGCGAGCCATCGCGAGGTTCCAGGAATCACGAATGTGGTGCTGGACCAGCGGCGGGCGGCCGAACTGGTCCTGAAACATCTGCAGCAACTCGGCCACCGCAAGATTGCCTTCATGCGTGGAGGCAGTCACAGTTCCGATGCCGACGATCGCTGGGAGTGCCTGCAGGCGGTGGCTGCAAACCTCGGCATTCCGGTGCGGCCTGAGTTGACCGTGCAGTTGACATCGCGGGTTTCCACGCCGGAGCTGGGATTCACGCCGATCTGCGAACTGCTGAGCCGGAAGGTCGAATTCACGGCCCTGGTCTGCTACAACGATATCGCCGCCATCGGCGCCATCCGGGCCATGTGCGACCACCGGCTCCGCGTCCCCGAAGACATCTCCGTGGTTGGCTTCGACGACATCCAGAGCGCGGCCTACCACAATCCCAGCCTGACCACCGTCCGCCAGCCTCTCCGCCAGATGGGCAGGATCGCCGCGCGCTTGCTGCTGCAGCGCGTCCGCGGACAGGCGGACATTCCGCCCGTGCAGCCGGTCTTGCCGGAACTGCTGATTCGCGAGTCGACGTGTCCGCCCGCGGAGAAGCGTGATCGCTCAACGCGCGGTTAAGGGGGCTTCTGGAACGATCGGTTTTGGCGGCGAATCGATCCGGCGGCGTGGGTTCCTTCAAGGGCCTTTGAGGAGACCGGGATATCCGGGATGAGGATTTGATTGCCTCGGGCGTATTAAGACTGGTATAGTCCGGCTGAAAACGTTTGACTCCCGACAGGCAGACGGCGCGAATGAGGCCGTTTGAACGATAAGACAGGAGCACCTCCAAGAGCGGGAGCTGCAGGGTCGGTGAATCTTCGCTTCCGGGACTTCGGCCAGGGCGCAAAAAGCGAGTTATTCCTGGAGAGATCGATTTTGGCGAAATCTGCTGCGAGTCATTCTGCGGGCAAGGCGAAGCACAGAACGTTGACCTTGACTGCACCCCGTAAACCCACCATGAGCGACGTCGCCCGCCTGGCCGGCGTCGGCACCATGACCGTCTCCCGGGTGCTGAGCGGGACGGTCCGGGTCTCGGCGGATACCGCGCAACGCGTGCTTACCGCCATCGAACAGCTCAAGTACCGGCCCAATGTGCTGGCGCGCGCCTTCCGCGGCCAGCGAAGCCACTCCATCGGCCTCATCGTCCCCTACCTCTACGATCCGTTCTTTGCCAGTTGCTGCCATGCCGTGACCACCGTGGCCAAGGAGCATGGGTATTCGGTCATCATCACCACGTCCGGCGAAGATCCGGAGATCGAGTACGCCGCGGCGGACGAAATGCTCCAGCGGCACGTGGACGGATTGCTCGTGATCCCCTGCAAACTCCGCCAAACCCGGATCTCGAGGTCGCTGGTCGGAAAAACCCCTGTTGTGGCCTTTGACCGGCCCGTGCCCGATGCCTCCATCGATACCGTTCTGGTGCAGAACTCGATCGGAGCGCGGCGCATGGTGGAGCATCTGATCGAGCACGGTCACAAGCACATCACCTACATCGCGCTCAGCCGGAGCCTGTTCACCATCAACGCACGCTTTCTCGGCTATCGCCGCGCCATGCAGGATGCGGGGCTCGAGTCCTGCGCCATCTTCGATTGCGCGTCCGAGGAGGAGGCCGCGGAGATTCTCAAGACGAAGCTTTGCGGCGACGCCCGCCCCACGGCGATCCTCACGTCGAATACGCTGGCCACACGATATGTGCTGGGCGGGATTGCACGGCTTGGGCTTCGCATTCCGAACGATCTGGCCCTAGCCGGATTCGACGACTTCGATCTGGCCGAGTTCACTTCGCCGCCGCTCACCGTCGTCCGCCAGCCCGCGCAGGAGATGGGGCGCGTGGCGGCCAGCCTGCTCTTCGACCGCATCACACGCGGTGAAACGCCCCACACCGGCAACCGCATCGTCCTGCCGGTCGAGATTGTGCTGCGGCGCTCCTGCGGCTGCAAGCACCGCACGCCGGTCGTCATCCATTAGAGCGCTTCCGCAGGACGCCCCTACCGAACCGCAAACGTCTGCGAAGCCAGGTTCCAGCCCCGCAGCCCGATCTCAGGCCTCGCATCACCGGCCGGATAGGTTACGGTCACGCTGCGCTCCTCGTCCGGCAGCAGCGAGATGTAGTTCTCGCTGTAGTACGCCGGCAGGATGCGCTGGCTGGTCGCGGCATCTTCAAGCGTCAGCTTGATCATGAGCGCCGCCGCGGAACCGGTGTTGCGGATCTTCACCGCCGCCTGCCGCTCGCCGTTCGCCGCGGTTCCTGCGGCCGACGCCGAGACCGTCGCTTGCGGAAGCGAATTCAGCTCCCGCAGGCTCGCCTCGTCAGCCGACCACCAGTAGAAGTTGTTGCTGACCGGCGCGTCCTTCTCGTCGCTCACCCGCAGTTCGACCAGGATCGTGTGCCCCGCAGCCAACTTCTCGAGATCCGGTTTGGCCACCGCCGTCCGGTCGTCGGCCGCCGCCAGAACCTGGTTCGTCTGATCGCTCAGCGTCATGCCGTCCAGGCTCTCCACGAGCGTGCGCACTTTGTACGAGCGCGCCTCGCCCAGGTTGATCAGGTCCACCGAGCCGTCCGTCAAATTGAGCTGCGCGTGCACCGGCTCGCAGGCCTTCTGCGTTCCGTAGAAACTCGATTGCGTGTCGTAGTCCCAGCTCAGGAAGTTCCACTCCATGCTCGGCCAGGACGGCTGCGTCATCCAGATCATCCGCGCCGAGTTGGGCTGCCACAGGTGCGCGGCAAAGCCCTCGAAGATCGCGCGGTGGCCCACGTAATCCAGCATCTGCGCCTTGCGCTCGAAGTCCTCCAGGCTCGTTGGCGCGCCGAACTCCGTTTCCATGTGCGCCATGAACGGCTGCACCGCGCCGTTCCCGCTCTGGTGCCAGTCGTGATACGCCCACGTGTCGCTGATCGGCCAGCGATCCGCCTCGGGGATGAACGATTTCAGGCTTTCGAGCGTCGGCACGCTCGGGATGCCCAGCTCGACGCTGAACCCGCGGTTGATCCGGTAGTACGCTTCAAGCGGCTGATACTGATACGGCCCCGAGTTGCGCAGGTTCACCTGGTTCGAGCTGCCCGTGTAGTAGCGCGTGTGGTCGAGCGTGCGTACCAGCCCGGCCAGCCCCTCGTTGATCGCCGGCTGCGGCACGCCCTCGTTGCGCCCGCACCAGACCGCGATCGACGGATGATGCCGGTAGCGCAGGATTGTGTCGCGCGCGTTCTTCAGAAATAGCGCCGGGTCCCCGGTTTCCAGGTTGTAGTTCTGGGTCGAATCCCAGAAGTCGTTCCACACCATCAGCCCATATTTGTCGGCCAGCGCATAGAAGCTCTCCTCCGTGTTCTGGCCCATCCAATTGCGGATCATGTTTACGTGCGCGTCGCGGTGCAGGCGGAAATACGGCTCCAGGTGCTCGACACTCACGCGCTTCAGCATGTCGTCCATGCCCCAGTTGCCGCCCCGCGCGGCGATCCGCACGCCGTTCACCCTGATCACCAGATCGGTCCCCGGCCACCCCCCTTCCACCGGCCGGATCGACGCTGAGCCCTCCGCTCCCGGCTCCAGCGTCTGCACCCACGAGCGCCGCATCCAGTCGGGCAGTGTCTGGCCGGGCGGCACCTGGTTCGGCGTCCAGTCGTCGATCTGCCGGATGCCTTCGTGCGTCCCGTCGATCAGCGGCAGGCCCTGGTCGTAGGTACGGCTCGGCAGCACCTCGACCCGCCGCAAATGCCCCACCGCGTCGAACAGCGAGAACTCGTAGCTCACCTCTCTCATGCCGAACTCGACTTGTTGCGTCGCGCTCGTCTTGCCGCCGATGCTGAACGCGACCCTGAGCGTGTGCAGCGCAGGCTCGCCGTAGCCATTCGGCCACCAAAGCTTCGGATGCTGAACCTTGAGCTGCGCAAACTCCGCGGGCTCCAGCCGGACCACCGTCTCGCCGGCAACGAGGTGCACGCGCTTCGTCACCTTTACGTCGTCGAAGGCCGCTGTCAGCTCCCCGTCGATCGCCGCGCCGGCCGAATTCGTCAGCGGCGCTTCAATTTCGACGTCGGCTTCGCTCCGGTCCGGCTTGGGCAGCGTCGTCACGATGTTCAGGTCGCCGATCTCCACCGTCCCCGTCGCCGTCAGCGTCACATCCTGCCAGATTCCCGTGTTGCGGTCGCGAATGCCGGGAATCCAGTCCCACCCCTCGGCCGCTGCAAAGGTCGGGCCGTCCAGCACTTCTATGCCGCCGTTCTCGCCGGGCCCGGCCTTGAGCGATTGCTCGTGGGCGATGCCGGGGTGCGGCGGCGGAGAAACGCGCACCGCCAGCGCGTTCTCACCCGTCACCGCGATCTCTGTCACGTCGAACGTCCCACGCAGGAACGCGCCCGTGATTCCTCCCAGCTTCTTCCCGTTCATCCAGACCTCGGCGGCATAGTTCACGCCTCCGAACGTCAGCGTCAGCCGCCGTCCTCGCGCCATCGCAGGCGCCTTGAATTCCACGCGGTACCAATAGTCCTGATGCGCCAGGCTCTCGGGGATGGCGAGGTTGTCGAGCCCGTAATCGGGGTCGGGGTAGATCCCGCGATCGATCATCGTCGTAAGGACGGTCCCGGGCACCGTCGCCGCAAGCCAGTCCTTGTCGGCGAAGCCCGCTTTCGAGATCTCCTCGCCCGTCGCCTTCACCTGGGGTGCAGCCGCCAGTCTCCAGCCGCCTTCCAACTTCCATGGATTCGTTCCCGCCAACTGGCAGTGCAGGTCTTCCGCGCGCAGTTTCCTGGCCGCCGGTTTCTGGATCTCGCCCTTGCCTCGCGGCATCGTCGCCGGGTCCTGCGGCGCGGCGTACCCGGCCTGCGACCGCGTCTGCACCGGCCAGCGCTGCGAAGCCTCTTCGTACGCCGGCAGGTCGAAATCCGGCGGCGCATCGGCTATGGCCTTCACCTGCCCGGCTGTCAGCGCCACACGATAGATCTTGAGCCCCGCAATCTTGCCCCCGAAGTGCGCGGTCGACACTCCGGCCACCGCTTCCGGCCCCATGGCAAGCATGGGCGCAACGCTGCCCTGCGCCAACGTGCTCGTTGCCGTCTGATTCCTGTCGGCGTACAGGGTTACATGCTCTCCGTCGCTTACTGCCGCCGCCAGATGCCACTTTGCCGGATCGAGAGCGTCCCCCCCGGCGACGAGCCCGTCCGCGCCTTTCCCGTGCCCCAGCCACAGTCCGAGCCGATTGCCGTCCATTCCGATGAACCGCGCATCCTCGCCAGCCGGATCGCCGATTCCCGCCAGCAGCGCCCTGCCTTGCACCGGCTCGGAAAGCTGGAACCAGAAGACCAGCGTCCAGGGCGCGCGCCCACCGAGCAACGGATCTTGCATGACCGGTCCATTCGATCCCTGCTGATCCATTGCTACCTCCGCCAGGCCGTCCAGCGAAGCCCACGGAGACAGCGGTTTGTTCAACCCCGGCCCGTCGGCGAGAAACACCGCGTTGAAGGGCCCGTAAGCCTCGGCCGGCGCCGCCGGCGCTTGCGCATGCATGGCAGCCTGCAGCAAAATGGCAAGAACCGTCAGGATCGCTGCAAATCGTGAGCGAACGAATGGGATTGACTGGGAATTGGTTTCCGGCGGGAACGTCAAGTTCTGTGTCATGGCTGAACCATCCTAAGGGACGCAGGCCCTCACCGTCATGATCGGTATGCCCCGACGGCCCGATTGGGCGCAGAGCCGCCAGGCGCAAGGGAGACCGCCTCCGGGGCCTGACCTGGGCCGGAGAAACTGCGGTCGATAACGTTATCACCCGGCCGGATGGCCGCTTTTCGGCCCTCGCGCGCCGCGGGTCTCCGATCCGGAGACATGGCATCCGTCCCCGCGCAGAATTATCGCTGGTTCTACCTGGTTTCTGCCAGGCTTTTCTCGAATTTACCGGCGCTTCCCACCGTGATTTGTGATACAAATGGTAACAATCCCAAGCCGGTTGGGTGCGCTCTCATCTGCCGGGCCGCGTAAGCAATGGCTGACGTTATGGAAAGTTGTGTACTGGCATTTGATGTCGGTGGGAGTCACGTGGCTGCCGCAGGTTGCCGTCAGGGAGACCACCGCCTCGGACCGGTCGCGAGCGCGTCCCATCCTGCCACCCACACTTGCGACGCGTTTCTCGACCTCCTGCACGATCTCGGTGTGCGGGCCTGCGCCCCGGGCACCGAAGTCATCGGAGCGATGCTGGCCGTGCCCGGCCCCTTCGACCTCAAGGCCGGCGTAAGCCTGATGCGCCACAAACTGCCCTATATATATGGAGTCGACCTCCGGACGGGGCTGGCCGCCCGCTTCGGCTGGCAGCCTTCCCAGGTGCGCTTCCTGAACGATGCCGACGCCTATTTGCTAGGCGAGATCGGCGCGGGAGCTGCGCGCGGATTCCGGCGCGCCGTGGGACTCACGCTGGGCACGGGGATCGGCTCGGCATTCGCGGTGGATGGCCGCTTGGTCACTGAGGGCCCTGGAGTTCCCCACGGTGGCGAGATCTGGAATCTGCCCTATCGCGGCGGAATCGTTGAGGACTTTGTTTCGTCGCGGGCGATCGTGGGGAACTATGAGCGCCGTACGGGCGCCAGGCGCGAGGTGGTCGACCTGGCTGCCGCGGTCCCCGCGGATGAGGCGGCCAGAGAGGCCTTCCAGGAATTCGGCCAGCATCTGGGCGAAGTGATCTGTACCTTGCTCGCCGAGTTTCGCGCCGACGTAATCGTGCTGGGCGGCGGAATCTCCCGGTCGCCGCACCTCTTTCTACCCACCGTGCAAGCCGGACTCGGCGATTCTCCCGCTCAGTTGCGCATCTCCGAGCTCAAGGACAGGGCCGCGCTCGTCGGGTGCGGCGTGGCGGCGTTCCAGTCCGCCGATGGCTCGCCGGACGCCGGCAAGTCCGTCGCCTTGTCTGGAAGCGCCGCTTAAGCCCTTCCCGCTTCCGTTCGCGCTTATTGATAGAACGTAATGATGCTTTGCGCAGGCAGCGTGTAGTTGAACTGCCCGTTCGTGACGCTCACCGCGGTCTGCGCCGCCAGCCCGCCGTTCGCGTCCGTCTGGTACGGCGTCAGCGAAGTTGCGCTCGCGTTGCTGACCGTAAACGACAGGCTCGAAGACGAGGTGTTCGAGTTGATCGCCACGATCACGTAGTGCCCATTCCCCTCGTACGCCGACACGTACACGCCCGAGAGTGGATTCGCGGTGGCGCTCGCGCGCACAAATCCGGGCTGGATGAAGTGCGCGAACTGCGCCATCGCCCAGCCGTAGTACGTAGGGTTGTTGCTGGGATCAAGCAGCCCGGAATTGTCCACCCCGGTGCCTGGATTCCAGTCAATCACCCACCACCAGAGGTAGGCGTTGTATTGTCCTGTCACGAGCGAGTTGTGAATTTCCAGGGCAGCCTTCAACGCATCGGAAATGCCCGGCCGGCCCTGTGAGTAGAGCGATCCCGCCGCAGGCTGGAAGTAGTGCTCCGTCTCCCACACTTCTTTGCCCTTGCTCACGGCATTCGAGTAGTAGGCCGGCGAGACCCCGTAAAGATGCCCGGCAACAATTGCGACGTTGCCAACCGCGCTCGCGTCATTCAGCGTCGGATCGGAGTAGCTCGTCAGGAAGTTCTGCGACTCGGGCATCATGAGCCGCGTCGTCAGCGGGTCGGTCGCGCCGTTTGCGGTCAGCGACTCCACCCAGGCGTCCATCGCCGCAGGGGTCCAGGTGCATGACTCGTACGTCACGGTTGCATCCGGCTCATTCTGCATCGAAATGGCGTACAGGTTCACGTTGCCGTTGGCGAAGTAGGTGACGAAGTCCTCGAGATAGTTCGCGTAATCGGCGTAGCTGCTTGTATTGAGCGTCCCCATCACGGTGCTGCTGTTGCTCTTCATCGACGGAGGTGGAGTCCATGGCGCCGCGATCACAATGGCATTGGGGTTCGCGGCAATCGCGCCTTCGGCATTGGTCAGTTCCTGGCCCCAATTCGTCGTGACCCAGCCGTTCGATGATGAGCCGGATGGATCGATGCGCACGCGCAGAATGCTCAGCCCGATCTGGCCGCTGCCCGTCCCAAACAGCGCATTCATCTGCGTGCTCGGCAGGGCGCCCATCCACGCCGTCGAGCCGCCAAAGCCGCGGATCGTCTGATAAGTAGTGCCAAAATCGATGGTCACCAGGTTCGGATTCGCGCCGGTCGTAAACGTCCACACGTAGGCGGAGGCCAGCGGCGTCCCGACGGAGCTCTTCGCTCCCGTAGTGATCGTTGCCGTATAAGCCGTGCTGTAAGCCAGAGACGCGTTGGGCGTGAAGGTCGCCGTTGCCGTGCTGCTGTTGTAGGTCACCAGTCCCGACACCGAAGCGCCGCCTGCCGCGGTCAGCGTGAAGGTCGAAGTGGTGAGGGTCGAAGAGTCCATCGCGATACTGAAGGTCGCCGAAAGCGCGTTCCCGATGTTCTCGTTCGTGGCGCCGCTGGCTGGCACCGTCGACGCGACGGTCGGCGCCAGCGCCGAATTTACCGTCACGCTTACCGTGCCGGTCACCGTGTTGTAGTCCGTCGCGTCCGTGGGCGTGAAGGTCACGCTTTCGCTCGCTATCCCCGCGCCGGGAACCGTCGCCGGCGCCGTCCAGGCAAATGTCCCGCTCACCGACGCCGCACCTCCGCTCAGCGTCGACGACGCCAGCGTCTGCCCGGCAGTGATTGCGCTCGCCGTCGGCCACGCCGTCACCGTCGGCGTCGCCTTGTTCACCGTCACGCTCGCCGTTCCCGTCATTGTGCTGTAGTTCGTCGCGTCCGTGGGCGTGAAGGTCACGCCCTGGCTCGCCGTTCCCGCACCCGGCGACGTCGTCGAAGTCGTCCATGCGAACGTCCCGCTCACTGACGCCGTGCCCCCCGTCAGCGTCGACGACGCCAGCGTCTGGCCGTACGTGATTGCGTTCGCCGTCGGCCATGCCGTCACCGTCGGCGTCGCCTTGTTCACCGTCACGTTTACCGAGCCCGTCACCGTGTAGTAGTCGGTCGTGTCCGTGGGGGTAAACGTCACGCTCTCCGCCTGCGTTCCCGCGCCCGGCGAAGTCGAAGCAGTCGTCCAGGCGAATGACCCGCTCACCGACGCCGTGCCTCCTGTCAGCGTCGACGACGCCAGCGTCTGGCCGTACGTGATTGCGCTCGCCGCCGGCCATGCCGCCACCGTCGGCGTGGTCTTCGAGGTGGTGCCCCCACCCCCTCCGTTCCCGCCGCCTCCGCCGCATCCCGCTGCCAACAGCACAACGCTTGCCACCCAACCCGCTGAACGAAGCCGCATGACCGAATTCTCCTTGAGCCGTATCGTCTGCAAGTCTCACCCTGGCGCACGGTCAGCCAGAAAGATCGCGGTTCTTCGCGGCCGGATCGCCGTCGCTGCCCCGGTTTTCGAACGAACGCAAAGGACTTGCTGCGAGCGCGTCACTCAAGGCGCTGGCCGGTTCCGTCTACTTGCAGACTACCAATAGTAAATCACTTTAGTTGGCCCGGCAACGCCGCTTCTCCCGGCGCGTCCCGCCGCCGACCGGCCTCCGGGAGAACCCGCCAACCCGCGGTCCATTTGGCGCTCCCACCTTGGGCACCAGCCAATGCCCTCGTTTGCATCTTTCGTCGTCGCGTCGACATTTCAAGCCCGCGGCGGCCGCCTCCTCGTCACGGTCCTGCTTCAGATGATAAGGATTCCCGCCCCGGTTTCTCTTGACGGCCCCAAAAACAAATCGCGCCCCGCCGAGGGGCGCGATTTGCGATGCGGGCGCCGTGCTGAAGGTTATTGCACGGTCAGGTTGACGTAGAACGGCAGAGAAACCTGATTCTGAGAGCCGTAGACCAGAATGCCGTTATTTGTCGACGATCCGCTCCCTGGAACGATGCAGTTGTCACCCGCTCCGCCTGGCTCAGAGGCACACAGCGTGCCCACTTCCTGCGCCGTGATCGTCACCGCGTAGGTTCCCTTCGGCGTGACCAGCGTCGTCCCTGAGGTCAGGGTCGTCGTGTTGCAGGCCGTAATGCTCACCGCCAGCGCTCCGCCGACAATCATCAGGACGATCATCAGCAGCATCCGGCCCTTCTCAAAGGCCTTGCGGCGGAAGAAGAGCCCGAACATTCCGAAGCCAAAGATCGCCGCCAGCGTAACTGCGGTGTCGCGAACAGCCATGCCGGTTGTCGTGCCCACGGAAATATCGGTGTAGAAAGTCACGGTCGCCTGTCCCGTCGAGCATTGAGCTGTGCCGGCGGCAATTTGCGCAGTCGTTGCACCGGATGGACATGTGATATCCACTGCATTCGGCACGGCCGGATCCGGGTTCGGATAGCTGAACGAGCACTGGGTGTGCGGCGGCAGGTTGTCGCAAGACAACGAGACAGGGAAGTTAGTGGCGTTCAACTGGGAATTCTTTCCTGCAATCCCATAGCCCAAGATCGAGGTCAGCGTCAAGTTCATGCTGGCCGTGGATCCTGCGGAAATCGACAGCGTCGGCGCCGCCTTCAGCGATGCGGCATTGCCGGTTTGGGTAATTTGAACGACGGGTCCGCGAACGGACTGCAGCAACGTCGATGTCGGCCCGGTAAGACCCAGGAAGTTCGCATCTCCGCTATACACCGGATTGACGTAGTGCGTGAAGATCACCGGCGAGTAGCTGACGCCCTGCGGCACATACCACAAGCAGCTTGTTGGGAACGCCGCCTGCGCACCGGTGGCCGTGCCTGCGTTTGCGATGGTCAACACTCCGGAGCCAGACGAGTTTGGACATGCCACGCCCGAGTACCCGCTCGTTGATGTGTAACCGGCCAGAATGCAGGTTGCCGCGCCGATTCCCGAAGAGGAAGTTCCCGGCGGGCACGACGTCACGCTATCCATCACCGTGATCGTCCCCGTCGGAACGCCCGCGGCGGTGTTCACCTTCATGATGAAGCTGTATTGCCAGGGCAATTCCGATCCGTCGTACGGAACGGTGCCGCTGCCCGTCCCTGCCGGCACGAACGGCAGGTTGATATCTGTCGCGTCTGGGAAGGTGGGCAGCGCAATGCTGGAAATCGCGGACTTCGCTACCGTGGAAGTCACCGTTTGCGTCGACTTGCCGTATGTTCTGTCGCCGCTATAGTTCACGATAAAGCTGTCCGTCCCGGCCAGCACCGGCGCCAGGGCGAACGTCGCTTTGCCTGTCGCATCCAGAGTCGCTGTTACCGCGTTGTTGGCCGTCGGAGTGATCGTCGGAATCCCCGCATTGGTACCCGACGAAGGCGTGACCACAACCCATGACGGATAGAGCACGGTGACCGTCCCGGTGGGGATCCCTGTACCGGTCTTCGGAGTTATCGTCACGGTGAGCGGAGTATTCACCACTTCAGCCGTGCTCTTGATTGTCGCCGCCGTTACCGAAGCCGACAGCGACGGGCCGACACCGGTGGCGTTGATGACGATCGGCGAGTTCACGGCCGTACTCGTGATTCCGATTTGCCCGTTCAGCGTTCCCTGCTCGCCCGCTCCCGGCTGGAAGGTGATCACCACCTGGCACGTGCCTCCCGCCGGCACCGGACTCGACCCGACGCAGCTTCCGTCGGCGCCGATGAAGTCCACCGGAAGCTGCCCGTACGACGGCAGCGATGCGTTCAGCGGATTCGTGTTGACATATCCGCTGATGGTCAACGCCGCGTTGCCCGAGTTCACAATCGTCGCGGTCGCGTTGGTCGAGGAGGTCAGCGAGCCTGGCGTCGGCAGTGTAATCGCGCCGGTTACGGCCACCACGTGCACCTTCAGCGCGGTGCCGTCGACCAGGTAGATATTGCTGCTCCTGTCGAGGGCTACGCCCGCCGGGTTCGTCACCGTGGCCGCGATCGCGGTCTCATTGGCGGTCACCAGAACGCCGCTGACGGAAGGAATCCGAACCGTCCCGCCCGCGGCGGTAATGTAGACCGCTCCCGAGGGATCCACGGCCACACCGGTAGCGCCGCTCAGGTTGCTGAGCAGCGTCGCCGGGGTCCCGCTGCCG
The DNA here is from genome assembly GCA_049514795.1 of Occallatibacter sp. Taxonomy (GTDB): domain Bacteria; phylum Acidobacteriota; class Terriglobia; order Terriglobales; family Acidobacteriaceae; genus Telmatobacter. Next base: position 13,765 of record JBEKUS010000049.1, read on the forward strand.
CCGGCCAGTTCGAAGAGATTCGCGCCGTCGACAACATAGAGATTGTTGCTTGAATCCACCGCCACCGCAGAGGGAGCCGTAAACCCGGTGGTCAGTTTGGTCACCGTCTGTCCAAGGTTTGAGGCGGTCGAGGCGCCAATGTTGCTTACCTTTACGACGCGCGCGTTGCTCGGATCGGCAATGTAGAGGCTGCCCAACCCGTCTGCCGCCAGTTGCAGGCTGTTGCCGAGGCCGCTCACCAGGGTCACCTGGCCAGATGCGCTCAGCCCGGTCGGCCCAAACGGCACCTCGTAGACGCTGCCGTTGCTGTCAGCGATGAACACGTCACCGGTTCCGTCGACAGCAACGCCGGTGGGAGCGGTGAGCCCGGTGCCGATTGAGGTCGAGGTGCTCGATCCTGCCGCATACCTCAGGACCTTGCCTAGACCCGCATCGGCAACATAGACGTCGCCCACGGCATCGACCGCCACTTGGCTCGGCGTCTTCATGCCGCTGCCAATCGCGGTTTCCATGGCGGGCGTCGCCTGGATATTCGCGCCAGTGCCCACGCCATGCAGCACCATCGAAGCCAGGACGTTGCCCTTCGCGTCAAGCATCAGCAGCCTTGCCGAGATGCTGCCCACCGAGTTCGGTGTGAACGACACACTCTGGAGGCAGCTCTGGCTAGCCGAATAGGCCACCCCGGTGGTGCAGGTGCCGCCGGTAATTTCGAAGTCCGGCGTTGTCACGCCGTCCTCAACGATGGAGAAGGAAGCCGGCGTCACACTGCCGTTGAACCCGAAGACGACATTCGCGCCCGGGGTCGCCGTTGTGCCCTTCGGCGATGAGCCGAATTCCGCATACCCCAGACCGACCTTGGCCACATCCGCCTGGCCGTTGGTCTGGCTCTGGTTGGTCGGCACATACATCGTATTGCGCGTCCAGTCGATAGCTACCTCGCCTTGCGCATGTACACCGGTAACCAGGACCGCCGAGGAAGTCTGTGGAGTTCCCGACGGATTGGGGACTTCGACCACACCGACCGTTGAGTCGCTGATGTACAGGTTGCCGGCGGCATCGGTAACGACGCCCGTCACGGCAGGGAGGCTCGGGTCCACGCGGGTCAGACCGGAATCCGACTGAAGCTGTTTCGCATTCGTAACAGTCGCTGGAACCTCAAGGACGCCGGAAGGTCCACCTGAGTCCTCAACGAAGTAAATATTTCCTTCCGGATCCTGCGCAACCGAAATCGAGCGTTTGGTCAGGCCTGTTATCGGCTCCCAAGTTACCGTATTCGGTTTGGGATTGGTCCAGGCGCTATTTACGGCCAGGCTGAAAATGAACTGGCCGTTCGTCTGGGTGCCGATAATCAGATTGTTGTTAGTGCCGATGGCAATGCCCCAGGGCTGGAACCAGTAGGGCCAACCCGTATTCGAATCGGAGGTGCCGATCCCATACTGCGCCCAGGCTTCGGCCTCTTCGTTGCTGCCGGAATTCGTGCACATGTTCGTCGTTGCGTTGGTAGGCGACAGCGTGCTCAGGCCGGTCCAGGTCTGCGTCGCCGAGTTCCACGGGAACATCACCACGCAGTTGTTCCAGTTGGCCTCTAGATAAAGATTGTTGCCGGGATCGATCGCAACGCCAGGATTCTGGTAACCACCGCCGAGGCCGCCGACCCCGGAAAGAGCAATCGCTGCGCCTCCGCCGGCGGGAAACTCGTACAACGCGCCGTTGGCATAATCCACGACAAACCAGTCACCCGCCTTGTCGATCGCCGTCTGCTGGATGGCTCCCCAACCCGTCGGGTGCGTCAGACCGACGGCCGAGGTTGCGGTCACCAGCGGCGAACCTTGGCCTACTGCGATTCCAGTCAGGCAGAGGCTAACAATCATCAGCGTAAATGCATAGCCGGCAAACCGGCGCAGTGCGATGAACGACGTGGTGGCCATACCATTCCTCCCAAAACAACTCGTATCAAACCTCCGCGGGCGGCTCCAGCGCACTCGCGGGTTGAGGCTTTCGCTTTCCCTCGGCCATCCGGGAGCCGCCTCAAGCTCCCGAACAGCGCTGTTCTTCTCCGTGCAACTTCCTCAACCCCTACTGAACGCTAATCGGCAGGGTGAACATCGGATTCGACAGCGAGCTCTGCGTCAGAGCCTCCGGATCGTACGTGATGATCTGCACGTTGTAAGTACCGGCGGGCGTCGCCACCTTTGGCGCCGGCGGCGGCGTCGAGTATCCGGCGTTGGTGCAGGCCACCAGGCCCATCAGCATGCCCGAAAGCACCATCACGATGCAGAGCACAGCCATGTACCGATTCAGCTTCTTCCGTCCTGCGATCACCCCCGCCAAGCCGAGCCCGAACAGACCGGCCAGCGTCCAGGGCGATTGCTGCAGGATCGATGCCGAGCTGCCCCCGTTCACCGCCACGTCCGTGCTGATGGTCATTACGATCGTCGAGGCCACTGCACCGCTCTTACCCACGGGCGATGTGCCCGTGCTCGGATCGGCATAATTGAACGTGCACTCGGAGTAGCTGGGCAACGTGGTTGCAGGAGTGGTCGTCGCCAGCCTGATGGGCGCGTCGGACGAGTTGCACTCCAGACTCACATTCCCGCTGAACCCGACCAGCGGCATCAGCGTCAGAGTTACCTGCACCGGCGTTCCGGGCGTAACGCTTATGGTCCCCGAAGGTGCGGTGATCTGAACCCGCTGTGGAATGTCGTAGAAAGTCGACAGCGCGAGGTTCTCCGGGGCGTAGTTCTGGTCCCCGCTGTACGCAGCCGTCAGGTTGTACACTCCCTGGGCAAGATTCTGCAACGCGAAGGTAGAGACACCGCTGCCGTTCAGCGCAATCGCGCCATTGACGCCTTGAGTTGTATCCGCCGCGGATCCGTTCTCAGTGAAGGTCACGGTGCCGCTGGGTGTCCCCACTGTCGACGTAACAAGCGCCGAGACAAAGACCGGCTCTGTCCATCGCACGTAGGTGTTTCCGGCCCAGATCGTCACGTATTGCGAATTGAGCCCGCAGCTCGAGGACGGAGCTCCAGTGGTCAAAGTCGTCGTATTCAGGCATGCGGAGTTCGTCACCGGCACACCAAGCGTGATGGTCGGGATGGCTCTGGCGATTGTGAACGTGGCCTTGCTGGCGGCCCCGGCAAAGCAGGTTGATGTCGAACAGGTGTTCTGCGTGGCACCGGCTGTGCCATAGCCGCTGTAGTCCGCATTCACCGTGTAGGTTCCACCGAGCAGCCCGTTGTAAGCAAAGGTGGCGACGCCGGCGCTATTCAGGGTTTGGGTCTGCCTGGGCAGATTGCCTGTCAGGCTGCCCACTGAAAGCGTCACGGTTCCCGCCGGGGTGCCGAAGCCCGTGCCGGCGCTTACCGTCACCTTGATCGTGTTGCACCCCGGATAGGTCGATCCCGAGCACCCCGTGCCAGTCACGGGAGTGACCACAATCGCAGCGGTGGCTGCCGGCCGCAGATCCTGGATGACGTTGCCTGTCACCGCGACATTCACGCCCGCGGTTGCATTAACCGCATTGCTCACAACGTTGATTGACGCGGAAGTAGCACCTGCGGTCGGCGCCTGCAGGACCATGCCCAGATAGCAGTAACCGCCCGGCGGAGTGCTTGTGGTTGAGCTGCAAACCGGCGAGTTCAATGTCGCCGCCCCCACCGCGTAGTCGCTGGCGCTTGTGCCCGAGATGAGGTCAACCGTCGAACTATCCGAGACACTCATCGGCTGGTTGCCGAGGTTCAGCATCTGCGCGTCCACCTCGAAGGGAACGTTCGGGTTGATCTCTCCGTAAGAGTCGAAGACGTAGGTGCCGCCAATTCCCAGTTGCGCCAGGCCGGCGGTCGATCCGGAGCCATATGTGGCATAGGTATTCTGCGTCCCGTCCACCGCCACGCCCCACGGTTTGGAAGTGCTGCTGCCTAGGCCGCTTGTCAACAGAATCTCGCCGTTCACATTCAGGGCGCCTGTGGTGGTGCTATAGGGAATCCACTCCAGTCCATTGGCTCCCGCCACAAAGACAGAGCCCGATGGGTCGACGGCAATGCCGGTCACCGGCGACTGGAGGCCGCTTGCAGCCTTCGTCACGCCGCCCCAGGGTATTGTGATCTCCCACAGGTTCGCTCCATCGGCCACCCATACATTCCCGGCGCTGTCGGTGGCAATCGCCGACGGGCCGGTGAAACCGGCGCTGGAGCCTAGGGAAATGACAGTTTCCGCGGCCCCCGCGATCATGAGCGCTGTCTGCGGATTCGGGATCTCGACCACCTGCTTGCCGGCCTCGTCCGCTACGAAAACATCTCCTTGGCCATCAACGGCAAGGTTTAGGTTGCCTGCTCCCAAACCGGATGCAATCTTCGTTTGCTGCGACTTGGCCAAAGCTCCGCTAACAAAGGGAATCTCGTAGACGTTGCCGGAGTCGCCAATATAGAGATTGCCGACGCCGTCAACGGCAACACCGCTGGGCGCCGACAGACCGCTGCCATAAACGCTGCCCGCGGTTGGACTCGTCGTGCCGGCAGGATATTTCTCGATGGCCTTCAAGGCCGAATCGGCGACATAGGTATTGCCCCAAGGATCGGCCGCCACTTGCTTGGGCGTGTTCAACCCGGAAGCAATCGACGCAACGGTGGCGGACGGAACCAGGGAAATCGCCGCACCTTGTCCGATCCCGTGCAGGTATACGTTGCTCCCGGAGATGACGCTGTTGCTGGAGTCGAGCAGTTGCACCTCGCCCTCCACCGAGCCCGCCATCGTGGTGTTCGTCTGCACGTAATACGGGCACCAGCTATAAGCGCCGGTCGTCGTCATGACGGCGCTAAATGACGGATACGACGTTCCGGCCGTGCAGGGCTCCACCGGGTTCGTCGCTGTCGTGCTCTCCATCGGATTGGCGGCGATGTTCAGGAAACTCGCGTTGCTTGGCTGCGCCATGGCGATCTTGGCCGGCGTTGTGGCCCTATTGAACATGTAGAACAAGGCTTGCATCTGGCTGACTGTGGCCTTGGCCGAAGTCGAGCCGCTTGCCCCTGCGGCGATCGCGCTCGACGAAATCTCAAAAGCCGTACTGCTCAGGCCCGTTCCAGACACATAGAAGCCGAGTCCGTTCAGCGGGAACAGGGGGTCGCTCGCGCCTGCCGAGATCGTCACCACCTGGTTTTCCGTCAGAGAGTTGCTCGCCGTCAGGGTCAGAGTCCCGCCCCCCGCGGATACTGAGTAAGCCGTGATCGGCACGGCGCTTGGCCCGCCCGCCAGGGAGGTCCCAAGGTCCAGTGCGCCGGGCTTCCACAGCACAATGGTCGAATACAAACAAGTTGCCGTCTGGGTTTGAAGCGTGGTCGTGTCACACGTTGGACCGTTCACGCCAGGGGGCGCCCAGTTGTTGTAATAGCTGGTGGCGATCCAAAGCAGCCCCCTCGAATCGACCAACGGCGGGTATCCGCCATCGACCGGCGAAACCATTACCGAATCGGCCCACACCAGGTTCGGGCTTGACGGCGTACCCTCGTTCGGGATCATGAAAACGCCATCCGCTTGCCCGCCATATGAGATGTTGTTCGTGCTGCCGAAATACAGGTTCCCCTGTTTGTCGAAGAACATGCCGGTAATGCCGTTCCAGCCGCCCTGGTCGATCCGTTTCAAAGCCGATTCGGCAGTCCCCGTCCCGTCGCCGACAATGGCCGCGGAGCCGGCGGGAATCTCACGAATGCCGTGCACGTTGTTGGGATATGCGCCCTGGTTCTCGACAAAATACAAGTTGCCAGCGTGGTCGACCGCGATTTGGGAAACCATGGTCTCCAGGCCTGTGGCCAGGGCCGTAACCCCGGTCACGTTGCCGCTCTGATCCACTGTGTACTTGAAAATCGACTGGGTATCCGAAGTGCTCACATAGAATGTGACCCCGTCATCGCCCACTTGGAGGTCTTGCGGCGGAATCGACACTGTCTGGCCGCTGTTGTTTGTATAGGTCGGCCCCTTCCAGATGTCCGCATTGCTGAACACCCATGTCCCCGCGCTGGCGTTATAAGGAACCCGGCAAAATTGGACGGAAGAGCCATAGCGGTCCGTAACGTACATGTTGTCCCACTTGTCGAACGCAATGGCGGCGTTCCAATACGAACCCTTGAACTCCAGGAGCGAGCAATCGGAGGCGTCCTTATTTGAAGGCTCAGGGCCCACGATCTCCGTCGGCAACGATGCGCCGGGCGCCATATCGTAAAGAGCGCTCCCTGCGGAATCCAGCATAACGATGTGGCCGTGCAATGGGTCCTGCTTCATCGAATAGATCTGGACCCAAACACCGGTGCTGCCATGACTGAAGGGAATGACAGAGCCCACTGAGACCGGAGCCGGCGCTTGAATCGGCAACTGCGCCTTGGCGGCAACGCCCGGCAACAGGCAGGCTAGAAGAACCAGGCACGCGATCCGTGCAACCCTACGACACATGACTGCAGATTCGATGGCCATACATTCCCTCCCACAAACTCAATCCAAAATCCCGTCGCAAGCGGCATTCTGCCTGCCCGCTTCATGATCACGGCACAAGGCGGATGCCGCATTTCTTTATCCGTCCCCCCGGCCGGTCCGCCCTTTCCGACCGTTCGCCGATCCACCGTCGGGCGCCGCGCCTCTTCACGCGGCGGCCCTCCGGAGAAGATCCCATCAGAACGTGAACTTCGCTTCCAGCTCCACGAGTCGGTTTCCAACCTTGATATTCGCAACACCGAAATTCTGGTGCTGCAGCATGCTCTGTGTCAGCGCCTGCCCGACGATCCCGTTCTGGAAACCGAGATTCAGGTTCGTGGTGTCGTTGTTGTTGAACGAAACCAGCGGGTGGTTGAACACGTTGAACGCGCCCATCCGCAACTCCAGATTCCTTCCTTCGCCCACGGCAAAGCCCTTCATCAGCGTCATATCGTGTTCCATGAACGCCGGACCGCGCAGGTAGGGCAGCCGGTAGACCCCGTTGGTCCCGGGCTGGGGTATTCCGAAAGCCAGCGGGTTGATGAATTGGTGCGTATGCGGACCACCCTTGGGGCTGACTCCACTCACCAGCGTCGGCATCAGTTGAACGTCTGGCGTACCAAGCCACGCCACCGGATTCATGTATGTGACACAGTAAGTGTCCCCGCTCTTATCCGGCTTGATGGAATAGAGGTTCTCGCAGTTTTGCTGATTTTGCGGATTCGTCTGGTTTGCATAGGTGACCTGCACGGCATTCGCGAAACCGCCATACCCGAAGCCAAAGTTCTGGCCGTTCTGAGAGGGCAGCGGGGTGCCGCTCGTGACTTGCGAAATCCCCGAAATCATCCATCCATTAGCGAGCTCTGAGATCATCCAGTTCCCGCCTTTGTATCGCTTGCCGATGTCAACCAGGTAGTGAATATTGAAGGTCTGCGTGCGGTCGTATGGCACGGGGTTGTAATCGTTGCGCAGATTGACCGGGTCGACGAGTTGATTGTTCCACGAGGAGGCGGTGGCCAGGTTCTTCGCGAAGGTGTAGTTGGCGCCCCAGGTAACCATGCCCCCGCTCTTGTCCCACTCGATCTGCGCGCTGTTGTAATTCGAGTAAAAGTTGTGCCTCAGTTGATAGACGTGCTGATAGAACGGGTACGGACGGTAGACATCGTATTCCGGTGTGCCAAAGCCGCCGATGCCACCGCCGAGGTTGGGATTTCCGTATAGCGCGGTCAAATTGGTGGGAAGATACGAATAGTCGACAAAGAACAGGTTGTCGTTTGCCCCCGTCATTGCCGGGTTCTTGTTGGTCGGACAGCCGGTCTCAATGCCGCAAATGATGTTGATATCGGAGGCGCTGTTGTAACTATTGCTGGCGCTATACGACCCCAGATTCACGCTGCGGTTGCCCACGAACGCAGCCGACAAGTGTGATGGCCCGATGCGCAGGAACTTGATCCCGGGAATGTTCTGGTCGATTCCGGCGTTGTATTCGTAGTAGATCGGACGAACCGTATCGCTTGGCGAAATCACGTAGGCGCTGAAGTCAGGCGGTAGAATGGGCGACTGGCTGTCGATCCGGTTGAAGGTCAGCGCTCCCTGCATGTACGAGGTTTTGTACCCTTGGGCCGTGGCCGCTGCCAGGGCGTAGGGATTGAATTGCTCCTGGTTGCGATACACACCCCAGCCGCCGCGCAGGACTGAGTTTCCCTTGCCAAAGACGTCCCACGAAGCCCCCACGCGGGGAGTGACGAAGATTGTCGGCGGCGCGTTGACCGAATTTGATACACCGGTCTTCTGCGAATACCACGTGATGCCCGGGTTGGCGGCGCCGGTACAGCTGCGCGTGTAGCCGCCGCACTGCGTGTTGTACAAACTGTCAGAGAACGCCGCCAGGCCATTGTTCTTAACATCTGTCCAGGGACCGAGATGCTCGAAGCGCGCGCCCAGGATCAGGCTCAAGCGGCGGATCTTCCACGTGTCCTGCGCGAACCCGGCCATCGTCGTGTAGCGCATGTCCACGACCGGAGTAAAATTCGTCTGGGTGAAAGAGTCGGCGTACCCTTCGTACATCAACGCCGTGGGGTTGTAGCAGCTTCCCAGATAGGCAGCGCCCGAATTGCGCAGGTTCCCTGCCGGGTTGGGGTTCACGCAGCCGTTATACGGCGCCTGATTGGTCGACGAATATTCGAAGTATGCATTGCCGGGGGTGAACGTGTATTCGCCTTGAGGATACGCGTTGGTATCCGCGGTACCGTTGAAGGTTCCGGTCTCCCAGTAGGCGCCGAACTGCAGGAAGTGGCTCTTCAACTGCCAGCTCACGTTGTCTTGCAGGATCGGATCCACCTTCTTCGTGTGAATTCGGTTGTTATAGAAACCGCCGGGCATCGCCAGGTTCGGATAGCCGTTTCCGGCTCCGTTCGCAATGGCCGGCACGGCAAAATCGTTGTTGTTCTTGTACATGCCCAGGTAGTTGAACCCGAGACCGCCATTTCCCGGAATGTTGAACCGCTCGATAGCCGACGGGTTGCCCATCTTTCCGGGCAAGCTCACGAAAGACATCGCAGCGGAGAACTCGTTGGTTACGCTCGAACCGAAGAAGCGAGTGTAGCGAGCGGCGATCACATTCGACACGTCACCCGTGGTCACGTTGCCCGGATAGGGCACACCACCGGTCGGGAAGTAGCCAAGAGCGACAGGGTCCTCGTCGACTTCCCTCTGCAATCCGTAGACCAGGAACAGGTTGTTATTGGAATTGATGTTGTACTGCAGCGTCGCCCGGAACACGCTCCCGTTCTGGTTCTGCTGAAGCTGCTTGATGTAGTTGTAGCCGAAGGGATTGGTGAACGGATCGGCGTTCGGCGCCGGGAACCAGTTCACAAGCGCCACGCCGGCGCCGTTGGCATAGGGGTTGGCGTTATTGTTATTCACCGCCGTCCCATTGGGCAGGAAGCTGTCGACAAAACACATCGGCAGAATGGAGTTGGGGTTCGCGATGCCGTCTGGACGCGCGCCGCAGAGCTCGGCGTCGAGCGACGCGGCGCTGAAGTCGCCCTGGCGCTCGGCCATGGTGGGCACCCAGGACGAGATCGCCTGCTGGTTGGCCTCGAACACCTGGTTGTAGTACTCGAACCCGGCAAAGAAGAACAGCTTGTCCCTCTTGCGATTGAACTCCGTAAACGGAATCGGCAGGGGACCGCCGATCTGCGCGCCAGGATACAAGTACCGCCCATCCGGGCGGGACTTGCGAAGATAGTTGTCGTACCAGTCGTTGGAGTTCAGAACCGTATCCCGGGCCGCGAAATAAGCTTCACCGTGGAACGACGCGCCGCCCGTCTTGGTCGAGGAACTGATCAGCGCCGGCCCTTTCGCATATGCCGCGCCGTACGAGGAGTTCGAGACCTTGACCTCGGAGACCATCTCGACGTTCATCTGCTGCACTGTCCCGGAATTGGTAGCAATGTCGGTCAGCGAGACGCCGTCACTGACGTTGGCGATACCGGATGTGCCGGAGCCGTTGGCAACATAGGCTCCCGTGGGACCGCTCAGGCCCTGTACGGCGGTATTGAATCCCGGCCGGTTGAACAGGCCCTGATTGCCGGTCGACATCGCATAGCCGGGCAGCATCTTCACCAGCTCGCCCACGTCGCGCCCGACAATGCTGAGGGTGTTGATTTCCTTGGCCGTAATGATGTCGCTGCGCTCGCCAGTATCCAGGGTGGACATGTTCGAATCCACCTGCGCTTCCACCGTCACCGCCGCCGTCGTCGAGCCGACCTTCAGTTTGATGTCGGTGTAGCTCAACTGGTCGCCCGCGCGCACTGGAAACGGCTGGGACTGCCAGGTTTCGAAATTCTCGGCCGTCACCGTGATCTGATAACTCAGGCCGGGGATTATGCTGGCGAATGCAAACGCGCCGTCGCTGTTGCTGGTCGTGCTGCGCGCCACTCCCGTCGCCTGATTCGTCAGAGTGACGACCGCCTTCGCAACGACAGCGCCGGTCGAGTCCGCGACGATGCCGGTCACGTTGCCTGTCGCCTGGCCATGAAGCGCCGTCTGCGCCATCAGGAGCACTGCGGCAAGCATCACCAGCAACGAGGTTGTCGGCCTGTTCCCTGAAAAGAACTTCATAGTAGTCCCCCCGTCAGCTACATTCCGTCTGTGTCTTCGACACCCGGATCCCCAGTCCTTGCACCGAACTCAAGTTACCGCACACTCTCGTTTGCCGTTGAGTGCCACTTAAGCCTTTGAGTGTTCGGACGCAGATTCTCATTCTGCATTGATGACAGGGAATTCTGATGCTTGGGGTTGGAGTCTGTCAAGTGAATTCTTTCCGGGTTTTCCGATCATGGGATCGATACCGAGCTTTCCCCGCGTTTTTGGCTCTCCGGGGTCGCGGAGAGCCCTGTTTGTCGCGGTCAACGGCGGTTTGCCGGCCTCTTTTCGCTCGGTCTTTGGGGTCGGAATGAAGACTCCGATTTCGGCGCTCTCCGCAGGGTCTTCGGATCAGGGCCGGCGGGCGCGCGGCGGGGGAGACGAGCGTGTCCGCTGGGCGGTCAGGCCGCTGATTCATCAACCTCGATAAGCGGAAAAGCTTTTCACGGTTTGCACTCGTTCTTCGCCCCGGATTCCTCCCAGGGTGAGCCCCGTCCGCCGGTTTCGCCGTTTGCCGTGAGTGTTTCGTTGCCCCCGGCTCACTGTCCCAATCGCATCGCCGAAGGGCGTCTCCTGCCTCGCTCAAAGAAGGGGCCGACGCGCAAATCGTCTCTGGAGTATCCCGGGCCGCGGTAAGTTGGCGCCGTTTTCGGATGCACCGCACGGCTCCTCTCATCGCATGATTTCGTTATCAGGAATTGACGCTCCGAGCGGTCCCGGCCGGGGAAGAAGCCGTTACCAGAACTCCGCCCCGGACAGACCCCCGCCTGCCCGTTTTTCAGCATGTTCCCGGCCTCGAACACCCCTCGAAATCGCCCGGTCCCGCCGTGCCGATGCGGTTCACGTGGAGGCTGTGGTTCCCCCATTTGCAGCCAGGTGAAGTCTCGACGTGCAGGCGGCTTCACCCCAAGGGAGAGCCGCCCTCCGCGGCGCCGGAAATGCCCAAGCCGGACTCGAGAACCGCTCCAGAATCCTCGCTACGGGATCACAAACAGCGTGATCGACTGCCCCGGGAAGGCGTAGCTGCCGATGGTGCTCGCCGTCCCGCTCCCCGTTGGCGGCGTTACGCTCACCGCCCCCGGCTGCAGGATCGCGCTCAGGTTCGCGTTGCTGTACTGATACACCTGCGCCGTAGTCCCGCTGACCGCGGAGAAGTTCTGGAGGCTGATCGTCGAAGTCAGCGCTCCGTAGGTCTTGTTGATCACCATTACCGTGATGGCGCTGTCTTTGCTGCGCTGGGCCGCGTAGACCGCAAGCTGGTTCTCGGCATCGGCGCCGGAGGCCGTGCTGGTCGCGTAAAGATATGTGTCTCCGAACGTTGAGTTGTTCCCATCGTAGTTGCGGTACATTCCGAACGCATAGTTGCCCGGGCCCTGCGTATTGAAGGTTTGCGTGGGCCAGAAGGCGCCCATGCCGAGCCCCTCGCGTCCGAAGATGCCCAGGATGTCGGCCTGCACAACTGCCCCATTGATCGACTCCAGGCCGCCGAAGTTGTACTCGCCGATGGCCGTCTTCGTGCCCGGGTAGTCGCTCGCAACCCACCCTTGCAGCATGGGAATCAGTCGCGGCGCCTGCGCCGGCGGCGAGCAGCTCGATGTGTAGTTCGAGTCGGCCAGGTAGTTCGGCTGCTGGAAGTTCGAATCGGTGTACGTCGCATCCCAGAAGACGCGCGTTCCGTTCATGCGCGCCTCTTGTACCTGGGTGTCCCCCGCCGTGGTGAAGGCCACCGGGCTGCCATTGTAGTCCGGCGCGAAGTAGCCGTGGATGTCGACGTAGTCGAGCAGGCGCGTGTTGTAGTAGGACGAACCCGAGTACTTGGCAAACTGTTGCAGGTAGTATTCGATCAAGGGAACGCCGCCGTGCGCCTCGCGGTCGATCGGGCCGCTCCAGGGCTTGTAGCACGGCCCCGAGCCCCATCCGTTTTCAACGTCCTTCTTCGAGTAGAAGTACGCCATCCACCAGTCGATCACCGGCCCGGCGACCAGCGCCGTTGGATCGGCGGCCTTGACGGCCAGCGCCGTGCCAATGCCGTTGTTAGTCACCTCGTCGTACGAGAAGGGGCTCGGGTGCACGTCGCGGTGCACCGCATCCCACCACGTCGGTTCATTGTCCAGGTCCCAGATGGCCACCCCCTTGCCGCTGGCGCCGTTTCCGTAGTTGGTCACGATCGAGTTCACCCAGCCGCCGGACCACGTCCCGGCCGCCCACGTTGCCAGGGTCGAGCTCGACGAGCCCGCAGCCGGCGTGGTCGCGTCGGTAATGCTCGGAGGCGTCTCTTTAATGCTCGTGATCGCAGCAACCGTATCGCTTCCGTAGATGCTGCATCCGCTGGAGGACGTGCAACCGTTGGTCCCGTAAGGATAGACTCCGTTGCCGCAGTTGCCGCTATAGCTCTGCTGGCCCGGATACGTTGCCTTCGTGAAGCTGCACGCGTATTGCGTGTTGTTGGCCACCCAGCCCAGCACCGGCACCGTGCCCACCGCTACGGCTCCCGTATTGTCAACGCCCTGGAAGAACTGCGTGAAGGTGGAGCTTGAGCTCGCGTTCGGGAACATGGTCCCTCCGCCCAGGAAGTTCTCGAAGTACCAGTCGGAGGCGGAGTTGGTCATGTTGTTCTGGTAGTTGTAGCGCGACGTGGCGTCGCCACCCCAGCGCACGAGACCGGGATTGGCGATCTTCTGCGAGGCCGAATCCATGCCATAGCCGTTCACCCCGTAGACATACGGGCTGATCGTGTGCGGATTCTCGCTGGGAGTGCTGGGCGTGTTCAAATCCACAGCCAGCGCCGGACCGGCAGCCGTTGCCGGCGCGCTCAAGGTCACGGTCGCGCTGCCGCTCACCGAAGTGTTCTGCGTGCTCGTCGCGGTCACGGTCACCGTCGCCGGCGCCGGATACGGCGTGTTGTACAGGCCGCTCGAACTGATCGTGCCGGGGCTCAACGTGCTGCCCGAGGGCGCGGCCACCGCCCACGTGACTCCCCTGCTGTAATTGCCGACGCCGTTTACGGTCGCCGTGAACTGCTGCTGGGTCCCGATCGTCGCGGCGCCCGGCGATACGGCGATCGATGTAATCGCCGAGTAGTTGTAAGTCGCCGTCACCGTTGTGTTGCCGCTGATCGCCACGGTGCAGGCGGAGCCGCTGGTCGAAGTGCATCCGCTCCACGAGACGAACGAATAGGTCCCGTTCACTGCGGTCAGGGTCACCTGCGTGCCCCCGTTGTAGGTGAGCGTGAAGGGCGTCGTGCCGCTGCTCACGGAGTTGTTATCCGCCTGGCTGGCCGTAATGGTCACGCCGCTGGAGGGCAGGGTTGAATTCACGGTCAGTGTGTAGGGAACAGCGGTCACCGTCACCGAGCCCGTTCCCGACGAGTTCGAATACATCGAAGAGCTCGCGGTATCCGGCGTGTAATTCGCGGTCAGGGTATCCGTGCCCACGCTCAGCTTGTCGGCGGGAATGCTGAATGTGGCGCTGCCGCTCGACAGTGTGGTGGCGGACCCGGTGTAACCCCCGCCGCTCAGCGTCACCGATCCCGTCGGCGTCGGATTCCCGGTGCCCCAACCCACCGTCACCGTCACCGTCAACGGCGAGATGACTTGGATGTTCGAGGCGCTCGGAGTCACAGTGACCGTCGGCGTCACCAGGCTGACCGACACTGAACTCGTCCCCGCGGCGCTCGCATACGTTGCCGAGCCCGCCGTGTCGGGCGTATAGGCCGCACTCAGAGTGTCGGTCCCCACAGCCAGGTTTCCTGCCGGAATGGTGAATGTGGCGCTACCGCTGGAGAGCGTGGCCGATGAGGAGTATGTGCCGCTGGTCAAACTCACCGATCCGGTCGCCGCCGGCGCGCTCGTACCGCCGCTCACCGTCACCGTCACGCTCAGGCTTTGCGGAGCAAGCAGGCTCGAGGAGGCCGGCGTTACAGTCACAGTCGGTGTGATCTTGTTCACTGTTACGCTGACCGAACCCGTCACCGTGTAGTAGTCGGTCGTATCCGCGGGTGTAAAGGTGACGCTTTCGCTCGCCGTCCCCACGCTTGGCGAAGTCGACGGCGACGTCCAGGCAAACGTGCCGCCCACCGATGCGGCGCCTCCGCTCAGCGTCGAGCTGGCCAGCGTCTGACCGACGGTGATCGCGCTCGCCGTCGGCCACGCCGTCACCGTGGGCGTCGTCCTGGTCGTTCCGCCTCCGCCGCCGGTGCCGCTCCCGCCGCCTCCGCACGCCGCCATCCAAAGCCCGCCCAGAATGACCAGTCCAGTTGCCGCTAGCCGCCCCATCCTGTTCATGGTTCAACCTCATCCCTGATTATCGTCAGCTTCGGTATCCGGTTCATCCCCCGGGCCCCTGCCTGAATCTCTCGTCCCGCCGCACCGCCCGCGCGGCGTCTGTCATGCTACCACGGTGATGCCTGCAATCACCCCGTTCCGCGCCCGCTTTCCAGGGCAAACGCACCATAGCGGCTATATGCGGCGGTGTGCGAAAAGATTGAGATGGGGAGATGGAGACTCCCCTGACGCATTTTGCGGAATTGAAGGATCCTCGTCTGCCGCGCACGCGTC
>JBEKUS010000050.1:0-28904 GCA_049514795.1 Occallatibacter sp.
CGCGCACCATGGCCGGGGCAATTCTGGGATCGAAGGTTCCGGTGATTTTGTATGTGTCTCCAGCGGGGGCGCGCGCGGGGTCAGCGGGATTTTTCTTATTGGAGTCGGCTGACGTGGCAGCGATGGCACCGGGCACCAACGCCGGAGCGGCACATCCGGTAGTGGAGTTTGGCCCGCAGCCCGACGCTACCATGAACCAGAAAATCGAAAACGACGCCGAGGCGTTTCTGCGCTCATATGTCATGAAGCGCAACCGGAATAGCGATGCGGCCATCGCGGCGGTGCAGGCTTCGCACTCCTACACGGCGGAGGAGGCGCTGAACCAGCACCTGATCGATGTGATCGCGAACAACGATGCCGATCTGCTGAACTCGCTGGAGGGCCGCGAGATCACGCGCATGGACGGATCGAAGGTGACGCTGCACGTGGCCGGAGCGCGGATTGACGTGGTTCGGCCCACGTTGCGCGAGGAACTGCTCGGTTGGCTCGTGAATCCCAACATCGCGCTGCTGTTCCTGGTGGGCGGAGCACTGCTGATTTATCTCGAATTCAACTCGCCTGGCACCATTGTTCCCGGAGCGCTGGGCACGCTGATGGTGCTGCTGGCGATCTTCGCGCTGAACTTGCTGCCCATCCGCTACACCGCTGTGATGCTGATGTTGGCGGCGATGGTGCTGCTGCTGCTGGAGGCCAAGTTTGGCGCGCACGGCGCGCTGGCGATCGCGGGGATCGTGTGCCTGACCTTCGGCACGCTGACGCTGGTGGCTGCGCCGGTGCCTGAGATGGGGATCAGCCCGCTGGTGGCCCTGAGCGTGAGCGCGGCGTTTGGGGCGATTACGGTATTTCTGGTTCGGCTGGCGCTGATCGCGCGGCGGCGGAAGGCGCTTATAGGAGCGGACGCGATGGTGGGCTGCCCGGCGACGGCGATGGAAGCGCTGGCTCCGCAGGGGCATGTGCTGGTGGAAGGCGAGATCTGGCGGGCGGTGACGAGCGCTCCGGTGGCCGCGGGAGCGGCCGTGCGCGTGGTGGGGCACGAGCAAATGGTGCTCCAGGTGGACCCGGCAGTGGATGCGGGCAAGCCAGCCAGTTAGCGGGTCAGCAAGTCAGTGGACCAGGCGGAGTTAGCATCCCAACGTGGTCCGAAAAGACCCGGCGCCGAGAGGGCACCCGTGCGGGGTGCTCGCGGCGTGGTGGGGCAATTGAGGGAAAGGCCGCATCAGTGCGGCGGCGTTAGAGTACAATCCCTGCTGAGTACGGAAAGGAAGTCCCATGTTTGAATTCACCATGCCCCTGTCGATCTTCTTGGCCATCGTCGTTCTCTATGTGCTCAACTCGATCAAGATCCTGCGCGAGTACGAGCGCGGGGTGATCTTCCGGTTGGGCCGCGCACTTCCCCAGGCGAAGGGCCCCGGTATCATCCTGGTCTTCCGGCCGTTCGATCAGATGGTGCGCATCAGCCTGCGCCAGGAGGTCCTGGAGGTTCCGCCACAGGACGTGATCACGCGCGACAACGTCACCATCAAGGTGAACGCGGTGGTCACGCTCTACGTGGTGAACCCGAACGACGCTGCGATCAGGGTCTCGAATTACGTCTATCAGACATCGCAACTCGCACAGACCACGCTGCGCACGGTGCTGGGCGAAGTGGAGCTGGACGAACTGCTGAGCCACCGGGACAAGCTGAACCTGCGCATCCAGTCGATCATGGACCAGCGCACCGAGCCGTTCGGGGTGAAGGTGATCAGCGTGGAAGTGAAGCAGGTCGACCTGCCGGAGCAGATGCAGCGCGCCATGGCCAAGCAGGCCGAGGCGGAGCGCGAAAAACGCTCGAAGATCATTCACGCCGAGGGCGAGTTCAGCGCGGCACAGAGGCTCGTGGATGCGGCGGCGTTGCTGGCGACCGAGCCCATCACCATTCAGTTGCGCTATCTGCAGACCCTTACCGAAATCGGCGTGGAGAAAAACACCACTATCGTGTTCCCGCTGCCGATCGAGATGATGCCGCTGCTGAACAAGCTCGCGGGCGGTGCGAAGGCGGAGGCGGAGAAGAAGTAAGTCAGCTCCAACTCCTAGCTGTTCGCCTTGCTGTTTGCTGTTGGGGACTTCGGCAAAGGCCTGGGCTGTGAGAAAGCGAAAGGCTAGAAGCTTGTTGTTTGCAGGCAAAGCATGAGGGGATATTTCGACGACGAGGAACCGAAGCGAGTGGATCGCGGGCGCGATACCGAGGTGACACTCGGAACGGGCGCGGTGATCGGGATCGCACTTGGCCTGCTGGTGCTTTGCGGGCTGTGCTTCGGACTCGGGTACGCGGTGGGACACCACGGCGGAGCTGCTCCGATGACGGGCGCGCAAACCGCCGCTCCCGACCAGGAGCCATTGCAGGCGAACGGCACGATTCCGAAGCCGTCGGCGTCGGCGCAGGCTCCCGCGCCGCAACCCACGCCGGGGAGCGTGGCCACGACGCCGGCCGCAGCCGACGGTGGAGCAAGTTCCGGGGCGGCGCAGCAAAGTGGGCCAGGGGGTGGGCAGCCAGGCTCGCCCGCGGGAACAGCACAGCCGCAGGTGAAGCCGGCGATTCCGGCCACAGGGGATGCGTCACAGCCCTCACCGGCAGCGGCGACAACAAACGTGCGGCCGGCAATGCCCGGGGCGACGGTTGCGCTGATGGTCCAGATTGCCGCGGTGTCGCACCAGGAGGACGCCGATGTGCTGGTCGGCGCGCTGCGCAAGCGCGGCTATTCGGTGACGGCGCAACGCGAGCCGGCGGACGGACTGATCCACGTGCGGATCGGGCCGTTCACGAGCCGCGACGACGCGAACCGGATGTGCAAGAAGCTGCTGGACGACGGGTACAACGCAGTCGTGCAACCATGACGGTCTGGCTTAGAGGCTGATCGCGAAGAGCAGCATGTCCGGGGCTTCGTCCGGCGCCTGCCGAAAGCCGCAGGCGCGCAGAACGGCGATCGAAGCCGCGTTGTCGGGATGTGCGTGCGCCTGCACGGTTTGCGCGCCGCGGCGGCCTGCATTTTCCACCAGCTCGGTTACCACTTCCCCGGCCAGCCCCTGTCCTCTCCAACGCTCACAAATCGAGTAGCCGATCTCGACGCGCCCTGCTTCGTCCGGCGGCCCCAGATATCCGCCGCAGCCGACAAGAAAGCTGCCGCCGCGCTCCCTTCGGTCGAGCAGGAGATACCACCCGTACCAGCCCGCCGCGCTGTCTCCGCCGGCAATCGTCCGTTCGAGAAAGAACTGAATGGCGTCGCGATCATACTCACCCGGCGGCCAGTCGCTGGGCAGTTGCGCATTCAACCGGGTGGCGAAGGACGGCGGATCGTCCAGCTCAAGCCGCAACAGCTCTGCTGTCGCCGGGACCATGCGTAACCGCTCCGTGCGAATCTCCAAAGGGTTTCCTCGATCGACAAATGCTAGCAGGTCAGCTCCGCATCCAGTCTGGGAGGCTGGAGGCGATGGCGGCGCGGACGGCTGCGGAGAGGTCGTCGCGCGTGGTGTAGGCGGTCGGGTCGATGGGCGAGTGAAAGACGACGTGCGCCGTGCCGGGGTGGATGCGGTTGCTGCCCCAGGGAATAATCTCCTCAGTTCCATAGATCGAGACGGGGATGCAGGGAGCGCCGGAGTCCATGGCCAGGTGAAACGGCCCCTTCTTAAAGGGCAACATGCGGCCATCGGGCGAGCGCTTGCCCTCGACAAAGACGGTGAAGTGCAAGCCGCCCAAGAGAACGCTCCGGGCCTGGGCGACGGCTTGGCGCGCGGCTTCGACCTGGCCGTCGCGGGCGACGGGAATGAAGCTGGCGAGCTTGAAGGCGTAGGCGAGGACGGGAAGCTTCATCAAAGGGCGCTTGAGGAAAACCGAGGTGCGGCCGGGAAGGTTAGCGATGAGGACAGGCGCGTCAAGGTTGGAGACGTGATTTGCCATGAAGATGCAGGCGCGGCCGGCGGGAATGTTCTCGGGGCCTTCGATCTGGACGCGGATGCCGGCGACGCGGATGGTGACGTGGGTGATCCAGCAACCGACGGCGTAGAGCGGCCCTGCGTTGCGGGTGACCAGGGTGAATGGGATAAGAACGACCGCCGAGGGGAGCGAAAGAGCGAGGATGGTGACGAAGACGAGGACAGAGACGATCATGAGGAACACGCTGGAGCTGTCACGGGTGAGTATCGCACTTGAAAGGGCTTAGGGCGAGTTTCATCAGCCAACCCACGTCGGGGCAGGACTCCGGATTTGACCAAATGAATTGCAGAGGATTTCCCCGGTTTCCCGCACAATCGTTCCAGGATGTCTCCACGCACACGGCTGCGCAGCCCGTCGGTCTTCCTCCAAATGCGCCGCCGGGCCAAAATGTTGTCGAACGAATGAAGTTCGGCCCGAAAGATGGCCATAACTC
The DNA here is from genome assembly GCA_049514795.1 of Occallatibacter sp. Classification (GTDB taxonomy): domain Bacteria; phylum Acidobacteriota; class Terriglobia; order Terriglobales; family Acidobacteriaceae; genus Telmatobacter. The sequence continues at coordinate 4,404 of JBEKUS010000050.1, forward strand.
GTTTGGATGGAAGAATTTGCAGAATAGGCCCTTCTTTTTCAACGGGTTACGGCAAGTGATGATGGGTACAAGTTGTTGAAAAGAAGTCCATTAACCACAAAACGGGTGGGGGGAGAGGAAAGTACCGATCAGTCAAGACCTCGCGAAGGATTGACCACTGACAACTGACCTCTGTTCTCACGCCCACGCCTTCGCGCGCTCCACGGCGTTCTGCCAGCGCGCGCGACGCCCGGCCCGCTCAGCCGCATCCATCTTCGGCTCGAAGCGCACATCGCCCTTGCGTTCCGCGCGCAGGGCATCGGGACTCGCCCAAAAGCCCGTCGCCAGCCCTGCCAGATACGCCGCGCCCAGCGCCGTCGTCTCGGTCACACGCGGCCGCACTACCGGCACGCCGAGCACGTCGGCCTGGAACTGCATCAGCAGGTCATTCACCGCCGCGCCGCCGTCGACGCGCAGAGCCGTCAGCGGAGCACCCGTCTCGCTGTGCACCGCTTCGAGCACATCGGCCACCTGGAACGCAATCGCCTCTAGCGCTGCGCGCGCAATGTGCCCCGGCCCGGTGTCGCGCCTCAGGCCGATCAGCATTCCCGCCGCGTGCGCATCCCAGTGCGGCGCGCCGAGGCCGACGAATGCCGGCACAAAGACCACTCCGTTCGTGTCCGGCACGCTGGCCGCAAGCGCCTCAACCTCAGCCGAAGAGCCGATCAGCTTCAAGTTGTCGCGCAGCCACTGGACTACCGCGCCGCCGATGAAGATGCTGCCTTCGAACGCGTACTCGAGCCGCTTCTGCGCGCTCGCCGCTACCGTCGTAATCAGCCGGTGCCGCGACCGCATGAACTCGGTGCCGATGTTCTGCAGCAGGAAGCAGCCCGTTCCGTAGGTGTTTTTGGCCTCGCCCGCGCTCCAGCACAACTGCCCGAAGAGCGCCGCCTGCTGGTCGCCGGCAATGCCCGCGATCGGCACGCCGCCCAGGCCGAGCGTCGTCGTCACCTCGCCCACATGCTGGCTCGACCATGCAACCTCGGGCAACATGCTCTCGGGAATCCCAAAGAGCTTCAGCAGCTCCGCATCCCACTCGCCCTTCACCACGTTGAAGAGCAGCGTGCGCGAGGCGTTGGTCACGTCGGTCACGTGCTTGTGGCCGCTGGTCAGGTGCCAAACGAGCCAGCTATCCACCGTGCCGAAGGCCAGCTCGCCGCGCTCCGCGCGCGCCTGCGCGCCCTCCACGTGATCCAAAATCCACTTCACTTTGGTTGCCGAGAAATACGGGTCGAGCACCAGGCCGGTCTTCGCCGACACGCTTTCGCCTGCGCCGCTCTCTTCAAGCGCCTTGCACTGCGCCGCAGTACGCCGGTCCTGCCATACGATCGCGGGATGAATGGCCTTGCCCGTCGCGCGCTCCCACACGATCACCGTCTCGCGCTGGTTGGTGATGCCGATGGCTGCCACGTCGCGAGGCCTGGCGCCGACCTTTCCGAGCGTCTCCACCGCGCAGCTCATCTGGCTCGTGAGGATCTCCGTCGGATCGTGCTCCACCCATCCAGCCTGCGGATAGAACTGCTGGAACTCCTTCTGCGCTACCGCGGCAATCGCGCCGCCGGCGTCGAACAGAATCGCCCGCGAACTTGTCGTCCCCTGATCCAGCGCCAATACGTACGCCATGTGCGTCGTGCCCCTTTCCGGCAACCAGTCAATCACGCGAAGCGGCCGAACGGCAATCCGCGCGTCCTCACCTCACCCGCCCAGCCGCGTTCTCCAAAAGAACATTCGAGAGCACCGCGGTATCCACGGTCTCCGGCAGGTGGGAGCAGAAACCGATGCCCACATAGAAGGGCGCGTCGAAGTGCAGCTTGATGGGCGGCCCGTACTGGTGCATCGGCTCGCCATCGAGGCTCACGAACAGCGCAATCTCGTCGCCGCGCTTCTCGATCCCAATCCGTTTGGCGACGATCGTCACCAAGCTGTCGGGGCTCTCGCCGCCCGGCCGCCCGCGCCCACCCACGCGAAACTCCATATCGGTTACGCGCACGTCCCGCTCCGGCCGCCAGGCCAGGTGCACCATGCCCGCTCCGTGCAGCGCCACCATCGCCGCCTTCGAACCGTCGTCGAGGCTCTGCCGGATCATCAGCACCGCCTTCCGGTCGCCATACCCTTTTGGATCGGGATAGGCAATATCGGCCGCCAGCGACACATCACCCGACATGCGCTTCCACAGAAACCGGAACTCGTCCCTCGTGTACCAGATGTTGTACCCGGCCGAATGGATGGTGTATTGCCCCGTCGCGGCACCGTAACTTGCGCTTCCGGGCACCAGCGGGCCGCCAATGTCCGACTGGCCCTCGAAGAGGCCGATCGGCATATCGAAGTTCCGGCTCGGCCGGTGAAAGTCCGCGGGCGGCGCGACCTGGACATGGGTCGCCGAGCCCGGCTGCGCCCACGCCGGAGCGGCAGAGGCAGGCGGGTTCTGAGCTGGCGCTTGCGCGCCCGCGGTCACCGCGGCACCGCACGCCGCCATTGCAGCCAGAATCAGAGGCAACTGAAACCACTCGCGAGGATTGCAAATTCTCATGGCACCCCACTCTAACAGAGCCATTGAGCCGCTGCCCAGACGGTCCCGTGTTGTACCATTCGATTGAATCCACGACTTCGAAAAGGGCCCGATCGATGACCGCAACACCGTCTCCAACGCTCCTCGTTCTCGCCGCCGGAATGGGCAGCCGCTATGGCGGCCTCAAGCAAATCGATCCCGTCGGCCCGGCCGGCGAGACTATCATCGACTACTCGATCTTCGATGCCCTTCGCGCCGGTTTTGGCAAGCTCGTCTTCGTCATCCGCAAGGACATCGAACAGCAGTTCCACGAGATCGTCGGAGCGCGTTTTGAGAAGCGCGTTGCGGTCGAGTACGTCTTCCAGTCGCTCGAGGACATTCCGCCGCAGTTCACCGTGCCCGCCGGACGCACCAAGCCTTGGGGCACGACGCAGGCCATCCTGCTCGCCGAAGGCGTCATTCATGAGCCCTTCGCCGCCATCAATGCCGATGACTTCTACGGCGCCGAGGGCTACCGCGCGCTGGCCGGGCATCTCACCTCCGGTTCGGCGGACTACGCAATGGTTGGCTTTACCCTGCGGAACACGCTCTCGGAGTTCGGCTCGGTGGCGCGCGGGGTGTGCCAGGTCGCCGCTGACGGCTATCTCCAGCACATCGTCGAGCTCACCAAGATCGAGCGCGACGGAAACGGAGCCCGCGACATCGATGCTGCCGGCAAAGTCACGACACTCACAGGCGACGAGCCGGTATCTCTGAACATGTGGGGATTCACGCCGCAGGTCTTCAGCCAACTACGCGAGAACTTCGAGAGATTCCTCGAGGGCAATGCGACGGAATTGAAGGCCGAGTGCTACATCCCCAACACCGTCGGAGATCTGGTTCGCTCCGGGCAGGCGCGGGTCAAGGTGCTGCATACGCGTGATTCCTGGTTCGGCGTCACCTATCGCGAGGACCGCCCCCGCGTCATCGACAGCATTCGTCAACTCATTGCCGCCGGCCGCTATCCGGAAAGACTCTGGTCATGAGCGGTCCGATCGACGCGCACGCCGCGGCAAACGAGTTCGAATTCCGCGACACGGTCTCTGGCATCGCGCCCCACGGCAACGGCCACATCAACGACACGTTCCTCGTCACCTGCCGGGCGGCCGGAACTGCTGCGCGCTACATCCTGCAGAACATCAACCGCAACGTCTTTCGCGATCCCGTGGCCGTAATGCGGAACATCGAGCGCGTTACTGCGCATCTGGCCGCGCAAACAGAGAAAGAGCCGGACCGCGAACGCCGGGCGCTTCGGCTCATCCCGGCGCGGGACGGGAACAACTGGCACGTGGACGCAACCGGAGAAACTTGGCGCGCCTATTTGCACATCGAAAACGCGCACAGCTGCGATGCCGCAAGCACGGCCGGCGAAGCATTCCAGGCGGCGCGCGCCTTCGGCCGTTTTCAGCAGCAGCTTGCCAGCCTGCCTCCGCCGCGCTTAACCGAGACCATCCCCGATTTTCACTACACGCCCAAGCGCTTCGCCGCGCTGGAGCAGGCGATTGCCGCGGACGTGAAGAACCGCGCGGCGCTCGCCGGACCGGAGATCGAGTTCGCCCGGTCGCACAAATCCATCGCCGGCGTTCTCGTAAGCGCGAATCTCCCCGAGCGCATCACACACAATGACACGAAGATCAACAATGTGCTGCTCGACGACATAACTGGCGAGGCTGTCTGCGTGATCGATCTCGACACCGTGATGCCCGGCCTCGCGCTTTACGACTTTGGCGACATGGTACGCACCACAACGAGTCTCTCGGCGGAAGACGAGCAGGATCTCAACAAAGTCGGACTGCAGTTCCCGCTATTCGAGGCGCTCGTGCGCGGCTATCTTGAGACAGCAGGCGCATTCTTGACCCCAGCCGAGAAGCAGTACCTCGCCTTCTCCGGCAAGCTCATCACGTTTGAGATCGGCATCCGGTTTCTTGCCGATTATCTGGCGGGCGACACCTACTTCAAAGTGCATCGCGAAGGACACAACCTCGACCGCTGCCGCACGCAGTTCAAGCTGGTGGAGTCCATCGAGCGCCAGGAGGAACGAATGAATCGGTTTGTCGAGGCGGCCGCGGGATGACGAGAGGGAACTAGTGCGCTGCCACCCCATAGTGAGGCAGTCTGGGTGTCAGGCGGCGTACCACAAACTCCTGAATCAGGTTCTGCACTGCGCCTTCGCCCGCGCCGATTGCCGCGTTGGCAAAGGTTACCTCCACCCCGCTGCGATTGCTGCGTGGGTAATAGAGATTTGAGATGCCACCGGACGCCAGCCCACCCAGAATCGCCGAGTAATCTGGCTGCCAGTGTCTGTTGTCGCCCCTGCAAATCACGGAACTCGCAATTGCATACATCGCGCGCGATGCAACCGATCCCGTCCCCTTGTAGAAATACCGCGGATCCTGCCGGAAGACCGCGGGCAGAATCGCGCCCGTGAGCATCGTGTTGATGAAGGTGTCGGCCGTATTTGCGCCAAAGCGCTTGCCGTATCCTTGTGCGCCCTGCCCGTATCCGGAAAACGCATTGCTCGCCTGCTCCATGCCAGCGACCGCGCCAGTCATGAACCAGGTCACGGGATCGATCGACGTCCTCCACGCGAGCTGGTATTTCAGCCGTGCATTGAGCGGCGCCGCGTTGCGATCGTAGCTGACAAAGTAGTTGGGGATGACTCCCAATACGCGCTGCTGCTCTTCCAGGCTGACCTGTTCCTCCGCAATCTCGTCTTGCGACGCCGCAGACACCCTGACGTAGCTCGCCGCAGCCGCGATCGGCAGCACAATCGCATGCGCATCGAAGGCCTCGCCCTCGCGCAGCGCGCCGCCGATCGCCTTTGTCACGAATCCGGCCGAAGAGATGACGATCTTGAACGTCCCCGCGGGCAGATTCGCGAAGTTGAAGGCGCCGCCGCTGTCCGTCTGCTGGCTCGCCGTGATGGGACTATCGGCGTGAGTCAGTTCGAGGTCGACTTGCACTCCCTCATAAACCGTTCCGTCGGCGCTGACTACAACGCCATGAATGCTGCCCAGTTGCGCTGTCGCCGGGGCCGTATCTGGCCCAGCAGTGGAGGCGTGCCGTTCCGCGCGAACGCACAGCACGGTCGCGAACAGCGCCGCCCACACCCCAAGCCGGGCAAGCAAGAGGCATTGCCTATGCACGCCGAGTGGCGCACGGACATTACTGGAGTCACTAGCGATCAGTTTCCACCTTCACTCAGTCCAACTCAATCCTCTAGAGCGGCCGGTTTGCGAGGAATACCACTTTCGACTTAGACGCCAGGCTTGAGGACGGAAAGAGGGCAACTCATGAGGCAGCCGGGATTTCCCTGCTTGGACCTGCTTCGTCCATGCCGAAGAAAACGCAAGGGCTTCCCGTTTAGACGATGCGGCGAGGTCGCAGGTTGCTTCAGTCCGGCCGTCCCGTATAGTGCTGCACGTGGTGCACCACGGTGTGGTCTTCGAGCGACTCAAGGTGTGTGGTCACGTCCGCCGGCATCTCCAGATCCTCCACCAGCCGCTCTTCGACCTGGGTTGCCATCCGGTGAGCCTCGCCGAGCGGCATGCTGTCGGGGAACAGGAGGTGCACTTCGACGATCTGCCGGTAACCCGTGGTGCGAAAGCGCACTCCATGGTATTCGAGGCCAAGCTCCGTGCAAATGGCGTCGAGCTGCGCGCGAATGAGATGGCCGACCGATGGGTCGGAGTAGTCAAGCAGGCCCTTGAGCGATTGCCAGATCAGCCGGCTGCCCGACCACAGAATGTTGGCCGCTACCGCCAGCGCGATCAGCGGGTCGAATGGCTTCCAGCCCGTCGCCATGACCAGCACCAGGCCGCCAACCACGCCGAAGCTGGTCCAACAGTCGGTCAGTACGTGCTTGCCGTCGGCCTCCAGGATCAGCGAGCGACTCGCTCTGCCGACCCGCAGAAGGTACCACCCCAGTGCGGCATTCAACACGCCGGCTGCCAGGATCAGCGCCACGCCCCGGCCCAGGTCCTGGAGCACCAGGCCATGTCTCCACTTATCAATTGCGGCGAAGACGATGCTTGCGGCGGCCAGCACGATCATTGCGCCTTCAAAGCCCGCAGAGAAGAAGGAGATTCGCTCGTAGCCGTATTGGAAGCGCGGAACCGCCGGGCGGGTACTGAGCCACAGACTGAAGACGGCGAAAGCAACAGCCACAACATGGACGACCGATTCGGCGGCATCGGAGAAGATCGCCGTCGATCCGGTCAGCGACCAGGCCGTCATCTTCCCGGCGAGCATCAGCAGGCCTGCTGCCAGCGACAGCCGAATGGCGAAGCGCGCGTCCCGGCGCTGTTTCTGGCGCTGATCCAGCGAACCCTGCTTCGGCGCATCGTTCATGGCCGATCCCTCAAACTGCGGCGGCTTCGAATTCCGAATCAGTTTCCGTGCGAGCCGGCCATCCGGGAGGAATGGAGCGCGGGAACGCCAGCCCATCTTGTTGATATACACCCTGGCAGCGCCGAATGCGAGTCCGTTCAGCGATCCTGGGTCCGCCGCGGCTTACTGCGCCAGCCACGGCATCTGCGGGGACACGAATTCGGACGGGAGAAGATCGACTCCAGACTTCGGATTCTCTGGCCTGCGGCCGGTACGGATCGGAACCAGGGTTTCGGCTCCGTCTTTTCCGAAGAAGCGGCGCTGAATCGGCACCGTTTATCCTCAATTCCCTGACTTCTTGTTCTCTCGTTCCCTTGTTCCCTTATTCCCCGTGTTTTAGACTTCTTGTCACCGATGCAAGAGTCGATCGAGAACCTCGTAAAGCTCCAGACCATTGAACTCGACCGCGCGCGCCTCAATCAGGAGATCCGCGCGCTGCCCGCCGAGATCGCACGAGCCGAAGCCGGACTCCGCGCTGCCGAACGCCAGTCGGCTGAAGCTTCCGATGCTCTCGGCCGCGAGGACTCGCTGCGTGCCCGCCTTGAGCGCGAGATCGAGACTCATCGTCAGAAGGGCGCGCGCTTCCGCATTCAGCTCGATTCTGTCACCACTCCCGAGCAGGCCGCCGCCATCGAGCACGAGATTCAGTTCGCCGCTGCGGAGGCCGAGCGCCTGGAAAACGAAGAATACGCAAGCCTTGAGCGGACCGAGGCGCAGGAAGGCGCGCTCGCCCGGGCCCGATCCCAGGTGGAACGGCTGGCCGCCGAGGTGGAGGCCGCCCGCGCCAGCGTGGCCGCCCGCAAGCAGCAGCTCAGCGCTGAACTTGCAGCTCTCGACGCCAGCCGCGAGGCCGTTCGCGCGGCTCTCGATCCCGACTGGCTGGCCCGTTTCGATCGCATCGCCGCTGCCCGGGGCACGGGCATCGCCCGCGCCGAGAACCAGCAGTGCACCGGCTGCCGCATGGGCATCCGCCCGCAAACCTGGAACGAGCTCCGTGACGGCGCTCTGCTCTCCTGCGACAGCTGCAGCCGTCTTCTCTACTGGGACCCGGCCATCGCGCCCGCGCCCAAAGAGCCGCCGCCCGAGATGATTCCCGGCGCCGGCCGCGCCCCGCGCAAACCGAAGCCGGCGGACGCGTAAGGCCTGCCTCGATCCTGCTAACCTTGACTCAGGGATCCGGTTGTCGCCGGGCGCCGGAACGCGCCGGACGCCGACAACTGGTCGCTGAAGACTGACAACCGTTAGGAGCTTCCCCCGTGCAGCGCATCTGTGTCGATATGGACGAGGTCATGGCCGACACACTCTCCGAGCACATCCGCCGCTATAACCAGACGTTCGACGAAGATGTCACCCCCGACGACCTGGCAGGAAAGGGCCTCTGGGAGGTCGCTCCGCAGGACCGCCAGACTCAGCTCCGCGCCTTTCTCGACGCCGAGGACTTCTTCGAAGACCTGCCCCTCATGCCCGACGCCCAGGATGTACTCCGGGACCTTTCGGCGCATTTCGAAATCTACATCGCCACGCAGGCCATGGCCGTGCCCAATTCGCTGGGACCCAAGTACCGCTGGCTGCAGCGCCATTTCCCGTTCATCCCGCCATCGCATTACGTGTTTTGCGGAAACAAGAGCATCCTTCGCGCCGACTACCTCATCGACGACCAGCCGAAGAATCTGCTGCGCTTCCAGGGCCAGGGTCTGCTCTACACTGCGCCGCACAACCTTACGGCGACGAGCTTCGTCCGAGTGAACAACTGGCGCGAGGTCGCCGATTATTTTGCCGCCGTTCGCGCCGAATTGGTGACTCCCTCCTGATTCCCAACGTAACCGACGCCACGCCTGTCCCGGAGCCGTCGTGCCGTCCGATCCGCTAACATGTACTATGCAGGTGTCTTCTTCTCCTTCCAAGCCACGAATCACGCGGCGCCGCTTTCTTCTGGGAAGCGTGTGCGCAGGCGCCGGCTTGGCGCTCTATGCGGGCGAAATCGAGCGGCATTGGGTCGAGATCACCCGCCGCGACGTCTATCTTCCCGGGCTTCCACAGGCCTTCGACGGTTTCCGCATTGCGCAACTCAGCGACATCCACATGGATCGATTCACCGAGCCATTCTTCCTCCGCAATGCTGTGAATCAGATCAATCGTCTGAATCCCGATCTGGTGGCTCTGAACGGCGACTATGTGACCCACGGGCCGATGTGGAGGAGATTCGCGCCTGGCCAGGCGTGGCAATGCGCCAATCTCCTTAACCAGCTCCAATGTCCCCACCGGTACGCTGTTCTCGGCAACCACGACGTGATGGTGGGACGAAAACGCGTCATCCCTGCGCTGACGGCGAATGGCATCGCCGTGCTCGTCAACGCACACGTGCCCATCGAACGCTCCGGCGCCCGGTTCTGGCTGGCCGGAGTCGACGATCCCGTCGAAGGCGACCCGGATCCGGATGTGGCCATCCCGGCTTCGATCCGCAACCTGCCGCACGAACCCGTCGTCCTTCTCTGCCATGCCCCCGACTACACCGACGATCTGTTGGCGATGGAAGCCGGGCAGGCGGTGTCGCTCGTGCTCGCGGGCCACACGCACGGAGGCCAGATTTGCCTGCCGTTTGTGGGCGCCCTGGCGCTTCCCGAGCTGGGACGCAAGTATGTCGAGGGCTGGTTCCGCGTAGGAAAAGCGCAGCTTTACGTCAATCGCGGTCTTGGCACCGTGAACCTTCCCTTCCGATTCGACTGCCCGCCGGAGATCGCGCTGCTCACGTTGCGTTCCGCCTGAATGCTGACCGGGCCCGGCGGTGCTCAGGCGCCCGCGATCGTCATCCCGTCGATCCGGATCGTCGGTGCGGCCACGGAACCGCGAAAGACCAGGTCGTTGCCGATGGCCGTCACGTTGCGCAGCATTTCCGCCAAGTTGCCGGCAATCGTCACCTCTTCGACGGCGTGGGCTAGTTGGCCGTTCTCGATCCACAATCCGGTTGCGCCGCGCGAGTAGTCGCCGGTCACCAGGTTCGTGCCAAAGCCCATCAGGCCGGTCACGTAGAGGCCTGCCCGGACCTCGCCGATGATCTGCTCGGGCGCGAGCGTGCCCGGGCGAAGAAAGAGATTCCCGCAACCAATCCCCGGCGCACCCGCGAGTCCCCGCGCCGCGTTGTGCGTCGACCTCATGCCCAGTTTGCGCGCGGAGTATGTGTTCAGCAGGTAATTGTGCAGCACGCCTTCCTGCACCACGACCGTGCGCTGCGAGGGCAATCCTTCATCGTCGAAGGGAGAGGTCCCGAAGCCGCCGGTCCCGTTGGGCAGCAGCAGGGTGCTGTCGTCCACGATCGTAAGATCCGGCGCGGCGACAGTCTCGCCCAGCTTCCCGGCGAGAAACGAAGCGCTGCGCCAGATGGCGTCGCCTGAAGCGGCCTCGAAGATCGAACCGATCAATGTGCGCGACGTCTCCGGCGCAAACACGATCGGCACGCGCTGCGTTGCCACGCGCCGCGCCCCCAGCCGGCGCAGCGCGCGTCGCGCTGCTTCTTTGCCCACGGCCTCAGGGGACTCCAGATCCGCAAGGCGCCGGGCACTCGACCACCACGCGTCGCGCTGCATCTTGCCGTCGGAGTCCACGGCGAGTGGCGCGGCGGCCACGCCGGCAAAGCTCGTTCTATAGCTGCCCACAAAGCCGCGCGAGTTGGCTAGCGCTTTGCAGCCGGTCGAGACGTCGAAACTGCCGCCATCGGCGTTGGAGATGCGCGGGTCGGCGGCCAGCGCCGCCGCTTCGGCCCGCCTCGCCCACTCGATGCGCTCCGGCCCGGTCAGCGAATACACGTCGCCGTAATAGAGATGCAAATCGCCGGCGGCTGAGCCAAATTCTCCCGCAGCCGGCAAGCCGGCAAACGGATCCTCCTCGGTCACCTTCGCCAGCGCCAGAGCCCCCTTCACGAGCTGCCGGATTCCGTCTGCGGTCAGATCGCTGGTCGAGGCCGAACCAGATCGCGTGCCCAGAAACACCCGCAATCCCAGCCCCCGCGAACCGGATTCCTTCAGGGTCTCCACTTCGCCCATGCGCACGTTCACGCTGAACTCGTCGCCCTCGCGCGCTACTGCCTCCGCGTCGGTCGCGCCCGCGCCCGTAGCCTGCGCTACGATATCGGCAGCCAAGGCCTCGAGATCGAGCGCGGTTTCGTTGGGCAGGGCAGCAGCTTCGGGCATAGGTCCACAGTAACAAAAGAGCCTCTCGGAATTGGGTCTCTGGGTCCGTTCACAAGGTTTTTTGCAGTTGTTATGATGAACTGATAACCTAATACCAACATGCAGACGCGCGATCCTGCCTTCGCTACTCTGCTCGACCTGAACGGGATCACGTTGGTCGTTGATCCAGAGGGAAGGTATTGGGTCCGCTTTGTGGTCAATCAGGTGCCGGCCACACCTGAAAAGCCGCACGGGCTGGACTATTCCCTTACGCTGCACGGTCCGAACGGCGAACGTCTTGTGGGATTCGACAACGCCCATCCAGTCGGCAGGCGGAGGCGCGGCGATCCCCAGGATCATCGCCACCGAATTCGAACAGTGTGGGCTTATGAATACAGAGACGCGGCAGCTTTGCTCGCCGATTTCTGGACGGAAGTGGACAAAGTGCTGAAAGAGAGAGGAGTGCTCCCGTGAAAACGCTCAGAGTCGGAATCGCAAGCTACAAAGAGATGAAGGCCATGACCCTCGCCATTGCCCGCGGGCAGCGAAAGCTCGGACAGGGCGAGCCGCACGTATGGTTCCCTTCCACAGAGTCCTTCGCCAGGGTGCTTTCTGCCGGCAATCGCGATCTCCTGCGTGTGATCGCGGAAAAGGCGCCTGGCTCGCTCGAAGAACTCGCCCAACTCACGGGCCGCAAGAAGCCGAACCTCTCCCGCACGCTTAAGACCATGGCCAACTTTGGCTTAGTCTGCCTGGAAAAGGGCCCGCGCGGGCGGATTGCTCCGAAGGTCGTCCATCAGAGCGTCGCACTCGAACTCCCAATTTTGAAGAAGGAACACGTGGCCTAGAGACACCGATCCCTCGATGAACGAGCCGCCATAGCGATGATGATTCGGAACGCGAAGGAGAGATACTCTACGCCGTCAGCCGTTCGAGCTGCTCTGGCTTTACGATGGTCAGGCTGGTGCCCTTGATGGTGATCCACTGGTCGCGGCGGAACTGGTTCAGAAGCCGCGTAACGGTTTCCCGCGAGGTCCCCGCCATGTTGGCGATCTCCTCGTGCGTCAGGGCCATCGTGAAACGGATCTCCGGCTTGCCGTTGGCCGTTGCGCGCCCCCAGTCCAGCAACAACCGCGCCAGCCGCCCCGCCGCGGAACCGGAGAGCGCCAGCCGCTTGGCATCGTGGAACACCGTCAGGTATTCGCCCGAAAGCGACTGCGCCGCGTGCATCGAGGCGATACCATGCCGGCCCAGGAACTCGACGAACTCCTGCTTGCGAACCGTCTTCACTTGACAGGGCTCGATGGCTTCGGCTGTCACTTCATGCGGCACATTGGCCAGGACCGCGCTCAGCCCCATCACATCACCTGGTCCGGCGATCTTCAGGATCATTGTCTTGCCGTCGCGCGAGGTCGACGAGATCTTCACTTGCCCATAACAGATGATGAAGACGTTGCGCGCCGGATCGCCTTCAGAGAAGAGCTTGGCCCCGCGGGCGTGGCTCATCATAATTCCGATTTGGTCGTAATCCGCGAGCGCTTCCGGGGTCAGATTGCAGAACATCCGCAAATGCCGATGCTCGCAGTTCAGACAGTCTTCCGGAGGGTGATGGGAATGGATTGAAGCCATACGGGTGCCGTCGGGGCTCAGGGCTAAGAAAAGTATAGCGCAAATCCCGACCCCGCAAGTCCAGTTTTCGCCCCATCGGCTGCCGCCCGGAATCGGAGTTCCGGATCGGGTTGGCTTCTAGGCCCGGCCTAAACCGTTGCTGTGGCGCCGGGCTGGCACCACACGGGTCAGGCAGCAGGTAATGTAGGCGCGCGAAACCTCACGCGCAAGCTCCTCCAAGAGCCGCATCCGCAGCGGCGGATAGCTCTCAAACGCACTGTGCAGGGCGTTCAGCGGCAGCAGCAGCAGCGATCCGGGAGTGACCGCGCTCAATGTGTAGGTGTGGTGTTCATCTCCCAGCGCCGCTGCCAGCTCAATCAGGTCCCCAGGTCGCGCCGATCCCAGCGTCACGCGCATGTCAAAACGCTCCGCCTTGCGAACAAAGTCTCCCGAGACAACGACATACAGCCCTTTGCAGAGACCATTCTGGCCAAAGATAACCTGCCCCGAGTCGCACTCGACGTTCTCTGACGCTCCATTCAACAGACCATCGGCCTCCGGCGGGCACTCAAGAAGCTCCGCTAGCGGATGCGCCGACACGGCTGCCAGCCGGTCCAATGGGGTGTCAGGTTGTATGGTCAGGTCTGCCATCATTTCGCCCCGCTTCCTGGTCCTCTGCGTTTGCATCCGCTGCGGTTCCGGAACGCGCGAGCGCCATTGCGCTCTACGCAAATCACGTTTCCTTGTCCGCCGCTGCACAGCGCACCGGCTGCGTTCCAACCCGATCGGCGGGTTCTTTCGATCGGACAAGACGGTTGCGCATCTCCTTTCATTTGCCCAGTCCCTTTGAAGCGGCCGAATCCCTGCAGGCCGGATCCTGTCTCGCTGCTACGATGCCGCCCCGGAAGCGGCCATCTTCTGCCCTGCGACAGCTCGCGCCTCAGATGGAGGAACGCAAAGAACAGGCACGCGCGACGCCGACAACAAGGCGAAGGCCGTGCCATGAGGCCCCGGAGTCGCGCTTGCCCGTTTCACTCCCGCAACGAGGATGCAGGGGTGGTTTTCGGCAATAGTCTCCGCAACGGCCTCCGACGGGCTGCCGTCTCTCACCAGGCAATGTACCGTCGCTTTCCCTTCGACCCGGACGCCGAAGTCTTCCAGGCGGGCCGCACAGGGATTCATGCCAGCGGCAACTTCTGCGGCGGTGCGCACATGCAGCACAAGCAAAGGCCGAACAAAGGTTTCGGCAAGAGAGTACGCCGTCGCAGCCGCCTCCGCAGCCGCTTCATTCCGCTCCATGGTGAGCAACACCGGACCGCCCGGCGTGGGCCGATTGGGGCCCGCATTCCAGTCCGCCGCCACCGCCAGCACCGGGCATGGCGCCAGCCGAACCAGTTGCTCCGCAATGGCGCCCACCACCACCGGTCCGGCGCCCTCCATCCCTTTAGTGCCAATCACGATCAGCCCGGCCTCGTACTGCCGGGCCACGTCCACAAGCATCTCGGCTACAGCCCCCTGCCGAATCTCGGAGTGGCTGTGAATCCCCTCGCGGAGCAGGTCGCCCGTGAGCTTGTCCAGCACCTTGCGCGCCTCTGCCGTCAGATGGCTCACGACGTTGTCCGGCAAAGCGTCGACAGCGGCGTACTCCATCGGATCGAGCCCGTGCGCCAGAACGATTCGGGCTCCGTAGTTCGAAGCCAGCTTGCGCGTATATTCCAGAGCGGCTTCCGCATGGCCCTGGAGGTCCGTCGCGACCACAATGGTCTTCAGGCCGTTCGAAAAGCTCATGGTCGTCACTCCGCTGCAGGCGCCGTGCCTGGCTTCACTGAGTCCCGAGTGTGCGCCCCCGCGCCGGGGGCGGGCAGTGACCCCATTCACCCCCCCCTGTGATTCGAGTCACACTCGCCAAGCTGTTGTTTCGGCGATAGAACGCTCCAAATTCTTCCCTTCGGACCTATCCCAGCCATCCTCTCCCGGCAACACTCCTTCCGGCCGTTTCATCCTGCGGGAGCGTCGAAATGGGGACTTCCGCAACGCGTACCCACGTGTCCCGCTATACATCCGCCTGCCAAATGCATTACCGTTTGCGCGGTGAGGAGAACCCTATGAATCGCACCCGTGCATTGTCTCTTTCTGTCGTCCTGGCAGGGTTGATGTCTTGGCCCGGATGTCTCTCGACTGTAGCCCAGGCTCCCGTGCCCGACTCGCCTGCCATCGAAGCCAAGGCGCACTCCATGATCGCCAGTCTGACGCTGAAGCAGAAGATCGAGTTGTTGGGCGGCATCGACGGGATGTTCACCCGGCCCATGCCTGCGATCGGCCTGCCCAGCTTCAAAATGTCCGATGCCTCGCTCGGGGTGCGCACCTGGGGACCCACTACCGCCTATGCCGGGGGGGCCGCACTGGCCGCCACGTGGGATTCCGACTTCGCGCGCAAGCTCGGCGAGAGCCTCGGCCACGACGCCCGCGCCCGCGGAGTCAACTTCCTGCTCGGTCCCGGCGTCAACATCGCCCGCTCGCCTCTGTGCGGCCGCAACTTCGAGTACCTCTCCGAAGATCCGTATCTAAACGCGACGCTCGTCGTGCCGTTCATTGAGGGCGTGCAATCGCAAGGCGTGGTCGCCACCGTCAAGCACTACGCCCTCAACGATCAGGAGTTCAACCGGCACGAGGCCAGCTCCGATGTGGATGAGCGCACCATGCGCGAGATCTACCTCCCCAGCTTCGAGGCCGCCGTCACCAAGGCCCATGTCGACGCAGTCATGAACTCCTACAACCTCGTCAACGGCGTTCACGCCACGCAAAACGACTTTCTCAATCTGAAAGTGCTCAAAGGGGAGTGGGGATTCAAGAGCATTCTGATGTCCGACTGGGACGCGACCTACGATGGGGTCGCAGCGGTCAACAACGGCCTCGATCTCGAGATGCCTAGTCCCAAGTTCATGAACGCAAGGAACCTTGTCCCTGCGGTCGAGAGCGGCCAGGTGAAGGAATCCACGATCGACGAACACCTCCTGCGCATCTTCCGCACCGAGCTGCGCTACGGTTTTATCGACCGCCAGCAGTACGACCCCGCCGATTCCACCTATTCGGTCGCGGATCGCCCCGTCGCCCTCCAGGGAGCTCTCGAGAGCATCACGCTCCTCAAGAACGACGGTCACCTCCTACCGCTTGCCCCAGCCAGGATCAAGAGGATCGCCATTATCGGTCCCGACGCCTTTCCGGCGATCACCGGCGGCGGCGGTTCGTCCGAAGCCCGCGCCTTCGAGCCCGTCAGCATCCTCACCGGAATCGCCAACTTTCTTGGTCCGGATGTAGCCGTCTTCTATAGCGCCGGTATGCCCGACACACCCGCCAACAAGAAGGCTGTCGCCGACGCCGACGTGGTCATTGTCGCCGTCGGTTTCAGCCCCTCCACTGAGACCGAAGGCCGCGACCGCACGTTCACTCTCCCTCCGGGCCAGGACGCGCTTGTCGAAGCGGTCGCCGCAACGAATCCCCGCACCATCGTCACGCTGACCGGTGGCGGCGGCATGGATGTGACCCGCTGGCTCGACAAGGTCCCCGTCCTGCTTCACATCTGGTATCCCGGCCAGGAAGGCGGTACAGCCGTCGCGCAGATCCTCTTCGGCCAGCACAACCCCGAAGGCAAACTGCCCGTTTCATTCGACCGCAGTTGGGACGAGAACCCCTCCGCGAAGTGGTACTACGGCGACCCCAAGGACAACACCACATTGCACACCATCGGTTTTGATGGCAAGCCCAAGGACTACACCATCGAGCACATCCGCTACGGCGACAAGCTCATGGTCGGCTACCGTTACTGGACCACCACCGGCAAGCACCCGCTCTTCCCATTTGGCTTCGGCCTGAGCTACACCACGTACGGCTTCGCCAACCTGCAAGTCCCCGCGAGCGGGACCTCCGGGGCCACCGTACCGGTCAGCTTCGACGTGACCAACACGGGTAGCGTCGCCGGAGCCGAGGTGGCCGAGCTGTACGTCTCCGATCCTTCCGCCAAGGCCGATCGCCCCGAGCGCGAGTTGAAGGGCTTCGCAAAGGTCCGTCTCGCTCCTGGCGAAACCAGACACGTCACGCTCTCACTCGATGCGCGCGCCTTCAGCTACTGGGATGAACCCGCGCACAACTGGAAGATCGATCCCGGAAAATTCGTGATTCGCGTCGGCGACTCCAGCGAGAATACGCCGCTCAGCGCCGAGATCGAGCTGCACTAACCGGATGTTCGCAATCGACTGTAGTCTGAATCGGAGAGGAATCGATCCATGTTGAGACACTGCTTCCGTCTTGCTGCTTTCACCGCCCTCCTTCTCACGGTCGGCATGTTGGCCCGCGCCCAGTCCGCGCCGCACCCGCAGTGGGTTGGCACCTGGGCCGCGGCTCCCATGCTTGCCGAAGGCGGCTTCAACGTCCGCCCCTTCAGCGGCGTCACTCTGCGCGAGATCGTCCACGTCTCCGCCGGCGGGCCGCAAATCCGCGTCCGCTTCACCAACGCATACGGCACCGATCCACTCACCATCGGCGATGCGCACGTCGCGCTCAGCGCCGGCAAAGGCGCGATTCAGCCCGGCATCGACCATGGCATCACATTCGGCGGGGCAACTTCCGTCAACCTTGCGCCGGGCGCCGAAATCTTCTCCGATCCCGTCGCCCTCACCGTCGCGCCTCTCTCCGATCTTGTTATCAGCTTCTATCTGCCGCCGCAGGTGATGCGCGCGGAGACCTTTCACGCCTTCGCCTGCCAGGACAACTTTGTCGCCAGCGGAGACTTCTCCGCCGCGGCGGAGCTGCCCGGGGCCGCGGCCATCACATCCTGGTATTTCCTCGACGGCATCGATGTCGAGGCCGCAGCCGGCTCGCGCGCCATCGTCACCTTCGGCGACTCGATCACCGACGGCGCTCTCTCCACGCACAATGCCAATCGCCGCTGGCCCGACGATCTCGCCGCGCGCCTTCAGGCCGATCCGAACCTCAAGAACGTTTCGGTGCTCAACGTCGGAATCGGCGGCAATCGCGTGCTGAATGAGGGCTACGGCCCCAGCGCGGTCTCGCGCCTGGACCGCGACGTGCTTTCGCAGAGCGGCGTTCGCTACGTCCTCGTGCTCGAAAGCATCAACGACATCGGCCGCCTCGCAAGGCTGCAGGCTCCGTGGGATGAGATTACCGCGCAGCAGTTGGAGTTTGGGCTCAAGCAGATTGCCGACGCCGCGCACGAGCATGGGATCAAGGCCATCGGCGCCACGCTCACGCCGTACGCCGGCGCCGCATACTACTCCGACAAAGGCGAAAAGGTACGTGAAGCGGTGAACGACTGGATTCGCTCGAGCGGCACCTTCGATGGCGTTGCCGACTTCGATAAAGTTACGCAGGACCCGCAGAATCCGACCCACTTCAGCGCGACAGCCGATTCCGGCGATCACCTGCACCCCGGCGACGCGGGCTACAAGGCGATGGCCGACGCGATCGACCTCGCGCTCTTCGCCAAGTAGATGATTCGGTGCTTCCGGGTTACGTCCGGAAGCGGATGACACCCGGCAGGCCGGTCTAAAGATCCAGGAACGCGCGCAACGCCCGATTCACGGCCGCCATCGTCGCGTCGTTCACGCGACCGATGCGCGGCCCAATCTTTGTGCGCGGCACAGTGGTTGCCTTGTCCGCCATGATCTGCGAAGGCGCGCGCAGTCCTGTCTCTTCGTTTGCGTCCACGCTGACACGGAACAGCGGCGTATCGTGCAGTTCGCTCGTCAGGGGCAGCACAATCACCGAGGGATGCAGATCGAAGGCGTCCGCTTGGACTACGAGCGCTGGACGTGGCTTTCCGTAGTCTCCTGAAACAGCAACGGTGACCAGGTCGCCGCGGTTCATTTGCCGCCGTCCACCGCGCTCACATCCTGAATCCAGCGCATGACCTCTGCCTCATCTTGCGAGTTCGCGATCAGTTGCGACTGCCGGCGGGCCTCGGCGGCAAAACGGCGCCTCTGTGCCTCCTCCACGTAGTCCCGCATCAGAGCTCGCAAGACCGCGGCCACGGGGCGGTCCTCCGCCTCTGCCGCCGAGGCAAAATCCGCCTTTAGCCCCGCGTCAATGCGCAGATTCAGTGTGGCTTCCTTCCCTCGAACGGCGGTTGTAACCATAGATCCTCCCAAGTACAGATTGTAGCACAGACTCGTAGTTACATTATGTGATTCCGTCGCAGCCGGTTTTCGCCGCGCCTTTCGTGGAGCGAGGAGCGAGCAAACCGGGCAGGGATCGCCCGATCCGAGTGGGGCAGCCGACGAATGCGGCAAAAGACGGTGAAAAACGCCCGCATTCGCGACCACTCTTAACCGTTTTTGACCGCGATTTTGAAGGCGTTTTATTGAATAAAAAGGAATTAGCCTTGAAAATATACCCCCGGGGCATTCAGAAAAAAGGGCACTCAATTAATTCTGGCTCCGTCGTTTGAGCAGCAGGCCGACGAGGCCGCGTACCGGGCCTTGACACCAGGGGAGCAGGAACCGGGAGGAGGCGATGGAAAGGGCCTGAGGGACGTGGGATCCCTCAAGGCCCTTCGTGTTTGATTTACCGCAGCCCGCGCAGGGCCGGATAGAGCTTTCTCCACTTCGTGTATCCGGTTTTGTACGCGGCCACATCGGCAGGATCGGGCTCGATCCGCTGCGCCACCTCGATCGCCTGTCCGCAGGCTTCGTCGAGGTTCTTCCAGTGGCCCGCGCCGACGCCGGCCATCAGAGCGCAGCCGAATGCGCCGCCTTCTTCGGCCACAAGCACCTCCACGGCCTTCCCGTAGATGCCTGCCTGGATCTTCCGCCAGAGCGCGCCGCGCGCGCCGCCACCGCCTAGCCGGATGGCCGTCACTGGAATGCCCAGCTCGTGGAAGAGCGTGAAGGTGTCCTGGAGCGAATAGGCCACGCCTTCCTGGACCGCGCGCACAAAATGCGCTCCGGTGTGCTGGACTCCGATGCCTGTGAACGCCGCCCGCACCTCGGGATCGAGATGGGGCGTCCTCTCGCCGAGCAGGTAGGGCGCCCACTCCAGACCCTCGCTCCCCAGGGGAACCTTCGCAGCCGCCTCGCTCAGCACGTCGTAGCTCTGGCCGGCGAAGAATGTTCCGCGCAGCCAGTTCAGGCTCAGCCCCGCGCTCTGCGTCACGCCCATCACGTGCCAAACGCCCGGCACGGCATGACAGAACGTGTGCAGGCGGCCCTTGGGGTCCTTGGTCGGCTCGGCCGTCGCCGCGAACACCACGCCCGAGGTTCCGATGGTCGCCGAAACGCTGCCCGGCTGCAGGATGCCCATGCCGACGGCGCCCGCGCCCTGGTCGCCCGCGCCCGCTGCTACCGGCGTGCCCGCCTTCAACCCGGTCAGCCCCGCTGCCTTCTCGCTTATCCGCGCGCAGATCTCCGGCGACTCGAACACCTTAGGCAGCCAGCTCATGTCAATCCCTGCCGCGTCGGCCACCTCGCGCGACCACCTCCGGTGCGTCACGTCGAGCAGGAGCGTTCCGCTCGCCTCCTGCACGTCGATCGCGAACTCGCCCGTCAGACGGTAGCGCACGTAGTCCTTGGGGCACATTACGTGCTTGATCCTCGAGAAGATCTCCGGCTGGTGCGTCTTCACCCACAGCAGCTTGGTCAGCGTGAAGTTGGGCAGCGCGGGATTGCACACAAGCTCGATCAGCTTCTCGTAGCCGATCTTCTCGGTCAGCCAGTCGCATTCCGGCTGCGTGCGCGTATCGCACCAGATCAGCGACGGCCGCAGCACCGCGCCTGTCTCGTCGAGCATCACCGCGCCGTGCATCTGCCCGGTCAGCGCGATCGCCGCGACCGGTTCCCGCGGCTCCGGTGTTGCGGCAATCGCGCCGCGGATCGCCTCTTGCGCCGCACGCCACCAATCCTCGGGGTCCTGCTCCGCCCACCCCGGGTGCTCGGCGCGAAACGGCGCGTGCTCGCTCGACGCCGTTCCCTTCAGCTTCCCCGCCTCATCCACGATTACTGCACGCGTTCCGCCCGTGCCTACGTCCATCCCCAGAAACCACATTGCCGAATTCATCCCCCTACCTAAATCGGTTTTTCTCTGCGCCCGCAGCATATCAGCTTTCGCGTTCCCGGGAAAGCTGCGCGGCCCGAGAGTCGTCAATTGCACCCGGGGGCTGACAATCCGCGTGGTGGCAGAGTAGGATGCGGAACATCCCCGGAGGCCCAATGAACAACCTCAATCGAATCGCGACCCAATCTCTTTCTGTCATCGCGGTGGCAACCAGTCTGCTCTGCGCGCAGTTTGCTTTTGCCGGCGCGCCGCTCAAGGGTGTCGACGTCAAGCTCGGCAAGAACCCAGGCGGCGGCTGCGCGGCTCGAAACGGCTCGTCGTTGTGGTCACCGCAGCTGATTAGTTCGAGCTGGGAGCCACGGCGGCAGCGGCAACCTGCGCCGCGTCGAGCGTGACCGGGCTGTCGAGAACCATCTGGAACTGCCAGCCAGCGTCGTAGAGGGCGAAATCGATGTTGTTTCCGCTGTGATGCGCCCAGAAGATCATTCCGACGACGATGGCAATAAAGGCCCCGCCAACGGCTCCGCCGATGACAGCGGGGTTGGGGCCTACCCGCGGAAGCGTCGGCGTCTGCTGCCCTTCGCCAATGGCAAAGCGCGCCCCCGGCAGCCGAGTCGGCGTGAGTTCCGCCACTTCGTTCGCGGGTGCGCCGCTGTCGGGCGGCAGCGCCAAGGCCTGTGTGTTCTCGCCATTCAGAGGCGACGAATAGCCGTTGGAAAAGAGCAGGCGCGTGAAATGGACGCGGAACGACGGTTGCCGGCCGCCCTTCGGGTGCGCCGTTACCTGGGTCACCTCGCCTTCCACGAAGGTTCCTGCGGGAATGGCGAGCTGGGTCCCGATAGTCACAGGAAAAGCGACGACGGCGCGGACTGTGTCTCCGGGCTTTGTCGATTTACTTTTGACGACGCTCATCAGAGTGAGAGGAACAGTCGTCCCGGTGGGAACAACGATGGTCTGCGTCGAGGGCGCGGGCGCGTTTGGCGCGGCGGGGGGCGGCGCAATTTGCGGGGCGGGAATCGGAGTTTGCGAGATCGAGAGTGAAGCAATCACGAATGCGGCAGTGACTTGAGCGAACATGGGACAGTCTTCCTTCCTGGGCGCTGGCTAAAGAGAGCGCTGCGTTAACGAGGCGCCACGGGCTGAGAACTTTGCGTTGGTTGATTGTTCACCGGAGTGCACGAAACCACGAGCGGCTTGGCCGGGCAAACATAGCCAGGGTAATCCGGGGTGCCCGGCGTACCGGGGATCACGGTGCTAGGAGTGGCTGGAATTCCCGGAATCACCGTGTCGGGCATTCCAGGTCCTCCGGGGATCACGGTGTCAGGCGTGCCGGGTGTTCCGGGAATCACCGTGTCCGACGTGCCCGGCGCGCCTGGACTGCCGGGGACGTCGCGGCAGAGAGTGGCCGATTTGAACTGCCCCGGCTGCGGCGTACGTGAAAGCGGAATCGACTGCGCAACCTGCTTTAGGTCCAACTGGAGCGGCGCGCCCAGCGTCATTTCCACTTCCGCGCCATTGTCGAGCAGCAGATCGTTTGCCGTGGTCACCCGAACCGTGATTGCAATCAGCGTCTCGCCCTGCGCGGGTTGCGGATCGCCCGATGCAGCAACGGCTGCGGGCGCCTGCACCGCACTTGTTCCGCCGGGCAGCTCCACGGTGTATCCGTTGGCAAAGATGATCTTCGTGAAGAGCACCTGAATCTCCGCGCGATCGAATTTGCGCGTGGGCCGTGTCAGATCTTTGATCGTCCCCTGCACGTACGTACCCGCGGGAATCGCCATTCTGTTGCCGGCGACCGCTGGAAACGAAGTTTGCGCGTAGACTGTGTCGCCGTTCTTGGCCGGCAGCGCCCACACGGGGCGCGTCACAACCAATTCAATTTTGGTTCCTGCGGGCAGGGTGATGGAAGCGGGTACGCTTGCTGGGGAGGTCCGCGTCAACGATGACTGAATCTGAGCCCTCAAACTGTTTGCTGGAAGACTGAAGAGAAAGAACGAAAGGAAAACTGCTTCGAACCGGCTCACGATACCACCTCCCCCGAACTGCGGTATCACATGGCTCAGATGCGCCGGGGTGAGAATGGTTGTCTTTCGCCCGGCGAACACCTATCGCAGGGCGGGGAAGGACCCGCCGTACAATCACACTGAACACGTGTACTTGTGATGTGCGCCACGAGGTGAATCCGGCACGTGCCGTCTGAACTTCAATCTCTCGCCTTCGACCCGGCCGACCCCAAAGCCGCGCTCGCCCAACTGCCGCAATGGCCGGCGGTTTTCGTCCTCTACGGGGCCGACGCCCGCGTCGAGCCGTACATCGGCCGCACGCCGAACCTGCGCGCGCGGCTCCAGCGCCTCCTCCAGCCCTCGGCCAAACACCCGCGCCGGCTGCAACTCGCGGGCCTCGTGCGCCGCATCGAGTGGCGACTGACCGGCTCGGAGTTCGAGTCGCTGTTGGTTCAATTCGATCTGCTCGAAAAAGCCCACGGCGCGAAGTGCCTCGAAAGGATGCACCTGCGGGCTCCTGCCTTTGTCCGCTTTTTCGGCAGCAATCCCTATCCGCGGGTCACCGTCACCTTCCGGCCCGGCCTGCGCGAAGCCGATTGGGCCTACGGGCCGTTCCCCTCGCGCGCCGCCGCTGAGCGTTATGCCGAGGAAATGCTCAAGCTCTTTCTCCTTCGCCGCTGCAGCGACGATCTGGCGCCCGATCCAACCTATCCTGGATGCGTCTACTCCGAGATGAAGATGTGCCTCGCGCCCTGTTTCAAGGGCTGCACCGATGAGCGCTACGCGGAGGAAGCCGCGGCGGTCGAGAGCTTTCTCGCAACGCGCGGCGAAAGCCGTCTGGTGACTCTCCGCGCCCAGCGCGAGCACGCTTCGGAGAACCTCGAATTCGAATCCGCTGCCGCGCTCCACGCCCAAGTGCAGCGCGTCGAGGCCGTTCGCGCGCTCGCCGCCGAACTCGTCCGCCCCTTGAGCCACCTGCGCGCGGTCATTCTGCAGGCCGCGGCGAATCCCGGCGAGGTCGCGGTCTTTCTCTACGAACAGGGCCGCCTGCGCGGGCCCGCCGCCTTCCCCACCCTAGGCATGAGAATTCAGAACGAGCAGTCTGGCTCCACCTCGCTCTTCGCGCAGCCGATGGTCGTCGAGCCGATCGCGGAAACAGGGACCGAGGGAACAAGGGAGCAAGGGACCGAGGAGCAGGAAATCGAGAGGCAGGCATCGGGGATCAGGGATCGGGGATCAGAAAGCTCGGACTCCGAAACGACTGAGGGATCTCTCCTGGGCTCTGGAACTCAAGCTCCTGCTGCCGGCAAGGTTCCCCGCAGCCTCCTGGAATCCCGCCTCGAAGCCGCCTTGGCCGAGCTCTCTGCACACGCTCGTCCGCCCTCGTCCACCATCCGTCAGGGTCATCTGGCGCTCCTCAAACGCTGGTACTACCGCCCCGAGGCCCGCCGCACAGGCGAAATCTTCTTCCCGGACGCCGACGGCCGCTGGCCCGTAAAACCCATCCTCCGGGGCGTGGGCCGGGTGGCGGCAGAAAAACTCAGAGACCCCGGTTCGTTGGCCTAGGAGTGTGTCGGAGATAGATTCCTTCGGCGGTTAAATTCAAGATTGGAGCTGGCGTCTGAGTTTACGATGCTGGCTATGGGCAAGAGCTTTCTTGCAGACGATGTGAATCAGTCGCTGC
>JBEKUS010000051.1:0-28851 GCA_049514795.1 Occallatibacter sp.
CTCGCTAATGCCTTGCTTGCGGCACAGTTCCGCGGTCCTCAGCCCCGCCTCCGACTCCTTCAAGATCCCCACGATCTGCTCTTCTGTGTACCGGCTCTTCCGCATCTGAAGTCCTCCTCTTCGGGGCTCCCTGGCCCCAATCTATCGGAGAACTCTCATGTCTCTTGGACTAAATCTCGGGGAGCAGCTCACGCGCGCCGAAGCCACTTCGGTGGCGCGCCTGCTCGCTCTACCGCGACTTGAATTGCAGCAGGAAAGTGGCGTAAGCCTTTCCGCGAGAGCTACTTACGAGCGATTTGCCCGCAATTCCGTGCGCACTGGGAAATTGTTTGGTGCCATTGCGCTTAATTCCTAACCTTTTGTGGTGCTTTTTGCCTCCAATTCAGCACTTTTCTTGGTGTATGTCTCGAAAAAACGCAACCTCTCAAGCGAACATTTGGCGGGGTATCCGCACCATAATAGCGAACATTTCGCTTGATTTCATTGCCCTTAGCATTCCCCGCAGGGAATCACCGGCCTGTCGCAAAAAATGCCGGCGGCTTGGCCGGTCAGATGCGCATCGGCATGAGGACGTAGCGGTACTTGTACTCGGCGTCGGGATCCTCGGGGCGCATCTGGCCGGCGGACTGGGCGTCCTTGAACTCGAGGCGGACCTCGCCCTGGTTGTCGAGGGCCTTGAGGAAGTCGAGGATGTAGCCGGAGTTGAAGCCGACGGTGATGGGCTCGGACGAGTACGGCGTGTCGATGGTGTCTTCGCTCTCGCCGGATTCGGTGGAGTTGGCGCTGACCTTGAGCTCGTTGTCTTCGAGGCGCATGCGGATGGCGCCGGAGCGTTCGTCGGCGAACTGGGCGACGCGCTGAATGGCCTGGGAGAGCTCGCTGGAGCGCACGACGGCAAACTTGGTGTTGTCGCGCGGCATAACGGCTTCGAAATTGGGGAACTGGCCGTTGAGCTTGCGGCTCGACAGCGTGCGGTGGCCGATGCGGAAGAAGAGCGTGTGCTCGTCGTCAGCGAACTCGACCTTCTCGGCTTCGGTAAAGGAGAGCAGGACCTGGAGCTCCTGAAGGGCCTTGCGCGGGACGAGGACGCGTTTCTCCCCGCTGATGCCCTCGAGGGTTTCGCCGGGCTTTTCGACGAAGGAGAGGCGATGGCCGTCGGTGGCGACCATGGCGATGGACTCGGCCTTGAGGATGAGCAGCGCACCGTTCAACGTGTAGCGCGACTCTTCGTTGGAGATGGCGAAGATGGTGCGAGCGATGAGCGTGCGGAGCGCAACAAGGGAGATGGCGGTGGAGGCGACCGTCGGGAACTCGGGTACCTGGGGATAGTTGGCGCGGGCCATGCCGACCATCTTAGTGTTGGAACGGCCGCTGCGGATCTGGACCCAGTGGTTCTCAAGGAGCTTGATGGAGATGTCGCCGTCGAGCAGCAGCTTGATGTAGTCATAGAGTTTGCGCGCCGGGATTGTGCAGGCCCCTGGCTTCTTGACCTTCACGGTCGTGCTGGTGCGGATGGCCTGATCCAGGTCGGTGGCTGTAATGGCAAGGCGATCCTCCTCGGCCTCAAGAAGGAAATTGGAAAGAATGGGGATCGTCGTCTTTCGCTCGACGACGCTTTGCGTCGCAGTGAGTTCCTTCACCAGATCCTGGCGGCTTACGCTAATCTCCATCGCTGCCCCCTGAACGGCCTGCTTCTCGGCGTCTTGTTCCGCGCCCGGCATGGCCCTACCCCTGGACTTGAGACGGCGCTCTCTGTCCCCAAGCTATAACAGTTTTTGGGTTGTCGAAAGCGGCCGCTTTTCTCCCTCCCGATTGTAGCGATCCCGCGCTAGTTGCGTGCGTGGAAAACCGGGTAGATTATTAGCTTTCCGCGCCATGGGCTCTTTTGCGAGGCTGCGGCTGTAACACTGGAACAAGTCGACCGCAGAGTGGGCCAGTCTGCGCTGCGCGTAACGGGGGTGGAACGCGGTGAGTAGTTAAGGAAAGAAGAGGAGATTAGAAGCAGGAGCCGCCGTAGTAGGCATGGGAAAAGTGGGAATCTAGGCGAAGTGTCTTCGTGATGGTGGGTTGTAGGGCGGTCGGCTTTTCTAAATTGCGGCCGCGGGTTTGAGGGGAATTGGAAAACAGAGGCAATTGCCGGGAGTAGGGCGCTAGTTTCCCACGTCTCCCACAGAGGAAGAGAGAAGGGCTGTGGAACATGATCGATTTGTGTGAAAGGCGAGCCGAACACGTGCGGAAAGAAGAGAATGCGGTTGGCCCTTCTTACACAGTTGGGGAATGATGAGGGAGGCGCATCGCACGCGAGCAGATTTGGCTCTTATACTGGGCATTCGATGTCTTACGCAGCAGCAATCGGCCAACTGAATGCACTGGTACCGGAACTGTATACCCAGCACGGCCAGCAGCGGAGGAGGTTCTCACTGGATGACGTGCGCACGCAGCTCGACGGATTAGGAAATCCGCAGCAGCAGTTCCGCGCTGTACTCATTGGTGGGACGAATGGAAAGGGGTCGACAGCGTCGACGCTAGCGTCGATTCTGACTGAAGCGGGACTTCGCACGGCGCTCTATACCTCGCCGCACCTTGAGAGGCCGAACGAGCGCATTCGCGTAGGCCGCGAGGAAATCGGTGATAGCGACTTCGCGCGGCTCTATTTTTGTGTCGACACCGCCGCGCAGGAAGCGGTGCGGGCGGGCCGCCTGCCGCAACAGCCCAGCTACTTTGAGATGCTAACTGCGCTGGCGTTCCTCTACTTCGCCGAGAAGAGAGTCGATTTCGCGGTCCTCGAGGTTGGCATGGGCGGGCGCCTCGACGCAACCAACGTCGTAGAGCCACTGCTCGCAATCATCACAGACATCTCACTCGACCACATGGATTGGCTGGGGCCGACGATAGGGGCCATCGCGCGCGAGAAGGCAGGCATCTTGCGCAGAGGCGGGACAATGATCACACTGCCGCAACACCCTGAGGCGAACCATGTACTCGGTGAGGCGGCAGCGCAGCTCGGCGTGCACGGGATCAGTGCGGTCCGGTTCGTGCCCGCGGCAGGGACAGATAGTGTCTATTCGGTTGAAGCGCTTGGGGCGACCATCCAGGTCGACTCGCCGTTGGCTGGGGCGCACCAGCAACGCAACGTGGCGTTGGCGATGGCGGCGGCAGTGGAGCTTGCCGAGGGGCACGGCCTTCCGATCAGTCCGGCGGCGATTCAGGAGGGCATCCGCAGCACCTACTGGCCAGGACGGCTGGAGCGTATCGGAAGGAACGGCGTGGATTGGGTTCTCGACGTTGCGCACAATCCAGCCGGGACGTGGGCGCTGCGTGCAGGGCTGCGAGGACTGCAGGAAACAAGACAGCCGAGGACGCTGATCTTCGGATGCTTGCGCGACAAACCCTTGGGCGAGATGGCGCAGATTCTTTTTCCGCTCTTCGACCTCGTGATCGCCACGCCGATCCACAGCGCTCGCGCAGCGGCGCTTGACGATCTACTGGCCGCGGCAAGGACGACGGGAGTACAGGCGGTCGCAGCCGATTCGGTGCGCGAGGCTGTAAGGATGGCGGGGGAGAAATCAGCCGGAGGTGTGGTCGTGGTGTCGGGATCGGTGTACCTTGTTGGGGAAGTGCGCAGCCTCCTGGTGGCAGAACGAGGTGGAGAGCCATGAGTCGGCGGCCGAACCCCTTGCCGCGTTTCTATCGCTGGCGAATGAACGCACTGCAATCGCCGTTGCTCTTGCTAGTAACGGCAGTCTGCGCGACTACGGCGCTGCTGGTTTCGTACGTAGACAAGAACGGCCGCGTACAGCACGCCATCGCCCGCTTCTGGGGGTGGAGTGCCGTACACATTTCCTTCTCGAGGCTCAGGGTGGAGGGCGCGGAGAACTTCCGCAAGCAGCCTGTTGCCGTGTATGCGTCCAACCACACATCGTTCATGGATACGCCGGTCATCTTTGCCGCGCTACCGTTTCAGTTCCGAATCCTGGCCAAGAAGAGCCTGTGGCGCTGGCCGCTGATCGGCTGGTATCTCGGGCGATCCGGGCAGATGCCGATCGACCTGGACAACGCGCAAGCGACACTGGTGAGCTTGGGAGGCGCGGTGAAGGCTTTGCGCGAGGGGATGCCACTTTTTATTTTCCCTGAAGGCGGCCGAACGGAGACGGGAGCCTTGAAGCCGTTTCAGCCGGGCGCGGCCTATCTCGCGATCCGGGCACAGGTGCCTCTGGTTCCCATGGCGCTGAAGGGCATATTCGACCTGCTGCCGATTCACACGCGCCACTTTTATCCCAGCAAGCTCATAATGCGCGTCGGCAAACCGATCGAGACGAAAGGGATGAGCGTGCGCGAAAGCGTCGAACTGACAGAGCGGCTGCGCGCGGCGATCCAGGCGCTGCTCGACAAAGACCCATCGGCGCCGGCGGCGTGAATGCGCCCGGGAATGCAGTTCCGCTTTACACTGGGCGTATGGCTGTCCGCATCGCGATTCCTGTTCCGACAAGCAGCGACCCGGATTACAACCTGCGGTCTCTGCCGCCATATGTTGAAGCGCTGAGAGCAGCGGGAGCGGAGCCTGTCGTTGTGCCGCTCGATGAGCCACGGGTTCGTGCGGCGAAGCTGCTGGCGAATGTTCAAGGCGTCTTGTTGCCAGGCAGCCGCTACGACGTGGATCCTGCACGCTATGGCGAAGCGCGAGCGCCCGAGTGTGCCGAGGACGATCCGGCGCGCACAGCGGCGGATGAGCTGCTGCTCGAGGACGCGTTTGATCTTCGCAGGCCCGTACTCGCGATTTGCCACGGAACGCAGAGCCTGAACGTGTGGCGGCACGGCACGTTGATTCAGGATTTGAAGACGAACGTGAATCATCGACCAGGCCGCGACGTGGTGGAAGCACATGCGGTGAGGATAGCGGAAGGATCGCGGCTTGCCGGGCTTCTGCCGGAAAGCACACACGGGGAGGTGAGAGTCAATTCCAGCCACCATCAGGCGATTCGGTCAGCCGGCGACAGTCTGCGCGTCGTTGGGGTCTCTGCCGGCGACGGTGTGATTGAGGCTGTCGAGCTGGATGCGCCGGATCATTTTGTAGTCGCGGTGCAATGGCATCCGGAGCGCACGTACATGCAAAGCGCGTTCTCGCGAGCCATCTTCTCTGCGTTTCTGGCGGTCGCAGCCTCCTGGAAGCCACGGCAGGCCGAAAACGGGCGTGAGTGATGAGCGCGAGAGGGATAGACGTTCGGCTCAATGCGCTCCTGGTCGAGGCTGGTCTCAAGCCGTTGAGTAACGAGACGGCGCAAAGCTTCGAGGCCTTTCTTTCGCTGTTTATTCGCTGGAATGAGCGGATCAACCTGAGCGCCGTGCGAGACGAAGAAGAGATAGTATCGGTCCATCTTGTTGAATCTATTATTGTTGCTAAGGGGTTGCCAGAGGGGATTCGCACCGTGCTCGATTTCGGATCAGGCGGCGGGCTGCCGGGCATCCCCATCGCGCTTTGCCGGCCAGAGATCAAAGTCACGCTCGCCGAGTCTCAGGGGAAAAAGGCTGCATTTCTGTGGGAGGCGATCCGAGTCCTGGGAATCGCCGCGAAGGTTTACGCAGATCGGGCAGAGACAATCGGCGAAGTCTTCGACTGCGTGATCCTGCGTGCAGTCGACAAGATGCATCGGGCCGTCGAGGCGGCAGTCCAACTGGTCAGGCCAGGCGGCTGGTTGGCTCTGATGACAACCGACGCGGAGCTTCACCAACTGAAGGGAATTGCCGGGGCAGAGTTCTCGTGGGCGAAGCCGCTTCGGTTGCGGAGCAGTGAATCGAAGCTTCTCGCGCTGGGGAGAAAGCTCAATTGCTGAGCTTGATCTCGACGAGCTTTCGAATCGGAGCCAGGTCGGCCGGCTTTCGAACGAAGAGGCGGATCCCGGTTCCCTCCGCGTAGCGGCGCGCCGCGGCAATCTGCTTCAACACGCTCTTGGGCAAGTCGCTCGAACGCGCGGCCGCCACCGCTCTGTCGCCAAGAACAAAGGCAACACGAAAGCAACCTTCGCATGGACCCAGGTAGAGGATCGTCCGCTTCTTGAGTGCGGGCCGCAATCCCCAGCCGAACTTCGGAGAGGGCGACTTCCATTCTTTGGCGACGATGCTCTGCCCGGCGAGCCAATCGATCAGCTCCTTCCAGAGCGATCCAGTCTCGCGCAATGCTTCGGCGACTTCCTTTTCGGTTGGCGGGGTCTTGCTGCCGACAAATGCGTTCTGGATGTCCAAGATCTTCTTCTTTCTGGATTCCATTGAAATGGGGTCGGGTTGGGAGTCGCGGCGGGGTATCCGAGGGGAGCGGCGTCAGTTTCCGAGAAAGACCGGGGGGCGCTTCTCAAGGAATGCGCGGATGCCTTCCTGGTAGTCATGGCTGTCGTAAACTTCGCGGCGGAGCGCCTGCAAGCGCTCGTAGGTTTCTGGAATCACGGGATGGGCATTGGCGAGGACGCGCATTTCTTCCTTTAGAACAGCGAGGACAAGCGGTGAGGTCTGCGCGATCTTGTGAGCCAGGTTCAGGGTGAAATCTTCGAGCTCGGCGCGGGGAACGACATGATTGATCACGCCGAAATCAGCGAGGCGGCGAACGGAGACAGGCTCTGCGGTGAAGATCATCTCCTTCAGAAGGTGCATGCCGGCCACCTTGATGAGGTTCAGGGTCCCGTGGATGTTGTACGGCACACCGAGCTTGGCCGGAGTGATGGCAAAGGAGGAATCGTCGGCAGCGACAATGACGTCGCAGCCGAAGGCAAGTTCGCAGGCACCGCCCCAGACCGAGCCCTCGATCATGGCGATGACGGGGTGAGGGAAATGATCGATCTTCCGCATCACCTGGCGCAGGGGGTCGTTGTAGGTGAGGGGGTCTCGACCGTTGGTCGGGAGCTCTCTTACGTCGTGTCCTGCTGAAAAGACCTTCGCTCCCTTTTCAGCGCGGAGGATCACGACACGCACCGGAGGCGATTCAAGGGACTCAAGGGCCTCGACGATGTCGTCGAGGAGGACTTTGCTGAGGGGGTTGACCTTCCCGTGGTTCATTGTGATTACGCCGATGACGCCATCGACGATGGAATAGGTGGCTTTCACGTTCAGACTCCCAGGTACGGATCGATAGTAGCCCGGATTGACGCTTCACGCGTGGACCGGGTTGAACACTTTGGTACTTCGGCCAGGCGGGTCCGAGCAGGGCGTCAGATTCGGGGACCCCGGGGGAGAAGTGGGTGGCCGCCGCCGGATGTTCCACGTGGAACAAACCGGGGAAAAGGGAATTGGGCCAGCGAGTGTTCCACGTGGAACACACTCTAAGAACGTTCCCTTCTTGGCGCCTGTTTCAAGCCGGGAATTGAGCCGCAGGAGACTGAGATCTCACCCCGGAACCCAGGGAGTTTTCCACTGCGAGCCTGTTTTTCTGCTTCGATCAAAGCCGTCACTGTACCCATGCAGAACCCCTTCCCCTGGAAGCGATTGCTTCCCACAGGCCCGCTAGTCCGCCGGGGACTTTCCACAGCTATTCCTCGTTTCCCACAACGCAAGCGGCTTCGTTCGCAACGCCTGTCCCGTTACTCTGGAATGCCATGGGCAAGATCGTCGGCGTTGTGAACCAAAAGGGCGGCGTGGGAAAAACGACCACGGCCATCAATCTGGCCGCTTGCTTGGCGCTGGAGGGGCTAAGAATCCTCCTGGTCGACTGCGATGCCCAAGCCAACGCTTCCTCGGGCCTGGGTCTGCAACGCGACGATAATCGCCATTCCGTCTACGACGTGCTCGTACAAGACAGCCTTGCGGAGCAGGTCATTCTACCCACCGGTGTGGATCGTCTTTGGCTGCTGCCCAGCTCCAAGAACCTGACTGGCGCAAACATCGAATTGACGGCTGCCGAGGACCGCGCGCTCCGGCTTCGCAGCGGGCTTGAGCCCGTGAAGCCCAACTTCGATCTGATCTTCCTGGACTGTCCGCCGGCGCTTGACCTGCTCACGCTCAATGTCCTGTCGGCTGCCGAGACCCTCATCGTTCCCATGCAGGCCGAGTACTTCGCGCTCGAGGGGATCTCGGAGCTGATCTCGACATTGGAACGCGTTCGGGCTGCCTACAATCCCACGCTCATGATCGAAGGCGTGCTGCTGACGATGTACGACGACCGCACCAACCTGGCACAACAGGTGACCGATACGCTCCGCGCGTACTTTCGAGAAATCCTGTATCGGACAGTGATCCCGCGGAACGTCCGTTTGGCGGAGGCCCCCAGCCACGGTAAGCCAGTCGCCTTGTATGACCCCCGTTCACGCGGCGCGGAGGCCTATTTCGAGATGGCCGGTGAGTTCCTCGCCCGAAATCAAATCGAGAGTCCGCGTGCCGCGGAACGCAGAGCGCAGGCAGATGATCGCTCGAGGCCCAAAGGCCCGTTCTGGCCATACTCGTGACCCGCGGCTGCCGCGCATCCTCGTGGGCAGAGAAGTTGCCAGGATACAGATTCGTACTCGTTGGAAATTGAGGAATCCCCATGATGAACACCCCAGCCATTGACCCGAAACGCCGCGCATTGGGAAAGGGACTCGATTCTCTGCTTCCGCGCACTCACACTTCACCCGCACCTGACGTTGAGGGCGGAAAGCCACGCGAGATTCCCCTCGATCAGATCGATCAGAACCCGTTCCAGACGCGCTCGCAAGTGAATCAGGAGCAGTTGGCTGAGCTGGCTGCCTCCATCACGGCGAACGGCGTCGTCCAGCCCGTGCTGGTACGGCCGCTGGCTGGCGGCCGGTATCAGCTCATCGCCGGTGAACGGCGCTGGCGGGCCTCGAAGCTGGCCGGCAAAACGACCGTTCCGGCCATCCTGCGCCAAGTCTCCGACGAACAGGCCATGGAGATCACCATCGTCGAGAATCTGCAGCGGGCCGACTTGAACCCGATGGAACAGGCCCGCGCCTTTGAACGGCTCTCCCGCGAATTCCATATGACGCAAGAGCAGATGGCACAGCGCACCGGGAAGGACCGCGCGACCGTCGCTAACTTCGTTCGTTTGCTTAAGTTACCGTCATCTGTGCAGGCGCGAGTCGAGGCGGGAGAACTCACCTTCGGTCATGCCCGAACCCTCCTGGCGCTTGAGCACGCCGAGGAGGTCGAGGGAGTAGCGCAGCGGATTGTCGACCGTTCGCTTTCTGTTCGCCAAACAGAGGCCTACGTCCAGGAGCTCCTCGACCCAACCCGTAAGGCAAAGAAGGGGCCCAAAGAGCCACCTCCCGTGGATCCCAACGTGCGCGATGCGCAGGAGCGCCTGCAGCGTGCGCTCGGGATGAAAGTGACAATCGAGGATCGCAACGGTCGCGGGAAAGTCATCATCGAATATGCGCGGCTGGAAGATTTCGATACTCTGATGGAGCGGTTCGCCGCCGAGTGAGAGAATCGTCGTCGAGAGCAAACCAACGCAGCGGAATAGAGTTAATCAACAACAGCTGAAGAGAATCTGATAATCTGACCCAATGGACCCAGTCACGATCAGCGTCACTGAGGCATCGCGGAACTTCGCCGACTGCGTGAGCCGCGCGCGCTATCAGGGCACAAGCTTCATTTTGGTCAAGGGAGGCTCGCCGGTGGCCTGGCTTGTGCCAGCGGCGCGAAAGCCCAAGAAGGGACTCGAGCTGGCGGCAGCGCTTCAAAAAGCTGTGGAAGGCATTCACGTCGGGGAGGAAGAAGCCACGTCGTGGCTTCACGATCTGGAACAGGCGCGCGTATCGCTGCAGCCGCAGGTGCGACCGTGGCGTTTCTAGTGGATGCGGATGTGATCATTCAGGCCGAGCGGAGCGCGTTCGACTTCGACGCCTGGCTTCGCGCGCAGCCGAACGAGGAAGTCAAGATTGCCGCCATTACGGTCGCCGAGCTATGGCGTAGCGTAGAGCGCGCGACGGGCGTGCATCGCGCCAAGCGGCAGAAGTTCCTGCAGCGCATGCTGGCGACCTTCGACGTGGTCCCCTATACGGAGAGAGCCGCCGCCGAACACGCACGCATATGGGCCGACGTTGAGTCCACGGGGCAGAGAATGAGCCCATTCGACCTGATGCTTGCGGCAACTGCCCGCGAGTGCGGCGCCATGATCGTCACGCTCAACACGAGGCGATTCGCTGCCGTTCAAGGACTGACGGTAGTGAAGCCATAGGCCGCCGCGCAGGAAGCAGGCTTCATCGCGCACGCGAATTCTCCAGAACTTGCACGTTTCGCACCGACCGGAGAAGGTAGGAACCATGCGCGTCCTTGCCGCTATTCTCATCTCTGCCGCCGCGATCCAGATCAACTGCCAGGCTCCGTCGCCTGAATCGGTGTCGATCCAGGTTGACCTGACCCGGCCAGTCGGCAGCTTCAAGCCGATCTGCAGTTGGTTTGGCTACGACGAGTCAAACTACACGACGACGGAGCGCGGCAAGCAGCTTCTCAGCGAACTACACGACCTGAGCCCCGCGCCTGTTTCTATTCGCGCGCACCACTTGCTCACTTCAGGCAACGGCGTGCCGGAGCTCAAGTGGAGCTCTTCGAACGTTTTTCGCCTCGACGAGAAGGGGAAACCCATCTACGACTTCACGGTCACGGACCAGATCTTCGACGAGTTTCAGAAAGCCGGTGTACGGCCAATGGTCGAGCTGGGTTTCATGCCCAGGGACCTAGCTGCACCTGTCGAGGGAATCACGGAGTATCAGCTTCACTTTCCGAAGCCAACCATGGGCGGCGCATCGAACAATCCGCCGAAGGATTACGGGATGTGGGGCGAGCTGGTGCGCAAGTACACCGAGCATCTGGTCGAACGCTACGGCCGCCAGCAGGTGAGCGCCTGGTACTTCGAAGTCTGGAACGAGCCGGACATCATCTACTGGCACGGCACGCCCGAGGAGTACTTCAAGCTGTACGACTATGCGGTGGCTGGCGTGAGGGCCGCTCTGCCCAATGCGAAAGTCGGCGGGCCGGCGACCACGGGACCTTCCGGCGCAAAGGCTGGCGCGTTCCTCGACAAATTCCTGCAGCACTGCCTGCACGACAGAAGCGCGGCCGACGGCAAGCCGATCCCGCTCGACTTCATCTCCTTTCATCCAAAGGGCCGCACGGCGCTGGTCGACGGGCACGTGGAGATGGGTCTCGCCAACGAACTGCAAGCCGCTGATGCCGGCTTTCGCATTGTCGCCAAGTACCCACAGTTTCGCCATCTGCCGATCATTTTGAGCGAGGCCGATCCCGAGGGCTGCGCGGCCTGCTCCATAAAAGACAATCCGGCGAACGCCTACCGCAACGGCACGCTCTACGCGTCGTACACGGCAACGGCAATGAAGGCCCTGTTCGAGCTGCAGGATGAGACCAAGGTGAACCTGGCCGCAATGCTGACGTGGGCATTCGAGTTTGAAAACAGGGATTACTTCGAGGGATTCCGGACGCTCGCAACGAACGGCATCGACAAACCGATTCTGAACCTCTTCCGCATGGCGGGACTGATGGCTGGCGAGCGGGTCGCGACCACCAGCACGGGCCGGGTTCCGCTCGGCGATCTGGTCAAGACGGGGGTGCGCGAGGCGCCCGACGTGGATGCAATCGCAACCCGGGCAGAGGGCGAAGCTGCGGTCATGATTTGGAACTACCACGACGACGATCGTCCCGCGCCGGACGCCGAGGTGCAGATCTCCGTCACAGGGATTCCGGCCGGCGTAGGTCGAGTGCTGCTGGAGCACTACCGAATCGATGACACGCACAGCAACGCCTACACCGCATGGAAGGCGATGGGTTCGCCGCAGTCGCCGACCCCGGATCAGGTCGCACGTCTGGAGGCCGCCGGGCAGCTCGAGCAGCTGACCTCTCCGCAATGGCTCGATGTGCGCAACGGGAAAGCGACGATCGACACCCAACTGCCCCGGCAGGCCGTTTCGCTGCTGCGGCTTAAGTGGTGAGGCGCTCGTCTCAACCGCGAGGCGCTCAATCTGCTCCGCGGAACAACAGCACCCGCGCCGCACATTTCCATTCTGGATGTGGCACCAGGCAGATCGTTGGCCAGGGGAAGGCAACCAGCGCGACGCGTCGACCCGCTCTTCGGAATGATGTGTGGGAAATGAACAGTTTCACCCATGAATGGCGCCTAGCGATGGGCTTCTTCGTTGCGGCCAACAAGGGAGGGCACGAGTCAGTTATTGCTTTGAAGTTGCGGGCGATTTATCCTTCTTCTTCCGAACGTTTCTCACTGCGGCTCCTCTGCAGGGCGGAGGAGCCAGTCTTTTTGTCGAATCTGATTCTCAGAGCTCCGAACGGAGACGGAAACATGACTCCTCGACCCGTCGCTCCAATGAAAGACGCACCAAGCCCGGTGCAAGCCATCCGCGCCGTCCTGAATGGGCGAACGCTCGAAGCCAACCGGCGTATTCCGCTCAACGTGGATTGGGTGGAAGGCGTGCGCGTGAACACGAGCGCGGTCGAGCGCCGCGCGGCGACCCTCAGCGGCCGGCGCACCGTGAAGAAGGAGAACCAGGCAGCATGGCTGCTGCGCGCCATCGCCTGCATGGACCTAACCACCTTGAGCGGGGACGATTCAGCCGACCGCGTACGGCGGCTCTGCGCCAAAGCGCGCAATCCGCTGCAGCGGCACATCGTGGAGGGCCTTGGCATCGAGGATCTGCATTTGACGGTCGGCGCCGTGTGCGTGTATCACGCGTTCGTCGAGACAGCGGTGAAGGCGCTTGAGGGCTCGGGCATCCCGGTCGCGGCAGTCTCAGCCGGGTTCCCGGCGGGGCTGTCTCCGCTGACCGCGCGCGTGGAGGAGATACACCGGAGCGTGGAAGCCGGCGCGCAGGAGATCGACATCGTGGTCACGCGCGCGCACGTCTTCAACGGCGAGTGGCAGGCGCTATACGACGAAGTGGCCGCGTTCAAAGAGGCGGCTGGACCGGCCCATCTGAAAGCGATCCTGGGCACTGGCGACCTGATGACGTTGCGCAACGTGGCCCGCGCGAGCTGGGTAGCGATGATGGCCGGGGCGGACTTCATCAAGACCTCGACGGGCAAGGAATCGGTGAACGCTACTCTGCCGGTTTCGCTGGTGATGGTCCGCTGCATTCGCGACTACGCTGAGCGGACGGGTATGGCGGTCGGCTTCAAGCCGGCGGGCGGTATTCGCACCGCGAAGCAATCGCTGGACTGGCTGGCGCTGATGAAAGACGAGCTGGGACGGCCATGGCTGGAGCCGTCGCTCTTCCGTTTCGGCGCCAGCGGTATGTTGGGCGACATCGAGCGCCAACTGGAGCATCATCTCACCGGCCGCTACTCGGCCACGTACCGGCATCCGATTGCGTAGAGTGCAGACGGACGCGGTTTTGGAGACCGATGTCACAATGTGGGGTGTTCATGAAAAGAGTCTTCGTACTTCTCTTTGCGTGTTTGTGCGTCTCAGACGCTAGCGCTGCCGATAAAGCCGAGCACAAGGTGACCCCTGACCAGGCCCGGGCGCTCGTTTTGGCGTCCTTGACTCCCAAGCAAAGGCAGCTCCCAAGTCTTGGAGCTGACTCATTCAACGACCCTAACTCTTCGAGGTTCTTCTTCTTCACCGTGACGTGGGCGGGGACTCCGAACGGCAGCGTTGTTGTCGGAAACTATGCCGTAGACCCGTACACCGGAGATGTGTTCAGCGCAACAATGAGCTGCTACGAAGAGGCAAACAACAATCTTAAGGCTCTTCAGAAGCAGGTCCGGGCCGCCCTCAATTTGACGCAGGGGGAATACCAGAAGCTGAAAACCAAAGGTCCGTTATGCGGGGAGTGAGCGCCATCGAGTCTGAGCTAAGTACCAGGCGGCCTTCGGACCCGTACCATATCGGGCATCCGGAGAACGAGGCTGCTAAAAAGATGTGAGGAGACGCTGTGAGTATTGCGGAGAAGTTTTACACCTTGGAGTACGGCGCCGCGCCGGAAGATCCGAAGGAAGTGGTCCAGTGGCTTGAGCGGCACCACCGCCGCTTTGAGGAGTTTATCGGCGGCGCGTGGGTGAAGCCGAAGAGAGGCGAGTACATGACCACCAGCGATCCCTCAAACGGGGAGACGCTGGCCGAAGTCGCCAAGGGCAACGCCGATGACGTGGAAGCCGCGATCACGGCAGCGCGCAAGGCTCTGCCAGCGTGGCAGGCGCTGAGCGGCCATGAGCGCGCGCGGTATTTGTACGCCCTCGCCCGCCAGGTGCAGAAGCACTCGCGCCGGCTTGCAGTCCTCGAAACGATGGACAACGGCAAGCCGATCCGCGAGAGCCGCGACATCGATATTCCGCTTGTTGCGCGGCACTTCTATCACCATGCCGGATGGGCGCAACTGCTTGAGCAGGAATTCCCCGGCTATAAGGCCTGCGGCGTGGTGGGCCAGGTCATTCCGTGGAACTTTCCGCTGCTGATGTTCGCGTGGAAGGTGGCTCCGGCGCTTGCCGCGGGCAACACGGTCGTCATCAAGCCGGCGAAGTACACGCCGCTCACGGCGCTGGCGTTCGCCGAGCTGGCGATGGAAGCCGGTCTGCCGCCCGGCGTGCTCAACGTGCTGACCTGCGACGCGAAGACCGGCCAGGCGCTCATCGAGCATCCGGGCATCGACAAGGTCGCCTTTACCGGCTCAACCGAAGTGGGGCGGACGATTCGCAAGGCAACGGCCAGCTCGACAAAGAAACTATCTCTTGAGCTGGGCGGCAAGTCGCCCTTCGTCGTCTTCGACGATGCCGATCTCGACTCGGCTGTCGAGGGCGTCGTCGACGCAATCTGGTTCAACCAGGGCCAGGTTTGCTGCGCCGGCTCGCGCTTGCTCGTGCAAGAGCGCGTGGCAGAGACGCTCTATGCAAAGATCCGCGCGCGGATGGAAACGCTGCGCGTTGGTCCTCCGCTCGACAAGGCCATCGACATCGGCGCAATCGTCTCGCCGGTGCAGCTTGAAACCATCCGCAAGATGGTCGATTCCGGCGTCGCCGAAGGCGCGAAGTGCTGGCAGCCGAGCAATCCGCTGCCGGAGAAGGGATGCTTCTATCCGCCGACGCTGCTCACCGACGTGCATCCGGCGGCGACCGTCGTGCAGGAGGAGATCTTTGGGCCGGTGCTGGTCGCGATGACCTTCCGCACGCCGGCCGAGGCCGCGGAACTCGCCAACAACACGGTCTACGGCCTCGCCGCGAGCGTCTGGAGCGAAAACATCAATGTGGCGCTCGATCTGGCTTCGAAGATCAAGGCCGGAGTCGTGTGGATCAACTCGACCAACCAGTTCGACGCCGCGTGCGGATTCGGCGGCTATCGCGAGTCCGGCTACGGACGCGAGGGTGGACGCGAAGGGATGCTCGAATACCTGACGCCGAAATGGCTGCGCTCCCTGCCCGCGGCGCCGGGGAAGGCGGCAAAGGTGGAGGCCCCGGACGAAGACGGCTTTACGCCGGCCGGCTCGCCAATCGACCGCACCGTCAAGCAGTACATCGGCGGCAAGCAGGCGCGGCCTGACTCCGGCTACTCGTTCCCGGTGTATGGCCGCGAGGGCGAGCTATTGGGCGAGGCTCCGCTGGGCAACCGCAAGGACGTTCGCAACGCGGTCGAGGCGGCGCGCAACGCGACCGGCTGGGCCAAGACCACGGCGCACAACCGCGCCCAGGTCCTCTATTTCCTCGCCGAAAACATGATCCAGCGCCGCGACGAAATCGCGCAGCGGCTGGCGCGCGCCGCCGGCAAGGAACAGGCGGGAGTCGAAGTCGATCTTTCCATCGAGCGTATCTTCAGCTACGCCGCATGGGCCGACAAATACGAAGGCGTGGTGCATCATCCGCCGGGCCGCAACATAACGATTGCCATGCCCGAGCCGGTGGGCGCCATCGGCATTCTGGCATCGAGCCAGGCGCCGCTGCTTGGTTTGATCTCGCTGGTGCTGCCGGCGATCGCCGTGGGCAATACCGTGGTGGCCGTTCCGTCAGAGCGCTACCCGCTCATCATCGGCGACCTGTACCAGCTTCTCGACACGAGCGACGTTCCCGGCGGCGTAGTCAATCTCGTGGCCGGCCATCCCGTGGAGCTGGCCAAGACGCTGGCCGAGCACGACGGCATCGAAGCTGTCTGGTGCTTTCGCTCGAACGAGGAAGCCAACGCCGTCCGCGCCGCCTCCATCGGCAACATGAAGCAGGTGTGGACCAACGACGGCCACGAGTACGACTGGTTCAATCGCGCGCAGGCCGAAGGCCGCTGGTTTCTGCAGCACGCCACGCAGGTCAAGAACATCTGGGCGCCATACGGGGAATGATTTGTAGGCGGATCGCTCGCCCTGTCTGGTTTCGGGTGCCGAAAGAAGTGTGTTCAGATTCGCTAGTGCTGATTGGGATTTGGCGTTGGAGCTTCCGGCGGTTTCCCATTCCCATGATCCGGTGAGAGCTTGTCGACGAGCGACTGGTCCTCAGCCTTGTGCAGTTTACGAGTAATCTCGAACTCGGCTTTTGCCTCGTCCTTCTTTCCCATCGACTGATAAAGACGCGCCAATCTCCAGTGAGGTTCCTGGTCGTCGGGCGCCAGCTTGATGGCGGCCGTGAATTCTCTTACCGCATCATCTGGCCGGCCGTTGTCGCCGTACAGTATGCCCAGATCGATATGCGCTCTCTCAATACTCGGATCGATCTGAATCGCCTTCTCGGCAAGGGGAAGGGCTTCCTGGGGCTTACCTGTGTGAATCTCCGAGTCCGCCAGGTAAGCCAGCGCCTGAGCATTCCCTGGCACATTCGCGACTTCGGCCTGGAGTTCTCTGGCCGCTTCCGGGAAATTGTCCTGCGTCCAAAGCAGGTAGCCGAGGCCAAAGTGAACGTTTGGCAGCGCGGGATCGGCTTTCACGGCGGCGCGAAAGTGCTCAATTGCGCCCTCGTGGTTCTGCGTTTCATCCAGCGCTTCGCCGACCAGCATTTCGGCTTCGGCCGAGCCGGCGTTCAGCTTCAGTAGCTCCTCGTAGACATCCAGCACACATTGAAACTGGCTGGCAGAGAGGCAGCTCTGCGCCAAAGCCATGCGGAACCCCGGATTCGCGGGGTCGCTCGCCGCGGCCTTCTTCAAGAAGGGAATCGCGGCTGCGTACTCACCCAATCCATAGTGCGCCATGCCGATCAGCGCGGTCAGCCGCTGCGCCTCGGGGGATCCGGCTCGCTCACTCCTGAGCAACAGAGAGAACGTAGTAATCGCCTCCTTCAGTTCGCCGCTCTTGAATTGGGCGAGGCCCAGATTCAGCCGCACTCCAGGCATGGAGGGCTGAATCGCCAGCGCCTTTCGATAGAGCGAAATGGCTTCACTGTAGTGCTCCTGGCGAGCTTCGAGCAGACCAAGATGGGCACACGCGTCGGCATCAGATGGGTGAAGACGCAACACATCCCGCCACGCGGCTTCCGCCTCGCTCAGCCTGCCTTGCCGTTCCAGCGCCAAGGCCGTCGCGCGCTGCTCGTTGACGGCCGCCGGCCCCTGGCCAGGGCTGCACACAGCCGCCGAAAGCAGCGCCGCGGCCAGAAGCACGCCCAATCGCATCCTCTGTATCGTCATTCGCACCTTTGGTGATTCTTGCTCACCAGCGCACAAGACGCAATGGGAAGGGACCGC
Source organism: Occallatibacter sp. (assembly GCA_049514795.1). Taxonomy (GTDB): domain Bacteria; phylum Acidobacteriota; class Terriglobia; order Terriglobales; family Acidobacteriaceae; genus Telmatobacter. Next base: position 17,597 of record JBEKUS010000051.1, read on the forward strand.
AGGCCATAAAGAAAGCGCGGCGGGTTTTCGCCCGCCGCGCTAAGGATTGATTGCTCGTATCGATTAGAAGTGGAATTTTCCACCAAGTTCCAGGTTACGAGGAGTCACGATGGAGGTAGCTTGTCCGAAGTTGCCATCGTGGCTGGCCGTGTCGAGCCCGCTGAACTCGGTGTGGTTTAACGTGTTAAACGACTCAAACCGCAGCTCGATGTTCGGACCTTCGTGGTTCGTAAGCTGAATGGTCTTGGTGAGGCTGAAGTTGAAGTTGGTCAGCCCAGGGCCGCGCACCTTATCCTTGCCGGCGTTGCCGAATCCCTGATTCACGCCACCGTTCCATGGCGCGGTTGGATCGGAGAACACGCCGGTGCTGAACCAAGATGACCACTTGTGGGCATAGGTGACCGGCCCGGCGAAATTCGGGCGGTTGGTGGTGCCGCCGCCCAGACCCAGCGTGTCGGTACCGTTGTAGGTGATCTGCACCGGCAAACCGCCCTGGAGGACCGTTACGCCCGAGACGCCCCAGTAGCCGAGGATGGTCCTGGCGAGCTGATTCGAGCTGTGCTTGAAGAACGGAAGGGTGTAGACGTAGCTCACGTTGAAGATGTTCCGCCGGTCATAAGCTCCAGAACCCCGCGAATAGCGCATGTTAAATGGATTCTGAATACTGTTAAGATCGGCGCCTACATCGTCAATCTGGTGAGAGTAGGTGTAAGCGAGTTGAGTTGTCAGGCCCCACTTGTTCTCGAGGCGGACGCCGGCCTGCAGCGAGTTGTAGCTGAAGTTCGATTCGTTCTCTTCCTGAGTGATGCCCGCGAATCCGGGGTATTGCCTGTATTGGTTGGTTTGCAGCACGCTCTTTGAAACGCCCTTCCGGTCGCAATACGCGAAGTTGGGATCGGAGGAGCTCATATAGTTGGGATCAGTGGTGGCCAAGAGGGTGAGGGGGCAGTTAGCATCGGTTCTGCTCAACGGCAGCGTGTTGATGGCGCGGTCGTCGTTCTGGTCCCAGCCGAGCGAGCCGACATACTGCACCACGCCGACCACCGACGGCATCAGCTCGCGCTGGATGCCGAGGCTGTAGGTCGCCGTGCCGGAAGGCGGATAGTTGTACTTGATGTTCGTTAGGCTCGACGGGAAGGCCTGGCTGGAGGTCAGTCCCGTCAGGACACTTGTGTTGGGGTTCGAGAAGTAAATGCTCGTCGCGGAAGGCTGGTAGGCGAAGGGCGGGTTCAAAGCGGAGTTGTAAACATCGTTGCCCTGAACGCGCTCGTAGAACACGCCGCCGCCACCGCGAAGGACGGTCTTTCCGTTCCCGAAGATGTCATAGGCGAAGCCGAGACGCGGCTGCCAGGTGAAGTACCGGTTCTGAACGTTGCCACGCGGGAAGCCGTTCACGTTCGCTTCCTTGATTCCGTTGAGGTAAAACTTCTCGCTCCCGGTCGTGGTGAAGGTCGACAGTTGCGTGGGGTCGAGAGTGCCGTTCGACTGCACGGGATTGGACGACGGAGTGGTATAGGCCGACTGGACGAAGTTGGCGAACCTGTTGTACCGCTCGAAGGCATGCGGCAGTCCGTCGTAGCGGAACCCGAGGTTGAGTGTCAACTTCGGGGTGACATGCCAGTTGTCGATTGCGTAGCCGCTGTAGTTGTTATTGACCCAGTTCTTGCCCCACAGGTACTCGAGCTGCGAGTAGCTGTCGGCCATGCCGAGGATCATGTTTACTACGTTGTCCCCGGCGAACGAACTTCCGCCGAATGTGACGGCGCCGTTCGTGTTGGCCTGCAATTCCTGGTTCTTGTAGTCGTGCAGCCAGCTCACGCCGAACTTGAACTGGTGGTGTCCCCTGGTCCATTGCAGATCGTCTCTGTACTGGAAGCCCTCATAACCATTCTTCCAGGGGAAGTAGGACGGGTTCCAGGTGGCGCCGAGCGGCGTGCCCGAGAGTGTGATTTGGGGCAGGCGGTGCAGCCTGTTGTTTGCCACCGAGAAGAAGCTGCTTGCTCCCCACGTGCTGGGCATCGCCCAACTATACCCCGATGCAGCTGTTGGCGTGAGGTGGATTTTGTTGCCGCTGTAGAAAACGCCGGTCTCGTTGAGCAGCGAAGACGAGTAGGTCTGGGTGAGCTTGATCGCCGCAGTGTAGGAGGGGTTCTGCATGATGGTGCCCACCGTCGGGAAGCTGCCGGCCCACAACGGCGGGAAGAACGTCTTCTGCATCGCGTCATGCAGGTAGTGGCCCATCAACTGCATCTTGCTGTTGATGGCGTGGTCAATGCGGACCGCATCTTCCCGGATGAACTCCGGCTGATGGACCGAAATCACGTACTGGGTGAGAGCGCCGGCACCGTTGGGAGTGGAATTCGGTTTCGGGAAAGTCCCCGCATTCAAGAATGCGACGATGTTCTGGTCGATCAGGTTCAGCGGGATCGTATATGTGCCGTCGGAGTTATGGGTGAACGAACCCCCGGGCGTCAATCCATCCGCCGTGAGAAGGGCATTGTACGCCGCGTTGCTGTTCAGAGTGGGAACCTTCGGGGTGACACTCGAGGACTGAGGCGTGTAGTTGAAGGCCTGTCCGGCCGTCGGGAAGTTGGCCGCAAGGAGGTCGTTGTAGACCGAGGGAGAGCTGCCCTGGATCATCCTGCGCCACTCCTCGTTCCAGAAGAAGAAGGTCCGATTGCGCGCGTCGTTATAGACGTGCGGTATGAACAACGGACCGCCGATGTTGCCGCCGGGGATGTTCAACTGGAAAACAGGCCGCCCGTTGCCGCTGGTCTTCCTCTTCAGGAAGTAGTCGTTGGCATTGAAGACCGTGTTGCGGTTGAACTCGTAGAGTTCGCCGTGATACTTGCGCGCGCCCGACTTGATCGTCATCACGATGGTGCCGCCGGAGCCGATGCCGTAGTCGGCCTGGTAGTTGCTGGTAAGCGCCTGGAACTCGGCGATCGCATCCTGCGAAGGCAGATTCATGAAGCAGCCGCCGCATCCGCGATCGTTCTGTTCCGCGCCATCGATCAGATAGATGTTGTGTACGGCGCGTGTTCCATTGAAGCTGATGGTATTGGAGGACGTCAGTGCATCAAGACCTCCAAACGCGGACAGAGTGTTCGAAACGCCAAGTCCGAGAGCCGCAAGCTGAACGATGTTGCGGCCGTTGGTCGCCAGTTGATTGACCTGTTCGCCGCTGATCAGGGTGCTGACTTCGCTGGACTCCGTCTGAACCTGCAGCGCGTTGGCCTCTACCGTCACAGTCTGCGCCTGGCTGCCGACCGTGAGGGAGATGTTCTCCTCCAGGGTTTGAGCGACGTTCACGACGATGCCAGTCCTCGCGAACTTCTCAAAACCCGTGACCGAGGCAGTGAGTGAATAGGTGCCGTAACCGACGTTGCCGAAACGGTAGGCGCCCACAGCGTTTGAAGTGGTCTCTCTCGTCTGACCAGTCGCGGTATTGGTGAGTGCGATGGCGGCGTTGGCCACCACAGCCCCCGTGCTGTCCGCGACGGTTCCGGAAATCGTTGCATTATCCTGCCCCCAGATACAGGGCGTGAGAACTACAAACAGCATGGCAAGTGCTGTCCAAAGCACTGCCAGTCCTCTTCTCGATTTTTTCGTCATGCGTCTCCCTACCGAAAAACAGGTTTGTGTCATCGTTAGTCTCCAGAGCAAACACATCGTTGTCCGACTCCTCGTCCCCGCACATTCATTTGACGTCCAGTCTTCCGCGGTCGAGAAATCCTTGATGGTGCACTATCAGTCGTTGCTTGCGGGTTATCAAGCCCGGGAAAAGCTTGGAGCGAAGATCCGAGTTCCCGATGAACGTGCTTCATCTGAATCCTCAATGATCCGGGGCCCTGAGAAATCAAAAAACGTCTGCAGAATCCCGTCTACAGGCGGAGCGTGGTCCAGATCCCGGAGGCCTATGGGAGAGGGAATTCACCCTCTCCGAGAAACGTGCATTCCGGACAATATGGGAGGGTGTTTGCCCCTAAGCTTGACCCCTCTCGCACTGACCGGCCACCAGCGGCATAAGAGCTTTCCTCGCATAAAGTGGATTAAATGTTCGCCCGTCGAACAAAATGAGCCATTCTATTTTCTTCGCCCATTTCGCGTCCAGAAGACAGTTCAGCAAGCGTTTTCTCCAACCCGACATTCATACGCCGTTATTCCTCCATTGTCAACATTCTTTGATTGAAATTCAGGCGGGGCGTTCTTGTGTGATTTCCCATAGAAAACCCATTTATCGACTACTGAATTCCGTAAGAGTCCAGGGTCCGCGAGGCAACAAAAAAGGACCCGGCAATCGTTAGCAGTCCCGCGCCATTGCGACTCCTTGCGGCAATTGAAGAACTTCCGGGCCGGGAGATGGGGAGGAGGCGGCAGCTCCGCGGAAGGATGAACCGCGAATCGGCGGCTCGAGGGGCGTTCAATTTCAAGAGGCGCTCAATCTGGACGCAGGCCTCTGTACTCTCCGGCGGTCCCTTTCTTCCTGATCCATTCTTCCCGAAATGAAACTACTTTGATCGTCTGACGGCGATAGGTGAAGGCGACAAGAATCTCTCTGCCGCGCGTTTCGACGATGCCCGGGTCGGAATACTCCTCCCGCCCGGGTTCCCTTGGGGCTCGTTCAGCACGGCCGGTCCCCAGTTCCGCGAGCTGCGTCACGGAGGGATCGACAAGCTCTTTGTGCTCCTATGTACCGGGCGCAGAAGACTGCCCCATCGGCACGACGCACGGCAGCAGGAAGAAGGCGAACGGCAGAAAGCAGAGTTTGTTTCCCATGGAGCTCATCTCGGCGACTCGAGATCACTTTCCGATGCAAAAGGAGGAGAAGATCAGGTTCAGGATGTCGTCAGGGGTGGTCTGTCCGGTGAGCGAGTCGAGGGCCCAGAGCGCGCGGTAGAGGTCGAGCAGGATCATCTCGTGCGGAATGCCTGAATCGTTGGCTCTCACGGCGTCGGCCAGGGCGGAGAGCGCCGTGGCGACGGCCTGGTGCTGGCGCAGGTTCGTCAATATGCCGGGCTCGGCCGCGGCGCCACCCGTGGCGAGAGACAGAATCCGCTCGCGCAGTGCGACGATCCCTTCGCCGGTTAGTGCAGAGGTGGGAAGCTCGAGGAGACCGCGAAGCGAGAGCTCATTCGTGTGGGTGGGCTCGGCGCCGTTCTTCACGAGATCGCTCTTGTTGCCAACGACAATCGCTGGGCGGCCCTCAACCGCCGCGAGCAGGCGGCGCTCCTCATCGTTGAGCGGCTGCGTGGCGTCGAGCACGACGAGCACCAGCGCCGCGTCGGCCAGCGCCTCATGGCTGCGGCGGATGCCGAGCTGTTCGGCCTCCTCGAGCTCCTCGCTCACGCTTCCGCGCAGGCCCGCCGTGTCGACCAGCTCGATCGGAATGCCGCCGAGCGAGATGCGCTCGGTGACCAGGTCGCGCGTGGTGCCCGGCGACGCGGTAACAATGGCGCGATCGCGCTCGACGAGCCGATTGAAGAGAGAGCTCTTCCCCACGTTGGGCCGGCCCACGATCGCCAGCGTCAATCCGTCGTGAACGATTCGGCCCCGCGCAAACGAGGCTTCGAGCGCGGTCAGCGGCGGAGCGATTGCCTCGATCCGGCGCGCGATCTCGGCTTGCGGCGTCACTTCCACGTCGTCCTCGGCAAAGTCGATGCCCGCTTCGAGCAGCGCGATCAGTTCCGTGAGCGCCTGCTTCGACGGGGCCACGCGGCGGCTAAGCGCTCCGCCCATCTGGCTGGCGGCTTGGCGCGCCTGGGTCAGCGTTTGCGCCTCGATCAGGTCGCGAACCGCCTCGGCCTGCGTCAGATCAAGCCGGCCGGAAAGGAACGCGCGCTGGGTGAACTCCCCCGGCTCAGCCAGCCTCGCGCCGAACTCGAGCGCCCGCCGCAGCAGATATTCCAGCACCACCGGCGACCCGTGTGCGGCAATCTCCACCAGGTCCTCGGCAGTGTAAGAATTGGGAGCGGCAAAGAACGTCACCACGGCCTCGTCGATGCGGGCGGCGTCCGCGTCCTCCGCGTCGAGCACATCGGCCAAGCGTGCGTGGGCGTGTTCGAGCGGCCTATGCAGGCGCACGAGTTGCGACGCGAGCGACGCAGCCTGCGGCCCGCTGAGGCGCACGATCCCGATGCCCCCGCGGCCCGGCGGAGTGGAGATCGCGGCGATTGTGTCGGTGCTCGGTTCGGGTTCGGCCATCTGTCGCCCTCAGTGTAGTGTCTCGCGTTCGACTGCCCAATTGCACTGCGAAGCGGATTGGGCGATCATGGCAGCAACGCTCGTTCGCAGTTGCAGGTCGCCGGGAGTTGGTTCACTTCCGCGATTGGATCGCGCCCCGCAAATCCTCCTCAGGGAACCCAGGAGACGTCTCGCTGGGGACTTTCTGCCATTTTTGTTCACATGCCTCGACCGACCTGAGGTGAACGCCATGAATGTTCGCAGACTCGCCATCCTCAGATTCTTCGCGCTGCTGTTTCTCCTCCCCGGGCTGGCGGGCCTCGTTATCTCCGCCATGATCTCCACGCACTATCTGGACACTCTTCCCCAACAACCGGTTCCCGAGGAGAATCGAATGATTCCGCGCGGCATTCATGGCACGACGGTGTACCAGACTCCGGCAGAGGACGGGCGCCTGACCGTGATCGAAGACAGCTCAGTCGGGGTCTTCCTGGTTGGACTTGCGCTGGGCGTCGTCTATCTGGAGAAGTGGGCCGGCATGCAATCGGCCGCCGCCGAGGAAGAATCCAAGCTCGCCGAGAACTCCCGCTGAGTTTCCGGTCGGGCAGTGCGATCAATCCATGAATCGCGATCCTCTACAATAAGCTGATGCCGGAACTGCCTGAAGTGGAAACAATCGCTCGCGGTGTCGACAAGCGCCTGCGCGGCGACCTCATCGATCAGGTCTGGTTCTCTCCAGTTCCTCAACCCTACAAGACTTCGCGCTCCGAGCAGGCAGGAGGACTTGCAGGGCGGCCAATTCTGGCCGTTCATCGCACGGGAAAGCACATCGTCTTCGAGTTGGGCGCGGCGGGCGAAGCAATCACGACTCCCCGGAAGAATCGCTCCGCGAAAGACCGGGGCGAGGGCACACCGGGAGCGCAGTGGATCGTTCACCTGGGCATGACCGGCCGCCTGTTGGTCACGACGCCCGAAGCTCCGGTTGCCCGGCACACTCATGCGCGCCTGGCGATGGCGAGCGGCCGGGAACTGCGTTTCGTCGACCCGCGCAAGTTCGGCCGGCTCGAATTCCGCGATCTTCAGCGCTCTGCCGCCTTCGGCGCGCCAGGCGCCGAGCCGCTCACGATCGGCGCACGCGAGTTTGCAGTGCTTCTCCGTGGCCGGCGCTTGTGCATCAAGGCGGCTCTGCTCAACCAGTCGCTGCTGGCCGGCGTGGGCAACATCTACGCCGACGAGAGTCTGTTTCAGGCTGGAATCCGTCCGCGGCGCCGCGCCACCCGGCTAAGCAGCGACGAGCTCGAGCGGCTCCGGCTGGCGCTGCGCCAGATCCTGAACCATGCGATCCGGCTCGGAGGGTCTTCAGTCTCGGACTACGTGGATGCCGACGGCAGCCGCGGCTTCTTTCAACTCGAGCACTGCGTCTACCAGCGGACCGGCGAGCCCTGCCGCCGCTGCCAGACGCCGATCCGGCGCGTGATCGTGGCTGGCCGTGGGACGCACTACTGTCCCAAGTGCCAACGGTGATCAAAAAAATGCGCGAGTTGCATTCAATCACGGAAGGCGTTTCAGTTCCACGTCCTTACCGCCGAGATGCAAGACCATCAATTGGGCTGGTTCGCCGTTCGCCGGCCTGAAGGAACATTCGTCAGTGGAATCTGCCGAGTAGAAGTCGTTTGGACTCTCTGGAAGAAGCTCTTGCTTTGGTTCGTCGTTCTCCTGAACGAACAGATGGCCATCAACCAACGTGACCGAAAGGATCACGTCAGGTAACAATCCGTACCGGCCCACGAGGCGGCTCAGTTGATCCGGCGCGAGGGAAACTGTGGCATGCTCCTTCAGCTTGGGCAGCGGAGGAAGCAGATTGTAGGGCGTATAGCTCTCCCACGCGAAGGGAAATGCGGTTGGTCCGAGCAGAGAATCTATCAGAGGTTTGAAAACGCCCTCGCCGTTCGAACTGTTGGTCAGGATCAGGATGCCGTCGCCGGGCTGGCGGAAGCACAGCGCCAGATGCCGCCATCCCTCGTCATGACCTTCCTTGAAGAAGGCCTTCCCGTAGGGCGAGAAATAGAGACCCCAGCCGAGACCGTAGCTCAGCCGGATCGCATCGTTAGCGGTGGAGGTTTCTTCGTTGAGCGAGGGGAACTGATGGGAAGAGTGGATGGCGATCTGACGGTTGAAGAGCAGGCCGGTCGCGTGGATGCCCAGGGGCTGGCTGCGAAGCAGGGCGCTGAGGAATGTCGCGTAATCGCGCAGGGAGGTCTGCATCGATCCGGCCGCATTCGCGCTAGTCCACTTTTCAGGCCCCAGAGAGCGGCCATACTCGTCGTAGCCGTTGGCGAAATCGCTCTCAAACCTGGGCTCCCACACCATGCTGGTGCGCGTCATTCCGAGTGGCCGAAAGAGCTTCTCGTCCATCAGCGTCCGGAGCGATTTGCCGGTGACCGTCTCCACAATCAATTGCGCCAGCGCTATTCCTTCGCCGGAGTACGCATAGCGAGTTCCGGGTTCGAAGTGGATTCTGAGCTTGCGGTCGTCCTCCAATCCACGCCAGTTTGGAAAACCACTTGTGTGGCTCAGCAGAATGCGCAGGGTCAGCAGTTTGTATCGATCGTCGCCTGCCAGGTCGGTGTACGGTGGATATTCCGGGAGTGGCTTGGGCAGGTATTTGTCAATGGGCTTGTCGAGATCGAGAACATGTTCCTGGACTAGCCGCATGACGAGTGTGGCAAACGCGGCCTTGCTCAGAGAAGCGGAGGTCATCACGGTATCCGGAGTCAGAGGCAGTCCCTTTCCGGTATCGCGGTATCCGTAGGCCTTGAGATATGCGATTTTCCTGCCGTGGAAGATGGCAATGCCCATCCCGGTTACGTGCGCTGCCTGCATCAGTTGCGTAACCGTGGAATCGATTTGAGACTGCGCAATCTTGGTACCGTCGGGCCGCTCAACGGAAGGTTCCTGTCCAACAGCGATCAGAGCCCCAAGCAGAATGGTTGACGTGACGGGCAGCATCGTCCGAAGCATGTTTCCTCCTGTGATGGCTAATCGCCTGTCCGAAGGCTGGTGCGGTCGCGCCCTTTGGGGCAGGATGGCTCGGATGGTTACCCGGGTCTAAGTGTCCATACGAATGAGACAAAGCATTGGTTCTGTGATCCGGGCACGTTTGCCTTCCCAATAAGGTAGCCCTATGTTTTTTGGAAGGAATTCTGCCGGTTTGCTTCCAGAATCAAGACAATCCGAGCCCGTGCCTGACACAACCAATTGAAAATACAGCATGTTCTAAACGGTATGCAGATTGCTATTCTAAGGGCGCCAGTGATGAATCAGCTGCTGGAAGAACGACCAGTCAGCCTGAGCAGCACCGGGCACCCGGCAAGAGCAACCGCCAGCGAGCGGCCCTCAAAAGGGAGAAGCCGGCCGGGCAGCCCATAACAGGAGCGGAGGAGACGATCCACGCTCCCCCTTTGCTGGGAGGCCAGTGACCAGCGTGGAGGCCAGAAACGCCACCTGAATGGGTGGCGTTTCCTGCATTTGACCTCAACTTCAGGCGCCGCCGGCGCTCTAGGCCGCGCAATCCTCAGGTTGCCGCAGGCCGTTACCAAAGGACGCCGCTGCCAGGAAGCCCACTGTTCTTAGCAAGTGCAGATGTCCGGTTTACTAAGCGAGTGAAATGTCCGGTTTGATAACTCATCCAGCCGCCGTCGAGGCGGTGGGAAAGTGGGAATCCCGCGCGCCTGGCGGGATTTCCTCCAAGCGGGGTGGGAAAGTCGTCTTTTTGACTTTTCCAGCGCGCGTCTTTTCCACGTCCCTGGGCGGCAGCGCGGGGCTCTCGGCCAGGGACGAGCCTTGCGCCGTATAGTGCCCGAGCCGGTGGGGGCCGTGGGTCAAGGTGATGTTTCCGTCCAGGTGCTGGTGCACCGTCACCGTGCAGCCGGCGAGGGTGCCGCGCCAGCGCACCGGCTCGATCTGCAAGGCCAGGTTTTGAAAGCTGACGGTGTTGTCCTTGTTCACGGCGCGCTCAAACTGAAGCGAGAAGACCAGATCCAGATCCTTGCGCGGACAAGCGACGAACGCGGTTCCGCGCTGCGCCGCCGGCACCTGAAAGCGGCGGTTGAACTGGACCACATAGTGCTCGGCAAGAAAGAGATTGGCCGCTGCCAGGGTGGTGATTCCGCGCAGCCTCAGCTCCTGCGGAAGCCGCCCCTGCCAGGTGCCAAAGCTGCGCTCCGAGCGGCCCCGCGCCTGCGGCGAATAGGCCGGAATCATCTGCACTCCCAGTTCGCGCAGCGCGCGGCCCACCTGTGTCAGGCGGTGCGTATCCACCTTGCCGCCGGCCTTCGGCGTGAGCCAGAAATGGCTGCCCCGGTCTGAATACAACGCGCAGAACAGTCCCCGCCGCTCGATCACCATGCGCAGCCCAGCCATCACCGTCGTGGTCGATTCCTCCTCCACCAGTTGCGCGTAATAAATCTCGCTGGTGGCGTCGTCCAGAATCACGATCAGGTCGTACCAGCGCTCGTCCTGAAACCAATGGTGGCGGCTGCCGTCGATATGCAGCATCATCCCCGGCAACGGACGCCGCTCTCGCCGCTTGCGATGCACGCCGCGCTTCGGCTCCCGCTTCACCAGACCGGCGCCCTGCAACGCTTGCTTCACCCACGTGTAGCTCAACCCGATCTGGTGCTCCTCGCTCAGCTTCTCGTGAAAATGCCGCACGTTCAGATCGAAATACCTGTCCCGGTAAAGTCCTAAAACCTGCTCCACCTGGGCCAGCGGCACGCGCTTGCCGCTGGGCACTCCCCGCCGCCGGTCCATCAACCCGTCGTAACCATGCTCCTCGTACCGCTCCCGCCAGCGACGCATCTGACGGTCGCTGATGCCGATAATCTCCGCCGCCTGGAACCAGGTCAGCTTCCCCGCCATGGCCCGCAATATCACTTCCTGTACCTTCATCGCCCGCTCCACTGCGGCCCTCGGATAGCTCTCCACGCTCAATCGCATGGAACCATCCTCGCCGCCCGCTAAGCGGACACTTCACTCGCTACAACCACCGGACATATCATGTGCTACTGACA
>JBEKUS010000052.1:0-30953 GCA_049514795.1 Occallatibacter sp.
GACGTCCCGCCCGTGCCCCATCCTTTCTCGTTCCTTGCAAAAGGATGGGAGACAACGCCGGTCCGCGCCGCTCCGTTAGACTGAGAGCGCGATGCAATCTGCAATCGAGTGGAACGCGCCGCGGAGAACGGCGATTCGATTCGCTGCACTCGCCGCAACGCTGGCGGCCGTCTTGGCCGTCGCCGGCTGCGGCATGCCGAGCGCGCCCCTGCCGCCCTCGCTCCATCTCGCCGTTCCCGTCACCGATCTCTCCGCCGTGCGCAGCGGCGGACAGGCCGCTCTCACTTGGACCATGCCCACCAAGACCACCGATAAGGTGCTGCTTCAGGGAAACATCGAAGTCCGCGTCTGCCGCAATGAGATGGCCTCCGCGGCCTGCTCCGCTGCCGCCACGCTGCAGCTCGCTCCCGGCTCCGGCGCCACATTCACCGACACACTGCCCTCCGCGCTCGCCGCGGGTCCGCCGCGCGCGATCACCTACTTTGTCGAGCTCGACAACCGCAAGGGCCGTTCCGCGGGCCCCTCAAACAAGGTCAAGGTCCTTGCCGGCGAGGCGCCCCCTGCCGTTGAAAACCTTACCGCGGAGATGAGCAAGAACGGCGTTCTGCTGCGCTGGACGCCTGTTGCGCCCGGCTCATCGCCCGCCGCCATCCGTCTCGTGCGCCGGCTCCTCACGCCGCCGGCGAAGAAATCCGGCGAAAGCTCTCTGGCGCAGCCCGCCGAGCTGCTCGTGCAGACGCTTCTGGTCGAACCTGCCGCGCTCTCCGATCGCGCTCTCGACACCGCAATCCGCTTCGGCGGAACCTACGAGTATCGCGCCCAGCGTGTCGCCCGCGTCACCGTGAACGGCGAGACGCTTGAGCTTGCCTCGCCGCTCTCGCTTCCGCTACGCATCGAGGCCGCCAAGCTGTTCCCACCCAATCCGCCGCAGGGCCTGGTTGCGGTGTCTACTGCGGGCGAAAATGGCGCCGGCCCGGCCATCGATTTGAGCTGGCTGCCCGCAAGCGAATCCGATCTCGCCGGCTACATCGTTTACCGCCGTGAGGTTGGTGCGTCCGGCGCGGTCCCATGGCAGCGCATCTCGCCCGCGCAGCCCGTCGCCGGGCCCGCCTATCGCGACTTCGGCGTTCAACCCGGCCACACCTACGTGTACGCCGTCAGCGCCATCGATCAGGAAGGCAACGAAAGCGCGCGCTCCGCCGAAGCGCAGGAGACCGTGCCTGAACCTTAGCCGGCTTCATTCACAGAAGGAGCATCTCCCCATGAAGTACTGCCGCTTCTCGCTCGATGGACTGACCCACTACGGCAAAGTCGAGGATCGCAACGGCGAGTTCTGGATCGCGGATCTCATTCCCGCGCCCGAAGAGGATCTGAAGTTTCGGATCGAGCATGGCCGCTCCACTTCACTCGCCCTTGGCTTTGAGCCGCTGCCGCTCGCCAAAGCCGACCTTCTCCCGCCCGTCACTCCGTCGAAGATCGTCTGCGTCGGCCGCAACTATCGCGATCACGTGCGCGAGCTGGGCCACGAGATGCCCGTCGAGCCTCTGATCTTTCTGAAGCCGCCCTCGTCGCTGCTTCCCCCTGGCGGCGCGATTCGCCTCCCCGCCGTCTCCGAGCGCGTCGACTACGAGGGCGAGCTCGCCGTGGTGATTGGCCGCCGCGCGCGCCACCTCAAGCCCGGTGATTCGTGGCGCGGCATTGTCCGCGGTTTCACGCTGGCCAACGACGTCTCCGCCCGCGACCTGCAGAAGAAAGACGATCAGTGGACGCGCGCCAAGGGCTTCGACACCTTCTGCCCCGCCGGACCGATTGTGAGCGACGAGCTCGACCTCGAGGCCGGTCTTGCGATCGAAACGCGCCTCAACGGCGAAGTGCGCCAGCACGCGTCTACGCTCGACTTCATATTTCCCCTTACCGAGTTGCTCACCTTCATCACCTCGGTGTTCACGCTCGAACCCGGCGACCTGCTTCTTACCGGAACTCCGGCCGGCGTTGGCCCCATCAAGCCAGGTGATCGCGTTGAAGTCTCCATTCCTGGCCTCGGCGTGCTTTCCAATACGGTCGAAGCGGACGCATCATAAGTTGGCGATTCGTGCTTCAACCGGGTTAACCGTGCGCATCCCAAAGAAGGGGTACACTGGTGCCGTAGAACGCCAGCCAGGAATCGCCCATTCCCTGAGGAGGAATCATGCCGCAGAATCTGCTTGAGCAATTGCGCCAGTTCACCGTCGTCGTGGCCGACACCGGCGACATGGAAGCGATGGAGAAGTTCCATCCCCAGGACGCCACCACCAATCCCTCGCTGATCACCGCGGCCGCGCAGATGCCGCAGTATCAGCCCATCGTCGACAGCGTCCTCATCGACGCGCGCAAAGAACTGGGCGAAGGCGCAACGGACCAGGCCGTCGCCAACCTCGCCTTCCAGCGGCTGGCCATCGCCTTCGGCCGGAAGATTCTCGCCATCGTCCCCGGCCGCGTCTCCACCGAAGTGGACGCTCGCCTCTCCTACGACACCCTGGCCACCATCGCACAGGCGCGCAAGATCATCGCGCAGTACGACGCCGCGGGCATCGGTCGCGATCGCGTGCTCGTCAAGATCGCCTCCACTTGGGAGGGCATCCGCGCCGCCGAAGTCCTCGAGAAAGAGGGCATCCACTGCAATCTGACGCTGCTCTTCGGCCTGCACCAGGCCATCGCCTGCGCCGAGGCCGGCGTCACGCTCATCTCGCCGTTCGTCGGCCGCATCCTCGATTGGTACAAAAAGGACACGGGCAAGGACTATCACGGCGCCGACGATCCCGGGGTGCAGTCGGTCACGCGCGTCTACAACTACTTCAAGAAATTCGGTCACAAAACCGTCGTCATGGGCGCCAGCTTCCGCAATATCGGAGAAATCCGCGAGCTCGCCGGCTGTGACCTGCTCACCATCTCGCCGCAGCTTCTTGCGGAGCTCGAAAGCACCCAGGGCGATCTGCCGCGCAAGCTCGACCCGAAAGCCGCCGCCGCGATGACGATCGAGCGCATCGCCGTCGACAAAGCCGCCTTTGATCGCATGCATGCCGCCGACCGCATGTCCAGCGACAAGCTCAAGGAAGGCATCGAGGGATTCTCAGCCGCGCTCGTCAAGCTGGAGACGCTGCTGGCCAAGCGCCTCGCCGAGCTCGAGTCGCGCGCGCCGGCGGCGGTGTGAAGGCGGATCTGCCGACGCGCGATTTTGCAGATGCTCTTCGCGAATTCCTCGGCGTGCCCATGGACGGATTCGGTTGACGCTTCGAGCGATCCCACTTTCGCATCGATAGTGGGATCGCCCAAAGATGAGCGCGCCGCTCGGAGATGGGGTGGTGTTTGTCGGGTCCTGTTCCCTATTCCCTATTCCCTGCTTTTCTCACTCCGACCACACCGCCAGCACGTTCCCCACTCCATCCGAGAAGTGGAACCGCCTCCCGCCGGGGAACTCGAAGGTTGGCACGACGATCGTCCCGCCCGCCGCGGCAATCGCCGCTTCCGTAGCCTTTAGATCCGAGGAATACAGTACGACCATCGGCGCCGCACCGCCGCTCGTTTCATCCGGCTTGCGCAGGCGAAAGCCGCCGGCGATGCCGCCGCTTTCGGGGGCGAAGTCGATGTACTCCGGCCCCCAATCCTTGAACTGCCAGCCAAAAACGGACGAGTAGAACTGCTTGGCTCGCGCCATGTCGCTGGCCGCGAACTCGATGTAGTGGATCTTGTGGTGATTTTCTGCAAGACTCATGGCTCATCTCCTCTGCGTTGAACTGCGTGGAGGTCGAGGGAAGGCAGTGCGAATGCGAAGCGCAGGCACACCTTCCCGGCGTGCTCCTGATCGCCTCCATCCACAATCCCTCAAGAGCCGGGGAATGCAGGTAGAGCCCGCTGGTTGGACGTGCGGCGCGGGCTGCCGAGGTACGCATTCAAACTAGCAGACCGGGGCACCTCCGGCAAAAGCGGTTCCTTGGGGCCGGCGTCCGCTACCGCCCAATCTGGATCGCCACCCCGCCCGTGACCGTTCGTGGGGGCATATTCACCCCGCTGATTTCCTGGTATCCCGTGTTGCTCAAATTCGCGAACCGCAGATACGGACGCACCCTGCCCGCATCGCGCGTTAGCGTCGCATCCCACACCGGGTAAGCCGCCTGCCGGCAGCGCTGGGCGATCTCGACCGCGTTCGTCAGAACGATGCCGCGTACCACCGCCCACCGCCAGGAAGCGTGAACGTTCTCGACCGGGTAGTTTAACACGTACTCCGACTCGAGCCCGTGCAACGCGCCCTGCGCTCCGTGCAGTCCGGTCCAGGCGATCCGCACCGTCTGCGATTTCTTCGGAACCCAAGTCAGCAAGACCTCACCCCCCGCAAAGCTCAGCCCGTTCAGGTTCGCCGCGCACCAGACATTCGCCGGGCACATCGCAGGCAGATACGCATTTGGCACGGTCGCGCTCTTTACGTAGTCGATGGTGTCGTGCTGCCGCGAATAGAAGCCCGTCGCCGAGAGCGTGAGCTTCGCCGACGGAGCCCAATCCGCGCCCGCGTCCCCGCCCCACGCCGACTCCGGCTTCAGACTCGCATTCCCGACTGTCGCGGGGTCGGAGTAGTAGAGATCGGTGTATGTCGGGATTCGGAACCCGTACCCCCCGCTCGCGCGCAGTTTCAGGCTGTTCGCCACGCGCAAGCTCCCGGCCAACTCCGGCGAGAACGCGGCCTGCGCGCCGCCCGAAAAGATCTCCTCCCGCGCGCCCGCCGACACGCTCCAGCGCTTCCTTGCCGGCCGCAGATCGACATCGACATACCCCGCGCCGCGGTTCCGGGCATGGATGCCCAGGTTGTTGCTCCGGATGCTGTCGCCGTCGCCCTCCAGCCCCAGCAGCAGCAGCGAACCCGCGGGAAGGTTCTCGGTGCGCCGCAGCGATCCCTGCCACGACGCATCGACGTGGTCGTTCTCGTAGATCGCCGGATTGTCGCGGAAGAGCACGAACTCGTCCGTGTGCCGCCGGTATCCGAACGCCGCCACCGTCTTGCCGCCCAGCTCCTGCCGCCCGGAGGCAAACCATCCTTTCGTCCGCTCCCACTCGGGATAATCGCCGTAGAAATGGTATGCGCCAAAGGCACGATCGCTTGCGGCAAAAAGCAAGTCCGTCACCCCCAGCCGCGATCCGATCCAACTCTCGGCCGATGCATCTTCATTGCGATAATCGCGGTCGGCCATGAACCCCGTGGAGAAATCGCGCTCGCCCGTCACCCGCCCGCTCCATCGCCCGCGCGTGGCGCCGCCGAGCAGCGTTTCTTCATTCGACTCGAAGCTGCCTTCCCCCGCGCGCAGGAACAGCGAATCGCGATCCGGCGCGGCCGTCAGAAAGTCGACGACGCCGCTCAGCGCGTCCAGTCCGTGCAGCGTCGATCCCGCGCCCTCCAGCACCTGGATCGAGTCCATCGCCGCCAGCGGCATGGGGAGATCGAGATTGTGATGCGCGGCCTGCGCGTCATTGATGCGGAATCCGTTGAGCAAGACAAGTGTCTGCTCGAAGCTGCCGCCGCGCAGCGCAAGATCCGCTTGTCCTCCACCAGCGCCGCGCTCTTCGAGAAAGATCGACGAGTCCTTGCGCAGAAGATCCTGCGGCGACTCGGCGGCCAGCGACTCGCCCTTCACCGGCAGGATCTCCACCGGCCGCTGCGACTCGCCCAGCGGAACCGGCGAGGCCGTGCCCAGCACAACCATGGTCTCGGTCTTGCCTTTCACCGGCGCCGCCTGCCGCGGGGCCGCATCCTGCGCGACAGCCAAGCGAAGAACGACGGCCAGCGCGAGCCAGCCCGCGATCACAGCGGGATGTGTCCGATGGAATCGAATCCTGGGCATGTCTAAGACCAGCATGAGCGCCCGGCGATTGCCGTGCAAGAACGATTTTGCTTCAACATAAATAGTTGATTTGCTAAACTATCTCCGCAGTCCATGCGCATCGAAGCCTTTCTCCGCGAAAGCCCCATGTTCGCCGTCAACCGCGCGGCGCGGCGCTTCGAATCCCTCGCCGCCCGCGTCCTCTTGGCCGACGAGCTTGGCTTTCTCGAAGCGCTGGTGCTGGCCGCGCTCTTCTTCGAAGCTCCCCGGCCCGTGAAGCCGTCGCAACTGGCCGAGACCTTCGCCACCACGCGCGGCAATCTGAGCCATTGCATCTCGTCGCTCGAGGCCAAGGGGCTCCTGCAGCGCAGGATCGATCCCCAGGACGCGCGCGCCTACCTCCTAACCCTCAAGCCGCAGGGCAAACGCTGCGCCCTGCGCGTCATTGCCGCTCTCGACCGCCTGCAAAAGGACTTCGAGAGCGAGATCGGCAAGTCCGCTCTCACGGAAATGCTCAAATCGCTGCGCAAGCTCGAAGCTCGCGCGGCTCTGCCCTGATCGACGGCGACTCCGCTACATGGTCGTGCCCTGCCTTGCTCTTCCCAGCGATGCTCTTACGGTGGTTCTGGCCGGGGCCTTGGAGAAGCGCTCTGAACGCGCCCGGGATGCCGGCATCTCCTCTAGCCTGCTGCTCGAATGCAAGGCCGATAGAAAGGCCGCCATCCACCTCCACGATGGCCTCAGTGGACCATGATGCAGAGTGATAAGGGGATTTACCGACATTTGACCCGAATGGGCTACGGAACGATTCTTCGAAGTTGAGCAAAACGAATCAGACATGATTCTGAGCTTCAGCCACAATCACTAAGAACCTGAGTGGAATAGCGCTCAAGCGCGGGGAAAGCCGCGGAGCGTGACTGGCCGCATCGGTCGAAGCCATCGCGAGCGCGGTCAATTTGGCAATGGGAAGCTTGCACCAGAGCAAGCGGCAGTTAACCAATGCAAGTCAGAGGAACCTCTTATGAATGCGAAACTCATCGTCACTTCGGCCGTTTTGACCCTGGCGCTTGGAATGGCTGCTCCAGCCTTCGCGCAGGATCAGAAGCAAAGAGACAAGCAAGATCAACCGGGTCAGCCGCAACAGCACGCCCAGCAACAGCAGAACCAAGGCGGGCAGCAACCGCAAGCGCAGCAGCAACAGAGGCAGGACCAGCAGCAACAGCAGCGCGCCCAGCAACAGCAGAACCAAAACAACCAGCAGCAGCAGCGTGCCCAGCAACAGCAGAACCAAAACAACCAGCAGCAGCAGCGTGCCCAGCAACAGCAGAACGAAAACAGACAGCAGCAGCAAGCGCGGCAGCAACAGCAACCGCAGCGCACTCAAGAGCAGCAGCGTGTTGAGCAGAGCACTTGGCAGAATCACCGCGCAGGGAACTGGCAGTCAGACCACCGCAATTGGCAACAGCGCGGCGGCTACAACGCCTACCGTGTCCCCGACGACCGGTACAGCGTCTACTTCGGGCAGCGGAATGAGTTTCGGATCTACGGTCTCCCCTTCATGGTTTATGGCGGGTACCCGCGTTTCCAGTACAACGGCTATTGGATTACGCTTCTCGACCCATGGCCGGGATACTGGTCGAATGACTGGTATGACACCGACAACGTCTACGTGGCTTACGAGAACGACGGTTACTACCTGTACAACGACAGGTATCCGGGCGTCGGAATTGCGATCAGCATCTCGATGTAACGGTGTAGAGTGCGCGCCGGTCTTGCGGCAGCAAGGCCGGTGGCCCTCTTAATTCCGCACTCCCATCAATCCTGCCGCGTTTTTCCACCGACATCGCCCCAGTTCGCCTCCGGCATGAGCAGTTCTGGCCAGCATTCACGCGCCTGGCCGCCCATGATGGGTTGCGTGTAGGTTCCTCTCCGCAAGGAAGCCTCCCCCACTAACCATCTGCAGACGCGGGTTCGCCCGCACAGGAGAACGCAATGCCCTTTCAATTCACGAACACTCAGCTCATCGTTGCAGCGGTTGTACTGGTCGTCGTTGTTGTCATCGCCGTCGCCGCGTATCTTCAACACCGCAAAGCCAAGACCGCGGCGTTCCGCAATCGTTTCGGATCGGAGTACGACCGCGCCGTTCTAGAGCATGGCTCTTCGCGCAGGGCCGAGGCAAAACTGGCCGACCGTGAAACCCGCGTTGACGCACTGAGAATCCGCGAACTCGGCGCCACCGAGCGGGAGCGATTCGTCGCCGAATGGCAAACGGTGCAATCCCGCTTCGTCGACCACCCCAAGGCCGCGGTCACTGAAGCCGACGACCTGATCGCTGCGCTCCTTGAGGCCCGCGGCTATCCCAAGGACAGCTTTGAACAACGCGCCGCGGATGTCTCCGTCACTTACCCTCGCGTGATGGAAAACTACCGCGTGGCGCACGCCATCGCGGTGCGGCCCGGCCAGGCTGAAGCAAGCACTGAAGAGCTCCGCACCGCAATGATCCAATACCGCGCCATCTTCGATGAACTCGTCCAGGCCCAAAAACCCATCGAAGCAAGAACCGCCGCATAGCTTCAAATCTGCGGCGCGACGGGGCCTAACCAGGGCCTGAGCCATGGAAACAGGCCCTGGTGCGGATCCCCTGGAGGATCGCAAAATGGGACCTCTCGCAAGCACAAATCGATGCGTTCGCAAGTCGGTATTCCCCATCTTGGCGCTGGCGGGCACATTGACGCTGGCAACCACCCTCGGATTTGCCCGGAGCCCGGGTTTCGAGACGATTCTGGCAACCTACTCTCAAGCCGGCAACACGATCGGCGTAACGCTGATCGTCTACAACTACTCCACCTCTGCGGATCTGCAGGTTCTTTCACTGGCATTCCAGGAGGGCCAGGATCGGGAATTGGCCACCGCACTCTCCAAAACGAAAGCGGTCGGGCTTTGCACAATTACCGGAGATCTCAGCTTTGACGTCGCCTTCATCCAGATGGCCCCGACGCCAACCGGGCGGCAGATCACCGTTATCGCCAACCGTCCGCTTCAATCCGATGAAGTCAACCCGAGCTCGGATTCCCAGTCCTTCGATCTTATGGTCGGTCAATTCGACATGAATGACACCGACAATACCAAGAGCACAGGATTCCTATACCCGGCAAGCAGGCTCGTGGTCGATGAGCAGGGAGCGTCTCGTTATGATCTGGCCGGCATTCCCTGGTCGCTGGTCACGGTTCTCGATTCGAATTGGGCTCCGGCGTTAGCTGAGCGCGAGCCTACCGATGCAACTGGCCCACGTTCCCGGCCATCGCTCCCGAAATACGCAGCGGCTTTTGCCGGCGCCGCTACGATCCCCCGCAGCGCAACATCTGGAAGATTCATGCGATAGATCTCTCGCGCACGCAAGGGGTTTCAGGAATCGCTGCACCGGGGTCGTCAGCGAAACCGAGCCGGCTCTAGCCAGGCCGTTCACAAAATCGGAACCCCGAAACGTTTTGGTCAATATTGGTCAGCTATTGCAGGACGCATGCGTAAGACTGGAACTTGAACGACGCGCCACGGACGTCAGGCTGCCGGATTTCCCGGCGTGCGATCTCTAGTGAACCCGACAACATAAAGAGATTTCACCTTAACCACTGTGGAAGTGAGTCGGAGAGAACAGAGGAGATCAATGAGACTGCTCAAAGGAATCGGAATAGGACTGTGCTTAATCGCACTCGCCGCGCTCGTCGCGCCAAAAGTCAAGGCGGATGAATGGAACCACAAAACCATTATCACCTTCAGTGAGCCTGTCGAGGTTCCGGGCGTAGGCCAGCATCTCCTGCCAGCGGGCACCTATGTCTTCAAGCTCCTGGACTCTCCCTCGGACCGCCACATCGTCCAGATCTCCAACGTGCGCGAAGACCATGTGTACACCACTATTCTTGCCATCGCGAATTATCGGTTGAAGACCACCGGCAAAACGGTGATGACTTTTCGTGAACGGCCCGCCGGAGAGCCCGAGGCCCTGAAGGCGTGGTTCTATCCGGGCCGTGAATGGGGCGAGGAATTCGTCTATGAAAGGTCCCAGGCTATCCAACTGGCCAAGGAAGTCAATGAGCCTGTGCTTTCGACCCCGGTTGCATTGGCGGACGCGCCTGTCGAGGCTTTGACGTCCGCTCCGGTTGAGGCGGTCGCCCCAACAGGAGAAACGATTGATACGGCACAGGTCGTGGAGGCTCCTCCCGTGGCCCCTCCCGCACCTGCTGCAGCGGCAGCGCCCGTAGAAGTCGCGCAGACCCTGCCTAAGACAGCCAGCGATCTTCCTCTGATTGGATTGGTTGGGCTTCTTATGCTGGGCGGCGGCTTCGCCCTCTTTGGCCTTTCGAAGCTGAATGGTTGAATCAATGTGAGGGGCGGATCGAGCGCTCTCTCAGATCGAGCGGGAACGATTGATCGAAGGAGGCGGTACGCGAGTATCGCCTCTATTGTTCTGTCAGCTTCATGCGCGGACTCCAGCGCTGATCCTCTCCGATTGCATGAAGACACTGGACGGGTGACTGAGATGACTGCATCTTCAACAGGAACGCGGAGAGAAGCGGACAGGCAAGCCTCTGAACGCTCCAACATATGCATGAACATCTCATGGAACACCCCTGTTGCATACGGGTGCCTGATTGCCTTCATCGGCCTGATCCTTACGCCATTTGTTTCAGGGGCACAGGTTCCCCAATCGTCACAGAGCGGATCTGCCGATGCGTATACCTTTCAAGTGAATGTCAACATGGTCATCCTGAACGCAACCGTCCTGGATCTTCACAATGCGCCGGTTTCTGGGCTCAACAAAGATGATTTTCATGTTTATGAAGATGGGGTGCTTCAACAGATCAAGGACTTCAGCCACGACGATATCCCGGTTGCAGCCGGCATTCTTGTCGATAACAGTGGAAGTATGGCGCCGAAACGCGACGATGTGATTGCCGCCGCGCTGGCATTCGCCCGCTCCAGCAATCCGCAGGACCAGATGTTCGTGGTCAACTTCAACGATCGCGTGTCTTTTGGCCTTCCCACCGACATGCCGTTTACAGATCGTCCGGATCAATTGCTACAAGCCCTCTCCGGAATAGCAGCGATCGGACAGACATCGCTGTACGACGGAATTGCCGCCGGCCTCGATCATCTCAAGCAGGGCACCCGCGAAAAGAAAGTGCTGATTCTGATCAGCGACGGCGGAGACACCGCGAGTAAGCACAGTCTAACCCAGGTTATCGAGATGGCCCGGCATTCTGCCGCAATCATCTACGCGATCGGCGTCTTCGACGAACAGGACGGCGACCAAAACCCCTCTGTACTGGGGCGCCTTGCGAAGGAGACAGGCGGGGAAGCTTTCTTTCCGGAATCGTCCAGAGATATTACGTCAATCTGCGAGGCGATCGCTCACGATATTCGAAATCAGTACACGCTGGCCTATGTTCCTGTGAATGTGTCGCAGGATGGTAGATATCGGACCATCGAGGTGAGGGCAAGCGCGCGAGATCGTGGACGCTTGTCGGTCCGCACCAGGGCTGGATACTTCGTGCCACTTAGCACCCCAGACGGCGGCAGCCAGGGCGATCGGCGATGACACCCAAAACTGAGCAGCAAAGGCCCGAAACGCAAGGCAGCTTGTTTCTTCGCTGGATGCAGAGGTTCCTCTTTGTCGTCGGGGCCCTTGCGGTCTCCTATGTTGCGCTGACTTTGCTTTACGCAAAGCTCTACCAGGAAGCCGCAGCGGATGCTCTGGAAAAGCAGATATCGGTGCCACAGCAACAAAAGATAAGCCCGTCAAGAGTCGCGGCCAAAGATGGCGACGTTCTGGGCCGCATTGAGATTCCGCGCCTCGGGGTGAACGTGGCAATTCTAGAGGGGACCACTTCGCAGACTCTGCGGCTCGGTGTTGGGCATATCGAAGGCACAGCTCTTCCCGGAGAGCCCGGCAACATCGGAATCGCCGGGCATCGTGATACATACTTCCGAGATCTCAAGGATATTCGCACCAATGACGAGATTCAGATTCAGACCGCGACTGGTCTTTCACGCTACGAGGTCGACTCGGTCCAGATCGTCGCTCCTGGCGACACCGGGGTTCTAGCTCCCTCGGCAGAATCTGCCATCACGCTGGTAACCTGCTACCCATTCCACCTTATTGGCGCAGCTCCGAGGCGATTCATAGTGCATGCGCGAAGCAGCGGACTAAGGTAGCTTACGGGATGGGGAGAATGGCGGGTTTCTGCGCGTTGTGGTCAGGCAATTGATCGAGCAGGACCACATTGAGCAGCGACTTATGTACCTGGATGCGGCCGTTATAGCTGATAAGACCAAGCTCGCGAAAGCGGTTCATAAAGAAGCTGACACGGGACCGTGTGGTGCCGATCATATCCGCCAGGGTTTCCTGCGTGATGGGGGGAATGAAGGTTTCCGGTTCGCCGGGTTTGCCGAATTCCGCCATCAACAGGAGAATCCGCGCCAGGCGCTTTTCACTGGAGTTGAACAGCTGATCGACAAGGTCGGCCTGGGTGCGCATGCTGCGCGCCAGCAGGAACTTCAGAAATAGATCGGCGAATGAAGGCTCGTCATGCATCACTCGGATCATTTCGTTTCTGGCGATCTTGAGTGCGGTGCAGGAGTTAACTGCAGTGGCGGTCGACATACGCAGCCCGGCGATCGCCGCAAGAGACTCCTCTCCAACAAAATCCGAGGCGGATAGAAAGGTGATTGTGGCTTCTTTGCCCTTCTCCGAAACGACGGTGACTTTTGCACGGCCCTTTTGTAGATAGAACACGGAGTTCGCCGTATCTCCCTGGCAGAAAAACGTCTGCTTTGGCTTCAAGTCGACGATTGTTCGGCCGAGCCCAGCGTTTGCAAGAAAAGCACCGGAATCGAATTTAGTGTTGTTTTTGCGCGTCAAAATGTCACCTCGCAGCACGCCGGTTGTTTGGGTGGACGGTTCATGCCCTGGAAGCAGCCACTCTGATGTGCGGTTATCGGGGTTGTGGCGAACTGGTCAAAGACCGCGAACGCAGTGCTCGAGAAGATGGGGGCACCGCTCTTTTTGCGACTTGGCGCCCGCAACGCAGCCCCGAGTTGATCCTCGGGTCTGCCGCAACATGGGGACAGTCCACCCCCGGGATTAACCGCAACTACCATCAGTCTCTGTTCATCGTCGCCTGGATTCAAAGTGGCCGTCTGTACCGTATTGCTCAACTCCGAGGAATGCTGCGGAAGCCTGGCGGAACTCAGTGCTGTGAGACGGGATCCCACGTTTTCGCTACCACCATTCGGTGGAACGCCCTGCCGGATCCTTCCCGCCGGCGTCAGGCTTGGCCGAGCGTAGAAGCAGGAGAGGACACTGCGCGAGCTTTACGACCTTTTCGGCAATCGACCCAAAGACCAGCGGATGCCAGCCGGAGATGCCGTGCGTGGAGATCACCACCATGTCGATATGCTCGCGCTCCACCACTTCCATAATGCTCCCGGCGATGTCATTTCCGACTTCGACACTGGAAGTTGACTTCACTCCCCTGGCCGCAAGAGTCGCATGGCACTTGGCCAGATGCTGCTCCGCGAATGTTCTGGCCTCCTGAATGAATTCGCCTTCGGGAATCATGTCAGGAAGTGTCGTGGTGGGAAACACCGGGATCACATTCACAAGATGGAGTTCTGCGTGAAAGTGCTTCGCAAGGTCAGCCGCCATCTCCAAAGCCGCCCGAGAAGATGGGCTAAAGTCGATGGGCAGCAATATCTTGGTGGGGATGGAAGGGAAAGCATGAACTTTAGACATGGCAGGGTCCTCGCCGAACCGTGAAAACGGCTGGTTTTCTTAATTGTCCTCTCATCATAAGAGCAAAGGCTGTGCTCTTTTGGACATACGCCTTGTG
The DNA here is from genome assembly GCA_049514795.1 of Occallatibacter sp. Taxonomy (GTDB): domain Bacteria; phylum Acidobacteriota; class Terriglobia; order Terriglobales; family Acidobacteriaceae; genus Telmatobacter. Next base: position 13,736 of record JBEKUS010000052.1, read on the forward strand.
GACTATCCGCTCCGATGGAACGAATCTCGCCTCGATTGACCGGTGCGGCGGAAGCAGAAGCAAACAACTTGCAATTGCGTGCAAATATGACCATCCTTGAAGGCCCCCATTCTGAAAACATCTCTGTGGGTCTGGCAATACGACGCGACAGTTCATTGGCGGCGCATGCCGTGCCTGAGATTGGCGATGCCGATCGAAGGAGAGACGATGAGATCATCGAAGTGGATCTCGGAGTCGCATTTCTTGTTGGCCTGCAGGACAGGTCCGGCGGGACGGCGCGTTGGCCAATCGGGCAACAAGCCTGCCGGCACGAAGGTTCACCGGGCCGTGCTCCTGGTATTGGTCACTGCGGCCCTGGCCGCAATGCCGCTGCCGGCGGGATCGCAATTACTGCTCTCTTCTGGAGATCCCTCGGCAACTGAAGGGATCACGGCCCCAAGGGCACTGGACGTGACCTATGTCCGGCCGACTGAAAGAACCAAGGTGACCAACTACGCCTTCGACGCGTTCGGTCCGCATCCAATTGTCGGCGCCGGAGTCGCGGCGGGAATCAATCAGTTGAACAATGCTCCACCGGAGTGGAACCAGGGGGCTGAGGGTTTCGGCAAGAGATACGGTTCCGACTTCGCCATCGCCGCTATTGGAACAACCACTCGCTATGGGCTGGCGGAGGCCTTCAAGGAAGATACGTTGTACTACCGCTGTGAATGCAGCGGCCCATTTCCGCGGCTGCGCCACGCAGTGATCTCCACGTTGACCGGGCGCCGCGGCAGAGATGGCCATCGCGTCTTCTCTTTCTCCGCGCTTGCCGCGCCGTACGCAGGTTCCATGATTGCGGTTCACGGGTGGTATCCGGACCGCTTCGGCGCGAAGGACGCGTTCCGGATGGGCAACTACACCCTGCTGAGCTACCTGGGCGGCAACATTGCTCTGGAGTTCTTCTATAGCGGACCTCACGCCTTGATTTCACGTATGCATCTGAACAATGCGCACGGCTCGCCAATTCAAGGACCGAACCAATGAGTGACCGTGGATTTACACCAGTTGCGGATATAGGCCCGCCACTTCCGGCGCGGCCGGTCGACCTTACGTACGCTGGTGCAAGCTCTGCCGCGAGGCTGTTCAACGGGTTCTTCGAGTGGTTCGGCAGCCTGGGCATCTTTTCCTGGCGGGTCTTGCGGGCCGCGGTCACGCCGCCCTTTGAATGGCGCGAGCTACTTCGGCAGCTCGACGAAGTTGGGTCGAAGTCTCTGCCGCTGGTCGCCATGGCAGGCGCCGCGGTCGGCGTCATCATCTCGCTGGAAGCCCGCTACAGTCTAAGTCGATTCGGCGCCAAATCGATGTTTCCCGCCACTCTCGTGTACTCCGTTGTCCAAGTCATGGGCCCGCTCATTACCGGTCTGGTCGTAAGCGGGCGCGTGGGCGCGGGCATGGGCGCGGAGCTGGCATCGATGAAAGTCACCGAGCAGATCGACGCCATCGAGGCATCCGCGATCAACCCCTACCGGCTTCTGGCAGCGACACGAATACTGGCCTGCATCCTGATGCTGCCGCTGCTGACCATTGCCACCGACGCATGCGCCTTGCTGACGGGCTGGTTTGCACAGACTCTGGTTGAACAGCTTTCGTTCCATCAGTTCATCGCAAGCGGCTTTAGTGGCGCCACTTTCCATGGATTCCTGCCGCAGACACTCAAGACCGCCGTATATGGCTTGATCATCGGGCTCATCGCGTGCTTTCAGGGAATGCGCACGCGCGGAGGAGCCGCGGGTGTCGGCCGCGCCGCCACCAACTCGGTCGTGCTGGCCTCGCTCTTCCTTATCCTGGCCGATGTTGTCCTGGTGAAATTTATCCTTGTCTTCTTTCCCTAACCGTTGTTTGAAGCGCTCGTGAAACAAGTATGACCACAGCCTATGAAATAGCGACGAAGCCAGCGGAACCCGGGCAAGACGGTATTGCGCCCGTTATTGCTGTCGAGAACCTGTACAAGTCCTTCGCCGGCCACAAGGTCCTAGACGGGGTCAGCTTGCGCGTGGATCGGGGAGAAACCCTGGCCGTGCTCGGACGCAGCGGCACGGGGAAAAGCGTGCTGCTGAGGCTCATCATCGGCCTCGATACGCCCGACTCCGGATCTGTCTGCATTCACGGCCACGCGATCGCCGGCTTGTCGCTCGACCGCATGGGAGAAATCAGAAAGAAAATGGGTTTCCTGTTTCAGCAGGCAGCGCTCTACGATTCGCTCACCGTCGAGGAGAACGTGGCCTTCCCCCTTGAACACCATCGCAGAGACATGTCCGGATCCGAGCGGTCCGACCGGGTAAGGCAGTTGCTTGCCGAGGTGGGCATGGAGGGCGATCTCGAAATGATGCCGTCGGATATCTCCGGCGGGATGCAAAAGCGCGTGGGCTTGGCGCGTGCGCTGGCTCTGGAGCCGGAGATTCTGCTGCTTGACGAGCCGACAGCCGGTCTCGACCCCATCAGTTCCGGCGAGATCGACGAATTGATTCTCAAGCTACAGAGGGAACGCCGGATGGCGTCCATCGTAGTGACGCACGATCTGCATAGCGCCAGGGCGATTGCCGGCCGTCTCGCCCTGCTGAATGAGGGCGACGTAGTAATCGAGGGCACGTTTGAAGACCTTCAACAAAGTGAAATCGATTTCGTGAAGGAATTTCTACAGCAGTCGTAGGAGGACGTATGTCGAGAGTGGCAAGGCTGGGAGCATTCATCGTTGCGACGCTGGCGGTTTTGGCTGTCGGGGTCTTCATCATCGGGAGCAAGGAATTTCTGTTCCGCTCCACCTACCACCTGAAGGCGCAATTCGACAACGTTGCAGGCCTTGCCGATGGAGCCGATGTGCAGGTAGGCGGCGTTCACAGCGGAACGGTGCTTAGCATAGATTTGCCTCACAAGCCCGGCGAAAAGGTCACGGTACTCATGTCTCTCGACAAATCGACTCGCGAGATCATCAAGCACGACTCTGTGGCTACGATCGAGACCGAGGGGATGTTGGGCAATCAATACGTGGCGATTTCGTTTGGATCGGCCGGACAAGCCGAGGTAAACGATGGCGAGATTATCCAGAGTGTGCCGCCGCTGGTGTTGGCTGAACTGCTCGCAAAGACGAACGCGATCCTGGATAGCAGCCGGGAGGCCATCCAAAACACAACTTTGGCCACCGCCCATCTGAACTCGGTAAGCGCCAAAATCGATTCGGGACAGGGAACCGTGGGAGCGCTGGTGAACGACAAGCAAGTCTATAACAATCTGGCACAGACTACGACCGCACTCCAGGCCACGATGCTGCAGGCGCAAACCGGCGTAACGGACTTCCAGGAGAATATGGAAGCTCTGAAACACAACTTCTTCTTGAGCGGGTATTTCAAGAAGCGCGGATACGACGACTCCGCCGGTTTGGCCGCGAATCGGGTCGCGGAGCTCCCGCAGGCCTTGCCCCAGAAGACGTTTACATACGCGCCCAGGCAGTTGTTTGATGGTCACGATTCGGCCAAGATCAAGAACCAGAAAACTCTCAACGACGCCGGCGACTTCCTGGCGCAGACTCAATTCGGAGTTGCGGTCGTCGTGGTTTCCACTGGCATGGATGGCGATACCCAGAAGGATCTCGTTCTCAGCGAAGCCAGGGCGATGGTTATCCGCGAGTATCTTGTCGAGAACTTTGGATTTGACGACAGCCAGCTTAAGACGTTGGGACAAGGCAAGCAGGCAGGCGCGAACCTTGACGCGGATTGGGGCTCAATCCAGATTCTCATTTATCCGGCAGAAACTGAGATACCGACCGGCAAGACGGCGCCGGCGGTTAGCTCATCCGCAACCGGCGCCGACAAGCCCGTGCCGGTCACTACCGCAGCAACTCAAAGACCATAGTGGCGCAATGAGAGATAGCGGCAACCGCTGATGCAAGGCGCCGACTGTTGGCTGATGTGCTGAATTGCTCAGAATCTCACCCAACCGGAATGGAAGACTGAATTGGAAGGGGCGCTACGCGGTTTCACTGCGGAACTTCGTGCATCCCAGCACAGGACCGCCGTTGGCCTGCCAACAAAAGGCCTTTGCGGCTGCAGTCAGCGTAGATCGAGGGCGGCGGCCCAAGAGAATTGAACTTCAACCCCTGAACATGGAGAAGGTCATGAGCATCACCAATTCGGTAGTCGCCATTTATGACACGCACCAGCAGGCGGAACACGCCATCAAGGAACTGCAACAGGCCGGTGTGGACATGAAGAGCCTCTCCATCGCCGCGCGAGATACGCACACCGACGAGCATGTCGTCGGCTACTACAACGCCGGTGACCGAATGAAGCACTGGGGCAAGGTGGGAGCGTTCTGGGGCGGATTCTGGGGCCTTCTGTTTGGCTCGGGGCTATTCGCCATACCGGGTATCGGGCCGATTCTGGTCGCCGGACCGCTTGTGGCCTGGATTGTTGCAGGCCTTGAAGGCGCCGCCGTCGTTGGAGGGGTGAGCGCAATCGGGGCCGGTCTGGTGAGTATCGGCATCCCGAAGGACAGCGTCCTCAAGTACGAAGTTGCGCTGAAATCCGCCAGATACATGCTGATTGTCCATGGCACACCAGATGCGGTAGCCAAGGCAAGAAACATCATTGCCCGAACCGAACACAGTTCCTGCACCGTTCATGGCGAGACGGCCTACGCCTGACAACCGGATGATCGCCCTTAACCTCAAGACCATGCCAAGAGCGTGGATCAAGTTCGAGAAATGATTGGAGAACACGATATGCCGCTTACCACCGTACTCATCACCATTGTCGCAGCAGGCCTGTTGCTTTGGATTGTGAACCGATTCATCCCCATGCAAGGTCAGATCAAATCGATCCTGAACGCCCTGGTTGTCATCGTTTTGGTTCTGTGGATTGCGAATCTCTACGGGGTCTTTCAACACCTCCATCAATTCCGCGTCGGACGTTGACAGACGCACCATCGAAGCCGGCACGGCTTCGCCCGCCAACCCAACACAACACCGCAATGCGGCAGTTTTCTGCCTGCAGGAGATATCGTGAAGCACACACTATTGTTCGTGATGGGAAGTGTCCTCGGCTTGAGCGCGTTTGTTCAGGCCAGTCCGCAACAGTCGATCACCCTCGTGCCTGCCGGGTCAATGCCCGGCTATGTCGTGAGCGAGACCAGTCGCACCGTCCAAGCGGTTGACTATCAACATCGCAGCGGAGCCACGGAAGTGGATCTGGCCGGAACCGCTTTGCTGCCTTCAGCCAACGGAAAAGTCAAAGTGCGCAGCAAGCGCGGCACAATGGAAGTCGAAGCGGAGTTCGGGAATCTGCAAAACCCCACCACCTTCGGCGCCGAGTATCTCACCTACGTGCTGTGGGCGATCTCGCCTGACGGCCGCGCAGTGAACCTTGGAGAAGTTTTGGTTGGGGACAACGATCGCAGTAAGCTGACCGCCACCGCCAATCTTCAGGCATTCGCACTGGTCGTGACCGCCGAGCCGTACTTTGCCGTCCGGCAGCCCAGCAACGTTGTCGTGCTCGAAAATGTTGTTCGCGCCGACACCAAGGGAACTTCCGAAGCAGTGAATGCAAAATACGAACTCATGGAGCGCGGCGGTTATATCCCGACCGGATACAAGTTCGACCCTGTGGTTCTGGATGCCAAGCTGCCTTTGGAGTTCCTCGAGGCTCGCAACGCAGTTCGCATTGCCCAATCCGAGGGAGCCGAGCAGTACGCTGGTGAAAGTTATCAGCACGCTGTCCAGCTGATGAACAGTGCCGACGGCTACGCGACGGAACATCATTCGAATCAGAAGCAACTGATCGCGAAGTCCCGGGAGACCGTACAAACTGCGGAAGATGCGCGGGAAATAGCAGTCAAAAGGATCGAGGTCAATCGCAGGGCGGACGAGCGCCAAGCCTCCGCGAACGCGCAGGCACAGTCGCAGTCGCAGGCCGACGAGGCAATTCGGCAAAAGGAACAAGCCCAGTCCGATACGGCAACGGCGCAAGCCAACGCGGCGACGGCACAACTCAATGCAGCATCGGCGCAAGCCAATGCGGCAAACTCCCAGGCTGAATTGGTCAGAAACCAGAATGCGTCGGCAGCGGCAATTACCGCGGCTCAGGCCGACGCCGACCAATCCCGGGCGATCGCGCGGCAAGCGCAGCAGAATGAATCCCGGGCGGACAGCGAAAAGGCGACTCTGCGTGCGCAGTTGTCTGAGCAGTTGAACAAGGTCCTCGAAACGCGCGATAGCGCACGCGGGCTCATTGTCAGCATGTCCGATGTTCTGTTTGACACCGGGCAGTATTCGTTGAAGCCCGGCGCGCGGGAGAAGCTGGCGAAGGTCGCCGGAATCCTGATCGCCTACCCATCCCTCAACATCGAGGTTGGCGACTACACCGACAATGTTGGCGGCGATGACATGAATCAAAAGTTGTCAGAGAACCGCGCCGGTTCAGTGCGCGATTACCTGGTGGCGGAAGGCGTAGCGGCCAACTCGGTTACCGCAAGGGGATTCGGCAATACTCTGCCGGTAGCCTCGAACGATAACTCCGCTGGACGGCAAGAGAACCGGAGAGTGGAACTGGTCGTATCGGGCGAGGCAATTGGAAGCCCGGTCAATGCTACGACTGGAAGCCTGCGCTAACAAGACCGGAGATCCTCTGCGGACTCGTGAGAGGCCGCAGAGGGTCTTGAACCTCTCGGCATGGATGGGAAGGCGAGTTCTTGCCTGCCATACACCTATATGAATATTCCTGTTCGACAACCGGCCCTGTTTCTAGCGCCCCCTGTGTCTCACTCGCTGGTGCCGCATTGGCTCACGCACCTGGGAGCGCTGGGGCTTTTCTCCATTGCCGTCGTCGACTCCTCCTTCATTCCCTTGCCTCTGCCCGGCAGCACTGACCTGCTGCTGCTCTGGCTGGTGGCGTTCGGTGGAGATCCATGGCTGCTCGCCGCGACGGCCATTGCCGGCAGCCTCGTGGGCGGATACGCCACCTGGAACCTCGGGCGCAGAGGTGGCGAAGCGGCTTTGCGACGCTACGTGCCGGCTCGTGTTCTTGGCCGAGTTGTCGCATGGGTCGAGCGTCACCGAATCCTCGCCGTGTTTCTTCCCGCTTTGCTTCCTCCGCCGATTCCGCTATTGCCCTTTGCGCTTGCCTCCGGCGTGCTCGGCGTCTCGCGCCGCCGCTTCCTCGTCGTATACGGTGCGGCTCGCACTCTGCGTTACTCCCTCATTGCATGGCTCAGCGTGATTTACGGACGCCACGCCATCCGCATTTGGTCAGGGACGCTCCAGAGATGGTCGACTCCGCTGCTCTGTGCGTTCGCGGGCCTGCTGGTGGCCGGCATATGCTTCGGGATATGGAAGGTCAGCGGCCTGCGCAAGATCGATGCCGCTGAGAAACTGGCGCAGCATGGCCATACAGCCCGGGCCGGCGATAGCATTTTGGAGAACGCTATAGTCCAGAGCCGTTGACCTCCAGTTGGCGCGTACAGCCGGGAGCGCTCCACTTACACCCGTGTGCCGCGTTGTATCCCGGCTTCCTGGTTGGCTCCGCACACCACATCTTTGGCCTTACCCAGGGTGTTTTCAAGCTTTCCCTTCACCTGCTGTGCAATGCCCTTCACCTGGAGCGGCGTATTGCCGGTCCACTTGCCCGCCTTTCGCTTGGCGCCTCCCACCACTTCGTCGATCGTGCCATTCACGCGGTCCTTATTCATATGCCCACCTCCGTGGATTGAACTCGTGCAGCTTCGACTAAGGCGCCTGGATGCACTTCCGGCGCATCGATCAAAGAGAATGCCGTTTCTTGTCCTTCAAAGTGCGCGTAAGCAGCTCGACCTCAGATAGAAAATCCACACCGCGAGCGCTGGCCTGGGCGGTAGTGTCACGCTTTGCCGCCGGCCCTCTCCACTTATGTTTCCGCGCCCATCGCGCACTTCATTTCCCTTGAATTGCCCAGCGCCTCTCCGCTGCGCGGCGGGCTTTTCGCCAACCTTGGGCAATGGGCCGCTGTAGCCGCGCTGTGGATCAAAGCTGTTATCCACCTTGCCGTGAAAGTCGTTGGACCCATGAAACCACGGGCCCGTGCCAATGAAGACGCCGCCGTTGAACCACTCCGGACCGAAGTAGCCGTCGGGAGCGCAGTTATGGGGGGCGTAGTCATAGTAACCATAGGGACAAGCGGGGGCGACTCCAATATAGAAGTTGATCTGAGCCGCTGCCTTGGGAGCGCCAAGCGCCATGGCGAATGCAGCAATAGCGGCTAACGCAAGAAGCTTGATCCTGCCCATGAACTTTCCTCACAACCGTTGGGGCTGCCATTTGCCCGCTTCAGCCTCTTTGAGCGTAGCGGCTCAAATCATGTGAGTCTGAGCAGTTTGGATCAGGCGCGGCGTTCACGCTGAAGCCGGCCACTGCTCAAGAGGATTTCCATGCTCACTTGACCGGCGGAGGCGCTATAGCCCTCAATTCGCTCAGATCGGTCAAGACGCGTTGCCAGCGAGCCGGGTCTTTCCTGGTCTCGATTGGCAGCGAGAGATCGGAGTAGAAGTCGAGAATGTTATCGCGCAGTTGGGGCGAGACGCCATCGAACTTCCGCGCCGTCAATCTGGCCAGTAGGTTCGCGTAGGTCTCGTCGGCGAGCGTGTATTCCGCTGCTTTGGTTGTTTTGCCGTCATCTAGGTCGCAGTTGGGCAGGACCAACGTACCTGCGCGCGCCTCCTCGAGATAGACGCGGTACTGATCGGCGGTAGCATTGATGCTCTTGATATATAAGTCTTCCGTCTGGGCCGTAGGGTTATCGAAGCCCATGCCTTTGAAGGGGCCGATTTTGGGGATGTACCGCAAAAGCGCCGATAGCACCCGCGTGCCGAAGCCCGGCTTCGTATAGGTCTTTCCCCACTCCCGCTCGTAATCGGAGCGCGACAGGCGATACAGGAACTTCTTCTTCGCAAGGTTAGGCGTCTCTCGCATCAGATCCTTCTTGTGCGTCTGGAGCGCCACCTTGGTCATTTCCGGAATCACCCGGCTCACGGCAAAGCGATACGAGCCGACCGCCAGGTCCTCGTGCGCGAGCACGTCCTTCAGTTGCAGCCCGTATACCACTGAAAAGGTCCGCTCCAGCAACGGCTGCGCGACCTTGAACCCGATGAAATCGTGGTACTGGTCCGACGCATATCGGTTTTTCGCTACCTGCAATGTGTCGAATCCAAACTCGGTCTTCAAATGAGCCGTCGTGTCCTGTGCATAGCGAACGGAGCTGCCATATTTGGCTCGCAGCTTTGGATAGTGGAGCGCGACAGCCTGATTGACCGCCGGGTGACCGTCAATGTCCGACGTGTAGTGCGATAGCGCGCCCAATGCGAAGGCATACTCGTTGGCATCCTGGCTTTGCCGAAGCAGCTCCAGAACAAAATCTCCGCTGCGAACGTAGTGAACCAGGTCACTGAAGTCCTTGCTGCCGAAAGGATAATAGCCAAGGTCCTGAATGACCGAGCCTCCATAGGCGTAGGCATGGGCCTCTTTGATCTGGTCTTCAGTCAGATCTGGAAAGCGTTGTAACAGGAGGGCGCGGATTTCGGATGTCCATGCCAAGTCCACGATCTCCTCGTGGGTGAGAACGGAATAGGCAAATAGAGTTCCGCAGAACCCCAGCACCACGAGAAGAACCGCTGCCGCGCGTTTTGGAGAGGCGCTGCGTTTTCGAGTCAATAAGCGCATCTGGGCCTAGTCGCCGATGGCGAGCGCGTTCTGTGTATGCGTCGCCGCACTGGGCCTGTGCTGGGACGGCTGTAATCTTGTTTGGCCTGAAGGCTCACCGGTTGCGTGCTCGATCGAATTGCCGCAATGGACACATTCCAATTTGCGCGAGCGGCTTCCGAAGTCATCGAGAGCCTGCGTAAAGGTTCTCAGGCACTCCGGGCAGGCGATCGTAACGTGTCCTTCGGTAGAAGATCTGCTCTCGTTCACCTGAATCCAGTGCGGCGACCAGGTGCCGGAAGGCTGGAAAGCGTGCCGATTCATTCGGGGGGGTGTTGTCAGTATCTGCAGGAGCGCGAGCGTGCTGCTGCCTTTTTGGTAGAAAGCATCGGCGGCAACACCCGAAGGCACTTCGTTGCCGGAGAACGAGCCACTCATGGCGATCACCAGGATTGCCGGGAAACGGCGCCGGACCACGGAAAGCAGTTCGAAGCCGGACATGCCGGGCATGTTGAGATCGGAAAGAAGGATTTCGGGGCTCTCCTCACGGATCTGGCGCAATGCGGAGAAGCCGTCTTCGGCTGAGCGCACTTGATAACCAATCTCAGAAAGCAGGAGCGACATCGACGTTCGAATCGCCGGCTCATCGTCTACGATGAGGAGTTTCTCTTTTGTATAGGGCATCGTCCACCTTACCGAGGGGATGAAGACGGGCACCAAGGCGAGTGTCCCATGCAAGGAATCGTAAAACTGTTCAATTTTGTACAGGTACTGCGGGGAAAGCCTTTGGCTGGCTTAGAGTTAGCCCGGATTCCTTTGGAACCAGCGTCGGCGCCGCCACCGCCACTCGACACCCAACTGCGCAAAATTACAGTTGTGGAGACTGAGAGGGTCCGCTATTCGGTCTGGCGCCGGGAAGCAGTGAATTTGCTCTGAACCGCAAGGAGCGACAGGAACATAAGCCCCATGACAGTAAAGACGGTGACCCGCAGTGCGTCCCCAACCATCGGCCATATCCTAGACGGCATCGTCCACCTCACAAAAGGGATGAAGATAGCTACCAGGGCGAGTGTCCCATGCATGGAATCGTAAAACTGTTCAATTCTGTACAGGGCCTGCGGGGAAACCATCGGCTGGCTTGGAGTCAGTCCGCCAGCATACCGGCAAGGGACGGTTCCTCGACGCTGTCGTCGGGCACTTGATCGTGCAAGACCACGTTCAGTAGCGACTTGTGGACCCGGATGCGGCCGTCGTAATCGATGAAACCAAGCTTGCGAAAGCGGTTCATGAAGAAGGAGACACGGGAGCGGGTGGTGCCGATCATTTCTGCCAGGGTCTCCTGCGAGATCTTGGGAATCAGCGTCTCCGGCTCGCCCGGCTGGCCAAACTCCGCCATCAACAGCAGAATCCGCGCCAGGCGCTTCTCGCTGGAGTTGAAAAGCTGATCGACAAGATCGGCCTGGATGCGCATGCTTCGGGCCAGCAGAAACTTCATGAACACGTCGGAGAACTCATGCTCCTCGTGCATTACGCGGATCATCTCTTCCCGCGTTATCTTGAGCGCGGTGCAGGTGGTAATGGCAGTGGCCGAGGACAATCGCAGCCCGGGCACCGCTGCGAGCGCTCCCTCTCCCACAAAGTCGCCTTCGGAGAGGAGCGCAATGGTGGCTTCTTTGCCGGCCTTCGAGACGACCGTGATCTTTGCCCGCCCACTCTGAAGATAGAAGACGGAGTCCGCCGGATCTCCCTGGGTGAAGAATGTTTGCTTCGGCTCTAATTCGATGATTCTTCGACCGAGCCCGGCGTGCGCAAGAAAAGCGGCTAAGTCGAATGTCGAGTTGTTCTTGTTAATCATTAACGTCGACCACCTTCGGTGCGGGATGTGAACTACGGCAGGTCGCTCAAAGACCACGGAGGGCGTGCTTCAGAAAACAAGACCAGAGCATCCTTCCCAACCTGGCGCCAACAGCGCACACTAAAGCTGCACTTCTTGCAGCCTGCGCGTAGTTTGCTGCACATTGAAGAGTCGGGCTATCGGGGATGCTGCTAATAATGAGGGGCTTTGTCAGGAAAACCCTGACAGGAGGCACATGTGCGCCATCTATCGGGCAGAGAAACGGCCTGAAACAAGATTCCTACTGGGTCGAGCCGCCTGGCTCGCTCTCCAGCGTTTCTGGGGTCAATAGACCCATCTGCACGGCAAAACGAATCACATCACGACGTGTCCGAAGTCCGAGCTTGTCAGCAAGACGTGAGCGATATGTCTCGATCGTCTTCACACCCACAAATATCTGTTTCGCTATTTCCGCACTTGTGTAACCCCGCGCCACGAGTGTGAGCACCTGCAACTCGCGTTTGCTAAGGATGTTTATCGGTCGCGTGGGACCGGCTTTTGTATTTCTCTTCGCTAGCACGTCCTGGACAAGAACGTTGGCCAAACGCGGATCCACGAAGATCCCTCCGCGATGCACTGCTCGTATCGCGGCAAGCAGTTCCGCATCCACCGCCCTTTTCAACAGGTAGCCAGACGCCCCGGCAGCCAGTGCCGATCTTAAGTACGCAGGGTCATCGTGCATCGTGAGGACGAGCACCCGGGTTTCGCGGCAGTTGTGCGCCATCTTCTCGATCGCGTTCATACCCCCAACCCGAGGCATAGTCAGGTCCAGCAGGGCCACGTCCGGTTTTGTCTCCCGTGCCGTTTGAACCGCCTTCTCTCCATCGGGAGCTTCCGAGACAACTTCCATATCGGGCTGTGCATTGACCAGCATTTTCAGTCCTGCGCGGAGAATCGCGTGATCGTCTACGATCATGACTCTGATCTTGTAGGTGCGCGCCAGCATTTCAGGTGCTCCTCTGTCCCGTTACGGGCCGGGAGTCATGGTGGGCAAGTGGGACTTGCACCAGGATCTTGGTTCCCTTGCGTTGAGAAACAAAACTGACCGTTCCGCCCAACATCGCCGCTCTCTCGCGCATACTATGAATCCCCAGCCGGTGCGAGGAAACCGCGACGGCCTTGGCGTCAAAGCCGCATCCGTCATCCATTACTTCGACCTCTAGAGCTGTGGCCGATCGAGCGAATCGAATGCTGACCGCCTTGGCTCCCGAATGTCTGGCTACGTTGGTCAGGGCTTCCAGGAGAATGCGATATAACGCGATCTGGACCTCTGACGGCAGGTTGCTGGAGTCCAGCTCCTTAAGCGTGAGACGCACAGCTATTTTGTGGGTCTTTGTGTACTCGGCAGCGTATCGGCTTAGTGCAACACCCAGGCCATGGTCGTCCAGCACTGTCGGGTGAAGGCCGCGAGCAAGCCGACCGATCCCGTCGATGGCTTGGGCAGCGATTTCCCGTAGCCGTTGTCCCTGTACCTTGACATCTGCCAGTTTCCGGGCGTCTTCCAGGGTACGCAGGCCAACCAAAAGAGCAGTCAGCAACTGGCCGGCTTCGTCATGCAATTCGCGGGCAATCCGGCGCCGTTCCTCCTCTTGCGCTGAAATCGTGCTTTCCAGAAGGAGCCGCTGCATCGATTCGGCCTGCTTGATCTCTGCGGCCTGATTGCGTTTTTGCTCGCTCAGATCGGTGATCACTATGCCCAGTGCCTCGCCCTTGTACCCATGAAGCCGGCTAAGAGACAGATAGACCGGAATCAGATTTCCATTTGTGCGACGCAGGCCGAATTCGCCCTTCGCAACCGACTTCCGAGCATCGGAAAGCAGAGTCTCAAATCTTTCTCGCTCTGTTTCCGCAACCAGAGACTGCAACGCAACCCCAATAATCTTCCCCGGTGGCCTACTCATCAGTTCTGCAAACTTGCGATTGCAGTAGAGCACGGCGCCATTCCGTGACAGAGTCGCCGCGCCTTCGCTCATGGCCTCCACCAGCATTCGATAAGCGGGTTCGCCGCCTTTGAGAGAGACCACCTGCTCCCCACGTCGGCCAGAGACCATCAATGCATCCACTTCGCCGGACTGTATGGCGCTAAGAGTTTCCTCCGCGGTTTTCAGCCGGGCGCGAAGCTTTGTTTGCCGATTTGAGGGTGTGGATAACGGCAGTTTGCGCAGAGAAGATCCGGAGCTTTCGCGAGGTCCAAGCGGAGCACCGGCTTTGCGGGGCAGCCCTCCCTTCGGGGTTCGGCCATCGGAATGTGCCCGCCGATTCGGCATCTGATATTTGAGATTCTATTTCAGCGTGCCGGCTGAAGATCCAACCCCACAATGACGCTCTGGGTCTTCGAGAGGTTCCCAATGATCTTCTTGACCGGTGGCGGAAGCCTTCTTACGAGGGTTGGAATGGCGATGATCTGATCGCCCTTGGCCAGTTGCGGCTTCACCAGCAGGTCGACGACTTCGATGCGGTACTTGCCCCGCAGCTTATCCTCGCAAATCTTCTTGAGGTTGGCGATCGCGGCAACCGAATTAGGGGTTTGGCCGGCTATGTAAAGCCGCAATATGAAAAAGTCGCTCCGGCTGGTCTTGGGCTGCCGCTTCTTCGCTGAACTCTTCTTCATGCCGTTGCTCGGATTCCGACCTGAATCGGCCAAACTCGTTACTCGCCCGCCGCAGCTGCTCATTGGCCCGCGACGTGTGCAGCTACAGTATGATCGCTCAGAACTACGCCCAGGTCGAGGCCTTTCTCACTCACGATCAGCTCTCGAACCTCTCGCGAATGCGCCATGCCGCGAGATTTCAGGACGTAAAGCTCGCGTCTCGGCCGTCCATTGGGCTTGCTGTCCCGCAAAACAATCCAGGTGTCCATGAGTGAGGAGACTGCGGCCGCGGTTCTTTCCTGGGGATCTCCGGCGAAGGTCAGATTCGTGAACATCGATGTGATCTGTTCCACCTTGAGGAAATCGACCAGGCGCATGAGCATCGATTTAACGTCATAACTGCCCGAGGCCGAAATCAGGTTCGTGATTGGGTCGATGACCACGACGCTTGGCCGAAACTGGGAGATCAGTCTGTGAATAACGGCCAGGTGTCCTTCCAGGCCGATGCTGGTTGGCCGCATCGCGTTGAAGTGCAATAAGCCCTTTTTTGCCCACGGCTCTAAGTTAAGGCCAACCGAGCGCATGTTGCGCAGAATCTGGCTGGGAGACTCCTCAAAAGTGAAATACAGGCAGCGTTCGCCACGGGCGCAGGCAGCCCTAGCGAAGTTCGCCGCCAAGCTGGATTTCCCGGTACCCGCTGTACCAGTCACCAGCACACTGCTTCCACGGAAAAATCCCTTACCTTCCATCATCTCGTCCAAAAGGGCAATTCCCGTGGAAACGCGGTCCTTGAGAGCTTTGTGAGTAAGTACGAGAGAGGTGATGGGTACCACCGAGATGCCCTCTTCACCGATCAGGAACGGATATTCATCGGTGCCGTGCGAAGTGCCCCGGTACTTGACGATTCGCAAACGCCGGGTGGAAATCTGTTCCGTTACTCGATGGTCCAGTGAGATCACGCAGTCGGCGATGTATTCTTCCAGCCCGTGACGGGTTAGCGTCTGGGTTCCGGCTTCCCCGGTAACAATTGCGGTAAGCTTTTGGCCTTCCAGCCAACGAAATAACCGGTGCAGTTCAGATCGCAGAATCGCTGAATCGGCTATTCCGGAAAAAAGTGCCTCGACGCTGTCCAGGACAACGCGCTTGGCTTTGATCGCTTTAACAGCGTGGGCCAAACGGATGAAGAGTCCATCGAGGTTGTATTCTCCAGTCTCGGCGATCTGGCTTCGTTCAATGGAAACATAATCCACTGACAGCTTCTTGCGTTTGCTCAGCTCCCGCAAATCAAATCCCAGCGATGCTACATTGGCCGTCAGCTTCTCCTCTGTTTCTTCGAAGTCCATGCATACGCCAGGTTCGCCATACTTGACCGCGCCGTGCACCAGAAATTCCATTGCCAGCAAGCTCTTGCCACATCCCGCGCGGCCACACACCAGCGTGACACGGCCTTTGGGCAGGCCTCCACCTGTGATTTCATCCAGTCCCTGGATTCCTGTCGGGGTCTTGGCCAGCGAGGTGCGGCCGCCTTGGGACTTTGCCTTGGCGCTAGGCATGGTAAGGCTCCTGAGATTCAGGTCGGTTTGGCTTGGGCGTCAAACTTCAGCCGTATCCTAGCACCAGGGGTTCTTCTGTGCCAATGCTCATGGCGCGCACTTCTCCTCGCACGAGCAGCGGACGGAAAGGATTTCCGAACAGCATTTTTCAATCCCCTCGTAAGGGGCAATCTCCGATTCCCGGGTGCAGGAACAGGCCCCGGGCAGGTCCTGCGCGACCGGCCAATCGGGGCCAACCCCTTGAACTGACAGAGCCGGCTCAGCGCCCCCGCCGGGCATCGGGAGGCTGTTGCCGGTCTCGTATGAATGCCGGATGCCCATCGCTGAAGACGCCCTGAGCACCGGAGAACACTTCCCCCGCAACCATGGAAAGGGTCTCATTCTCTTTCTGAGCGGAATAGCTCAGACACTGCCCCGCAACGCCTCTATTGTGAGAGGTACCTTGTGCGCCTCAGTGCGCAAGACGAAATGACACTGCGCATGGGTAGAAAAGGTGAAATGTATGAAGAAACTAGTAACGTTAGTGGCAATGTTCAGCCTGGGTATGGCTAGCGCCGCCTGGGCGGAGACGGATCGGCAATCGACGATGGACCGGTTGGACCATGCGGGACGAGTGCTCCATGAGGTCATGGCTGCGCCGGACAGCGGCATTCCGCAAGAAGTGCTGGAGCACGCAAAGTGCATCGCCGTCGTTCCCCACATGCTCAAGGGCGGCTTTGTGTTTGGCGCGGAGGGCGGCCGCGGTGTGGCCACTTGCCGGACGGCCAATGGATGGAGCGCGCCGGCGTTCTTTGCGATCACTGGCGGAAGCTGGGGATTGCAGATCGGCATCGAAGGCGTTGACCTGGTCATGATTATCCAGAACGAGCAGGGGATGCGGCAGTTGATGTCGAGTGGTTTTCAACTTGGCGGGGATGCCTCTGCGGCAGCCGGACCGGTTGGACGCCACGCTTCCGCCAATACCGATTGGAAGCTGGATGCCGAGGTTCTGACCTACTCCAGAGCCAGGGGAGCCTTTGCCGGACTCACACTGACCGGCGCCTCGGTCCGTCGTGACGACGACTCCACAAATGCAATCTACGGGCGTCACGTTTCCACTCGCTCGCTTCTGGAGGGTCGCGTAGCCGTTCCAGCGTCGGCGAATGCGTTCCTGGACGCTGTCCGGGAAGCACAGGCGCAAGCCATCTCCTCGAAGTAACCGCCATTTGTGAATGCGCTGAGTGCGCCTGAGCCGGGCTTCCCGTCTCAGGCGTCCCCAATTGGGAAAGGTGTGTTGTATATGCTCTGGGCAATCTTCGTCATCGTTCTGGTTTTGTGGCTTCTGGGCTTCAGCTTCCACATCGCCGGTGGCCTGATTCATCTTCTGCTGGTGGTCGCGTTGATCATCCTGGTCTTCAACCTGGTCTCTGGACGCCGTACCGTTTTTTAGAGCGGCCTGAGCCTCGGGAGGATTGGTCGGTGCCGGTGCCAAATGGGGTCTCAAA
>JBEKUS010000053.1:0-26817 GCA_049514795.1 Occallatibacter sp.
TTCGTCGAGTTCACGCACCAGGATCAGGCCGCCGTCGGACGTAACCCGAGAACCATGGAAGCCGGCCTTGAGAGACGCATTGAAGAAAAGCTGAAAAGGCCGGTTTCGGATCTCATCCATTCGGCATTGACCTCCGCAACGTCTTCATCGCGTTCGCACCCTCATAAACATTGACGATTGCGACCATCCGAGGATTCAGGCTCGCGACATAAAACGGAAATATGGGGTTGAGAAGGGGACTCACAACGCCCTGTTTCCGGCTCCACTAGGTGCAGAGCCCAAACTCCTCTTTCCAGCGTCATCCACCCTAACACACCTCGGGAGGGCAAGACTCCGCAAAGCGAGCTCTTTTGCGGGCTGCTGCTTCCGGATCTCGAAAGCCGGTAGTGACTTGCCGTCAACCGGAGGCTCCCCAAGCATCTTCGGGAGATTCGGGCCTAGGAGCGGCTTCAGCCCAGATTGAGGGTTTTCAGCAGGCTGCGCGGCTCGCGCAGGATCTTCTCCTGCAGCAGCGAAATCGCGTAGATCAGTTGCTCCGGCCGCGGCGGGCATCCCGGCACGTACACGTCCACCGGAACCACCTGGTTCACGCCTTGAACGATCGCATAGTTGTTGAAGACGCCGCCCGAAGTCGCGCACGCGCCCATCGAGATCACCCACTTGGGCTCGGGCATCTGGTCGTAGAGCCGCCGCAGCACCGGGGCCATCTTCTGCGATACGCGTCCGGCGACGATCATCAGGTCGGATTGGCGCGGCGAGGGCCGGAACACCTCCGCGCCGAAGCGGGCAATATCGAAGCGCGCTGCGCCCGTCGACATCATCTCGATGGCGCAACAGGCCAGCCCGAAGGTCATCGGCCACACAGAGCTCTTGCGGATCCAGTTGATCGCATAGTCCAGCGACGTCAGGAGGACGCCCTCCGGCTGCTCGTAGCCGTAGCTCGCTTCCTTCACTTTGTTGCGGTTCTTTGCGCTGCTTTCAAGCGCGCCAAACAGATAGTAGTCGCGCTCGGTGGGGGCCGCCATGTTCACAATATACGCCAGAATCGGCTCCTTCCGCGGCGGCGGACCGGGCGCATCTCCACTCTCCCGGCGGCCGGAAAGCACACTCTCCATAAGGAATCCATAGCGGAACAGAAAAATGCTTGCGTTCTCCCGGGTCGCTTCAGGAGAATGGCGGGAAGCGCACTTCAACCCAACTTCTGGACTGGCACGGGGCGTTCCGCGAGGGCGGTGGCCTGCCAACGGCCGACCCGTTCGATCGTCAGGCGCCGGCCATCGAAGCGCCTGGGTTGTCCAGTAAGGGAACCGCGCTCAGCGTGCTTCACGGAGCCAAAACCGATGCGTATTCGCTGTCTTTCTTCCTTGATCGTGCCCGCTCTACTGGGGCTTCCGGCGCTCGCCATGGCCCAGGCTCCCGCGGCGGCGCCTGCAACGCAGGACCAGATCGCTGCTCTTCAGCAGGCGGTGCGCGATGCCCGCTCGGCGGGCGACAACGCCTGGATGCTGATCTCGGCGGCGCTGGTTCTGCTCATGACCGGCCCCGGCCTGACGCTCTTCTACGGCGGCCTCGTCCGCCGCAAGAACATTCTCGGCACCATGATGCAGAGCTTCGCCATGATGGGCCTGGTGACGATCCTCTGGGCGGTCGTCGGCTATTCGTTCGCCTTCGGCCACGGCAACCCGTTCATCGGCGGGTTCGAACACATCTTCCTGCGCGGCGTCTCGCTCTCACCGAATCCCGACTACGCCCCGACGATTCCCGAGCAGACGTTCATGATCTACCAGCTCATGTTCGCCATCATTACCCCGGCCTTGATCACCGGCGCATTTGCCGAGCGCGTCAAGTTCGGTGCCATGGCCCTGTTTCTTTCTCTGTGGTCGCTGTTCGTTTACTGCCCCATGGCGCACATGATCTGGGGCGTTGGCGGGCTGATGAACTTCAATACGCCCGGCGTGCGCTGGCCGGTCTTCGACTTTGCCGGCGGCACGGTGGTGCACATCGCCAGCGGCGTCTCCGCTCTAGTCTGCGCGCTCTATCTGGGCAAGCGCATCGGCTACCCGCACACCGACATGCCGCCGCACTCCATGGTTCTCAGCTTCGTCGGCGCCTGCCTCTTGTGGGTGGGCTGGTTCGGCTTCAACGCCGGCAGCGCTTTGTCTGCCGGCCCGCTCGCCACCAGCGCCTTCATCAACACGCAGTTTGCCGCCGCGGCCGCCGCCCTCACCTGGACCCTGGCGGAGTGGATTCAGAACGGCAAGCCCACCGCCCTGGGCGCGATCTCAGGCGCTGTGGCCGGCCTGGCCACCATTACCCAGGCCTCCGGCTTCGTGCAACCCATGTCGGCGCTCGCCATCGGCGCCATCGCCGGTCTCGTTTGCTCCTTCATGGTGCTCAAGATGAAGAGGGTTCTCGGCTACGACGACTCGCTCGACGCCTTTGGCGTGCACGGAGTCGGCGGCACCGTCGGAGCGTTGCTGACCGGCGTCTTCGCCTCCGGCGCAATCTACGCCGTCTTCGGCAAGGATTTGAGCGGCCAACCGCGCCCCACCGGCGCCATCGACGGCAACTGGCATCAGATCGTCAACCAGGCAATCGCGGTCTCCATCGGCTGGCTGCTTGCCATCGTGGGCACGCTCGTTCTGCTGTTCCTTGTCGATCGGGTCTTCGGCCTGCGCCTCTCGCCTGGCGACGAATCCGCCGGCCTCGATCTCTCGCAGCATGGCGAGGAGGGCTACGAACTCAACGCTTGATGGAACAACCGGCTGCGCCCGCCGGATGCGGGCCGTGCCGCACAACCTAAGAAACGGGGAATCGGCAAATGCTCAAGATTGAAGCGGTCATTCAACCGGCGAAGCTGGACGCAGCCAAAGCGGCCCTGATCGATGCCGGCATCGAAGGAATCACGATTCTGGAAGCGCGCGGCCATGGGCGCCAGAAGGGCCACACGGAGTTCTATCGCGGCCGCGAGTACACCATCGATCTGCTTCCCAAGATCAAGCTCGAAATTGTGACCACCGAGGCGTTGAAGGACAAGGTTGTCAACGCCATCCTCGGCGCTGCCCGCACCGGCCACATCGGCGACGGAAAGATCTTCATCAGCCGCGTCGAAGAGGCCATCCGGATTCGCAACGACGAGCGCGGCGAAACCGCCCTTTGAAGCAGGCGCGGTCCTGGGCCGCGTACTCTGCCTCGCGCTGCGGCGATTCCCCCCACGCACGCGAGGGGGAAGCTGTGGCTTGCGCAGCGCCCATGGCGCTGTAAGCACAGAGCTTATAAGAATGCCATAGCAATCCCCGGTTTCTTCATGGATTCCTTATACGGCGCATGAAATATTTGGGCCAAGAAAACCCTTCAGGAAGGGCAGGCGCTCGTCGCGTCTGGCTGATCTTTCCAACACTCGCTCCGGCGGCGATTGCAGATTCTGTCTCGTAGCGCCGCCCTGTCCACTCGCCTGAGAAACGAAACGGCGGACGGAATTCCGCCAATGCGCAAGGCGCTTTCGCCTGCCCATGCACCACGGGAGCTAAAAACCTCATGTTCTGTCGCATTGTCCGATTGGTCTGTTGTTTCCTCGTCCTCGGAACCCCCGCCCTGGCGCTCGCTCAAAACTCGTCACAAGCCGCGGATACGCAGGCGCGGATTGCCGCGCTGGAACAGGCTCTGCAAAACCAGCAGACAGCCACCGCCAACGCGCAGTCAGCCGGCGACAACGCCTGGATGCTGACCTCGGCCGCCCTCGTGCTTCTGATGACCGGGCCTGGCCTGGCGCTCTTCTATGGCGGGCTGGTGCGTAGAAAGAACATCCTCGGCACCATGATGCAGAGCTTCGCCATGATGGGCCTGGTTAGCATTCTCTGGGCTCTCGTAGGCTATTCATTCGCCTTCGGCCACGGCAGCATGTTCATCGGCGGTTTCGAACACATCTTCCTGCGCGGCGTTTCGCTCGGCCCGAATCCCGACTACGCTCCCACGATTCCCGAGCAGACCTACATGATCTACCAGCTCATGTTCGCCATCATCACGCCGGCGCTGGTTACCGGCGCGTTTGCCGAGCGCATGAAGTTCAGCGCCATGGCGCTCTTTCTCTCGTTGTGGTCCCTGCTCGTCTATTGCCCCATGGCGCACATGGTGTGGGGTGTGGGCGGACTGCTCAACGCCACCGGCAACCACATCCCCTCGCTGGATTTCGCCGGCGGGACGGTCGTCCACATCACCAGCGGCGTTTCGGCCCTGGTCTGCGCGCTCTACCTGGGCAAGCGCATCGGTTATCCGCACACCAAGATGCCGCCCCACTCGATGGTGCTCAGCTTCATTGGCGCCTGCCTGCTGTGGGTCGGCTGGTTCGGTTTCAACGCCGGAAGCGCATTGTCTGCCGGGCCTTTGGCCACCAGCGCCTTCGTCAACACCCACTTTGCCACCGCCACCGCCGCCCTGGGCTGGACGATCTTCGAATGGATTCACAACGGCAAGCCCACGGCGCTCGGCGCCATCTCCGGCGCGGTCGCCGGCCTGGTCGCCATCACTCCGGCTTCGGGATTCGTTCAGCCCATGTCCGCGCTGTTCATCGGCCTTGCGGCCGGCTTCGTCTGCTCCTTCATGGTCTTCCAGGTCAAGTCCCGCTTCGGCTACGACGATTCCCTCGACGCCTTCGGCGTTCATGGCGCGGGTGGCACCCTGGGAGCGCTGCTGACCGGATTCTTTGCCGCCAGCGTGATCAACCCCATCTTCGGCAAGGGCGTCCCAACAGGCGCGATCGACGGCCACTGGAGCCAGGTTCTCAATCAGCTCACCGGAGTCGCCATCGCCTGGGGAATCTCCATCGTGGGCACATTGATTCTTCTCTTCGTTGTCGATAAGATCGTTGGTCTGCGTCTCGCTCCCGAGCACGAAATGGCCGGGCTCGATCTTTCGCAGCACGGGGAAGAAGGATACGATTTCAATACTTGATCCGGCCTTGGCCGGGCCCCGGCCTCTGCCGGGTCAACGAAAACTCCCGGAGGGTGCGGCCAGCCGGCCGCCCCTCCTGATACGCTATCCGACGAGGAATCTCTTCTTATGCTGAAGATTGAAGCTGTTCTCCAACCCTCCAAGCTCGACGCCGTGAAGGATGCGCTGCTCGAGGCGGGCATCGAAGGCATGACCATTCTCGAAGCCCGCGGCCATGGCCGCCAGAAGGGCCACACCGAGTTTTATCGTGGCCGCGAATACACCGTCGACCTCCTGCCCAAGGTGAAGATCGAGTTGGTGGTTCACGACGATCTGAAGGAGAAAGCGATTCAGGCCATCGTCGGCGCCGCCCGCACCGGCCGCATTGGCGACGGCAAGATCTTCATCAGCCGCATCGACGAGGCCATCCGTATCCGCAACGACGAACGCGGCGAAAACGCACTCTAACGCCGCCGCATCGCGCCTGACCGTGCTCCCCCGCCCTTGTTCCGTGGGAGTGGTGTGCTTTAGTGTGTTGTTGCGGTGCAGCGACAACCGAGAGGAATTGCGCCCATGATTCCCCGCCATGTTCTTGTCCTTGGTCTTGCGCTCAGTTCCGCGTCCTGGCTGGCTGCCCAGGACACGCGCACGGTCGTCGAGCCGTTCTTTCCGCAGCTCTGCACCACGCTCGACGCGCAGCTCCGCGCCGACGGCCGCACCCTCGCTCCCGCCGACGAGCAGAAGCTCGACACCGCCCGCATTCAAAAGGCGATCGACAAGTGCGGCAAGGGCCGCGCGGTGCGGCTCCACGTGAACCAGACCAACAACGCCTTTCTAAGCGGCCCGCTGGAGTTGCGGCCTGAAGTCACCCTGATCCTCGGCGTCGGCGTCACCCTCTTCGCCTCGCGCGACGCGGCGCTCTACGCCGTCTCGCCCGGCAGTTGCGGCATCGTGAGCCACAATCCCGGCCCGCGCGGCTGCAAGCCGCTGATCTCCGTCGACCACGCCCCGAGCTCCGCGATCATGGGCGACGGCGTCATTGACGGCCGGGGCGGCGAGAAGATGCTCGGCTCGGAGTATTCCTGGTGGGATCTTGCCGAGCAGGCCCGTGCCGGCGGCGGCCAGCAAGTTCCGCGCCTTATCGTCGCCGATTCCTCCAACAACTTCACGCTGTGGCGCATCACGCTCCGCAACTC
Organism: Occallatibacter sp.; assembly: GCA_049514795.1. Lineage (GTDB taxonomy): Bacteria > Acidobacteriota > Terriglobia > Terriglobales > Acidobacteriaceae > Telmatobacter. The sequence continues at coordinate 6,126 of JBEKUS010000053.1, forward strand.
GCCCAACTTCCACGTCGTCTACAGCCACGGCGACGGCTTCACCGTGTGGGGCCTCAAGATCGACACGCCGCAGCGGCTGGCGCGGAACACCGACGGCGTCGATCCCGGCGACGGCGCTCGGAACGTGACCATCACCCATAGCTACATCCGCACCGGCGACGACAACGTCGCCATCAAGGGCGGGCCCGGCGGCGCCGCCAACATCACCATCAGCCACAACCACTTCTACTGGGGTCACGGCATGTCCATCGGCAGCGAGACCTTGGGCGGAGTCAGCAAGATCCGCGTCTTCGATCTCTCGCTCGACGGCCCCGACAACGGCATCCGCATCAAGTCGAACGGCTCGCGCGGCGGCCTCACCCAGGACGTGGTCTACGACGACGTCTGCGTTCGCAACTCGCCCAACCCCGTCACGCTCGATACCGCCTACTCCGCGGCCGGCGCGCTCACCGGCAACTCGCCTCCCGCCATGCGCGACATCACGCTCCACAACGTGCGCGTCTCCGGCGGCGGCAAGATCACCTTCAACGGCTACGATCCCACTCACCGCATCGCGGTTGCTCTTGACGGCGTCCAGCTCACCGACGAGGCGAAGTACGCCTATACGCTGGACCACTCCGATCTGACGCTCGGCCCCGGCGCGACGAACCTCCAGCTTCCCGCAGGCGAGGACTCCACGATCAAGGGCGCCCCTGCCGCGGGCAATCCCGCCTCCTGTGCGGACAAGTTTGTGCCTTTTCCGTAGGAACTGCGGGCCGCCGTCAGCGGCCTGCCCGCTCCCGATTCAGCGGAACGCGCACCACGACGCGCTTGCCGGTCCTCACCAGGAGCCGCGAAAACGAGTCGCTCCCCACGTTGGTGAGCGAGACGTACTTCGCGTTCAGAGCGGTCACGTCGCCGTGGAGCGGCACTCCCGGGTCGGCGGGAACACTGAAACTCATGCGCACATCCGGTTGGCCGTCTCCGTCGAGGTCAATCTCCTCGCTCACCTGCGCGGGGAGCCGGTCCGCGGGCTCGAACGTAATCTGCACGAACGGCTCGATGCGCTCCAGCACGCGCGGCTGCACCGGCTGGTAGACGGCAATCCGGTACCCGTCGCGCTGGATCGTCCGCGCGATCGTGCCGCCGCTGTAGGCAGCGTCAATGTGCAGCCCGGCATGGGCCACGGCATTGCTGAAAGCTCCGATGAGGACGAACGGAGCACAGACGGCGATGAGCAGCGTCAGCCCGGCGCCGGTGTAGGCCAAAACGGAAAGAACTCGTGTGCGCATTCGCTCCTCCTTCACTTCCAGGGCAGGAATCCGACGATCGCGGCGAGAGAGCCCGCCAGGATGGTGCCGCCGAACATTGTGGCCAGCGCCCAGGCCCCATAGAGAAACAGGAGGCGGGCGCGCTCGGGCTTGGCGGCGACCGGCGTTCCCTTCAGGTGCCAGACCGCTGCGTTTTTCTTGCACGTGTCTACGCAGGCGCCGCACTTCATGCAGTTGAGCAGCGTTTTCCCTTCGCGAATCGACTCTGCCGATAGCGCCACCGTCGGGCAGGCCGTCTGGCACAGGGTGCAATCCACGCACTTCTCGCGGTCGAAGCGGATCTCGAAGAGGTTGATCTTGTTGAAGAGCGATTGAAATGCGCCGAAGGGGCAGAAGAATCCGCACTGCGTGCGCTTCTTGGTCAACAGCGGCAGCACGACCACCAAACCCATGAAGAGCGCGATAAAGACACCGAATTGAATGGCCGTTTCCACGTTCCGCACGGCCGGGAACTCCGTCACCGTCTTGAACGGGCAGAGCCACATGCAGTAGACCGGCTCAAACAGCGCCGCCGAAGCCAGCACCACGAACACCAGGATCGCCCACGGAATCAACCGCAGCACCGAGCCATACTTAACGATGAACCTGTGCAGCCTGCGCCGCTTGGGGAACGCCGCAAACCCCTCCTCGATGCCTCCAAAGAAGCACCCGTAGCTGCACCACGCCTTGCCCATCACCAGAGTCAAAGCGAACCAGAGTCCGATCATGGGCGCGATCGAATGGGGATGGCCCGCGGAGGGCAGAATCGTGCCCGGAAAGATGATGGTGCGCGCGAACGCCGCAGGCAAAAGAATTGTTGGAGTGACCATGAAGCAATACGGGGTGTCGCCCGAAACCATGCGGCTGATAGGAATGCTCATCGTGCCGCGCTCGGCCACCAGTGCGGCGATAAACCCCACCGGAAACAGAAAGCCCAGGGCGACGAAGAAGATCCGCCGCCAGCGATACGTCTCGCCGGTGCGCATCATAAGAAAGAAAAGCGCGGTCATGAACAGCATGACCGCAACGGCGCCGATGCGCCCATCCCGGCTGGCATGCTGAAAATTCGGATTGAACACGAACATCAGCAGCGACCATAGCGCGATGGGCAGCGTGAGCAGGATGGACCGGCCCACGCCGCGAAATGCCGCCGGGCGCGTAAGAGCAGATGAACGGCTAGCCATAGAACGTCCTCTCGATCAGAATCGAAACTCCGGAAAAGCCATACCAGCAGGCGAGCAAAACGGCAACCATGCGGGCCACGGTGACGACCGCCGGCGTCCGCCGCAGGAACCCCAAAGACAGAAACGGAAGAAACCAGATCGCGGTTCCAACGAAAAAGCAGCCAAAGAACAGAAGCGCTGCCGATAGATGGGCGAGTTGCGCGGCGCGCACCCCGGCCACCAGAAATGGCGGGCAAAGATTGATCCCCGTCAGGAAACCCAAGGCCAATGCTCCCGAGCGCCGCGGAGCGGGAGCCTCGCCGATCCGCACCAGGCGCCTGGACGGCTCAACCGAAGCGCATCGCCGGTGCGGCCACCCGGCTGCGTACACGACCAAGGCCGCTGCCAGCAGCAATTGAACGCCGCCAACCAGCCATGAGCGTCCCGTCCATGCCCTCGGGATCGCCGATCCAACCAGCCATACCGCCGCGGCAAACACCATGTATCCGGCCAGCCGCGCAGCCAGAAAAAGAAGTAGCTGGCGGCTATGCATGCGCACGCCATTGGGCTGAACCATCATCCACGGCAGGACCACAGGCCCGCACGACGCCAGGCAGACCGGGCCGGTCGTCAGCCCGAGCACGAGCGCCTCTCCGGTGCTGGCCGCGAGTGATAGTGCCGCCATCTCGTGTGCAGTTTACCGGCCGCCTTCGTTCGCCCGTCGTGACTAAGGTCACGGCCTCACGTGCCGAGTGCGGCCCCCTGCATGGACCGCATTCCGCGTTGTTTATCCCCGCGCCCCGCCTTGCCCACAATCTCAAATCACTCCTGCGCTTTTCCGCACTGCGGCACGAAATCTCGCCCATTCCGGCCAATATCGCTTATCCTTGTAACAATTCCTTCTTGCTTCGGCAGGCCACGCTAACAACCTCATGAGTGCAGTCGTTTTAGCAGTTGACGATCTTCGGGAGCAGTATCTAAAGGAGATGGCGCTCGTGCGCCAGACCTGCGAACGCACCGGGGATGGTACGGCCGCCATTCGGCGCCGCTCCGCCGTCGTCGACCGCATCCTGATCGAGATGTGGCGTCGCGCGTTTGCCGGGCGGCCCCAGCAGAACGCCACCCTGCTCGCTCTCGGAGGCTACGGCCGCAAGGACCTCTTCCCCTACTCCGACATCGACGTGCTCTTCGCCTTCGCCGACGAGAAAACCGAGGAACAGTCCCGTGAGGCCGTCCGCACCATCATTCAGGGCATGTGGGACATCGGTCTTCGCGCCAGCCCCGCCTCCCGCACCGTCAAGGAAGCCGGCCGCTTCGACCCCGACAACCTCGAGTTCACCCTAGCCACCCTCGATCGACGCTTCCTCGCCGGCCAGTTTCCCCTCTACCAGCAGCTTCACCAGGTCGTCTTCCCCGGCCTCGTCCTCAGCGAGTGGACCACCATCACGCAGAAGCTGGGCGAAATCGCCCGCGCCCGCCACGCCAAGTTCGGCAACACCATCTTTCACCTCGAGCCGAACGTCAAGGATTGTCCCGGCGGCCTGCGCGACTACTCGCTCGCCGTCTGGTTCGCCGTCCTGTTCCATCTCAAAGAGACCAAGGAGTGGCCCCGCCAGCGCGGCGGAGTCTTCCAGAGCGCCCGCGGCGACGCCGAAGCCGCCTTCGACTTCCTCGCCGCCGCGCGATGTTTCCTCCACTTCCGCCACGGCCGCGACGACAATGTCCTCGACTGGCAGTCGCAGGACGAAGCCGCGGCCCGCTCCATCGGCCTCGAGACCCGCGGCACCGCCGATCCCAGCTACTGGATGCGCACCTACTACCGGCACGCCCGCGTCGTCTACCGCCGCGCCGCGCTGCTTATGGAGCACCTGCCCGCGCCGGTCAGCTTCTATCGCCAGTTCCGCCGCCGCCGCACGCCCGTCGCCGGCACCGACTTCCTCCTCGACCAGGGCCGCGTCGACATCCAGCCCGGCGCGCAGTTCAACGACACCGCGGCCATCCTGCGCGTCTTCTCGCTGATGGCCACCCACGGCTACACCCTCTCGCAGGCCGCCGAGGACCGCATCACCGACGCGCTCCCCGTCCTCGCTATTTCGATCCCCGAGGGGCCATACCTCTGGAACGCCCTCCGCGAAGTCCTGCTCGGCCCCCATGCCGCCCAGGCCCTCCGCACCATGCACGCTTTGGGCATTCTCGAAATGCTCATCCCCGAGTTCCACGGCATTGACGCGCTGGTCATCCGCGACAGCTACCACCGCTATACCGTCGACGAGCACACCTTCCTGGTCATCGACAACGTTCATTGCCTGCGCCAGCCCGCCAACGAGCACGAGCAGCGCCTGGCCCAGTTGCTGCCCGAGATCGACCGCCTCGATCTCTTCTTCCTCGCACTGCTCCTGCACGACACCGGCAAGGGCCGCCGCAACGGCGAGCACGCCACCCAGAGCGTCGAGCTGGCCGACAGCTTCCTCGCCCGCGCCGACTTCGACCCCGAGGAGCGCGAGTCCATCCTCAAGCTCATCCGCCTGCATCTGGAAATGTCGGCGGCCATGCGCCGCGACATCTTCGACCTCGACAACGTCCGCGGCTTCTCTGAGAAGATCGGCGACCCGCAGATGCTCAAGATGCTCACGCTCATGACGTTCGCCGACATCAAGGCCGTCAACCCCGACGCCCTCACCCCCTGGAAGGCCGAGAACCTGTGGCAGTTCTACATGTCTACCTCGAACTTCATGGACCGCTCGGTCGACGAGGCCCGCTATCACGCCGCCATCGATCCCACGCTGCTCAACCGCATCCGCTCCATCGTTCCCGCTGCGCAGCACGACGACCTCAGGCAGTTCCTCGAAGGCCTGCCGCAGCGCTACCTGCAGACCCGCCTCCCCGAGCAGATTCGCAATCACTTCCAAATGGCGCTCAACCTCGCCGAGGACTCGGTCCAGCTCGACCTCCGGCCCAGCCGCCAGCTCTTCGACCTCACCGTCATCACCCGCGACCGCTCGCGCCTCTTTGCCGATGTCGCCGGCGTGCTGGCCGCCTGGGGCATGAACATCGTCCGCGCCGGCGCCTACTCGAACGATGCCGGAGTCATTGTCGACAGCTTCCAGTTCACCGACGTTTTCCGGACCATCGAGCTCAACCCCAGCGAGAAGGACCGCTTCCTCGCCAACGTCCACGACGTCGTGGCGCAGAAGATCCCCGTGCAGCAACTCCTCGACGCCCGCCGCCACATGAACCGCCCCGGCAGCTTCAAGGTCGATGTCCCCACCAAGCTCGAGTTCGACTCCGAGTCCTCATCGCACTCCACTCTGCTGCAGGTCGTCGCCCAGGACATGCCCGGCCTTCTCCGGCAGATCGCGCTCTCCCTCAGCTCCCACGAGTGCAACATCAAGGTCGCCCTCATCGACACCGAAGGCGAAACCGCCATCGACGTCTTCTACCTCACCAGCCGCGACGAGAAACTCACCCCCGAAGCTCAGGAGGCCCTAGCCAGGGACCTCACCGCCGCACTCGAAGCCATGCGCGTCCCCTAGCCCGCCTTCCCCCTTCTCTTGTTCCCTCATTCCCTGCCTTTTTCGCCTCCGGGCGCCAGGGAGCCGCAGCTTGGCTCTGCAAAGACGCCGCCGCGTCTGGTATTTGTTGTTCATGGCCACGAAGATCAAGCGCATCGGCATTCTCACCGCCGGCGGCGACAGCCCCGGCCTGAACGCAGCCATCCGCGGCGTCGGCAAGGCCGCGCTCGGCTACTACGGCATGGAGGTCGTCGGTTTTCGCGACGGCTTTCGCGGTCTGGTCGAGAACCGGCGGATCGATCTCGATCGCGCCGCTCTTTCCGGCATTCTCACCATCGGCGGCACCATTCTCGGCACCAGCCGCGACAAGCCGCATCGCATGGTGATTGACGGCAAAACGAAGGACATGACCGGCGTCATCCGGGACAATCTCAAAAAGTGGGGAGTCGACTGCGTCGTCTGCCTCGGCGGCGGCGGCACGCAGAAGAGCGCCCTGCGCTTGCACCGGGCCGGCATCAATGTCATTACGTTGCCTAAGACCATCGACAACGACGTGGCCATGACCGACGCCACCTTTGGCTACGCCACCGCTTTGGACATCGCCACCGAGGCGATCGATCGCCTGCACTCGACCGCTCACAGCCATCACCGCATCATCGTGGCCGAGATCATGGGCCATCGCGCCGGCTGGCTCACGCTCGGCGCCGGGCTGGCGGGCGGCGCCGACGTGATCCTCATTCCCGAAATTCCCTACAACGTCGAGAAGATCGCCGAAGCCATCGGCCAGCGCAGCAAGAGTGGGAGCAACTTCAGCATCGTGGCCGTGGCCGAGGGCGCCATGAGCCGCGACGATGCGCGCATCTTTGATGGCGCCGAGAAGAAACTCGAACGCGCCAAGACCCTGAACGACAAGATCGAGGCCAAGCACGAAATCGCCGCGCTTGAGGTCCGGCATCAGGGCAACACGCTGCGCCTGGCCCGGCAGCTCGAGGAACTCACCCACCTCGAATCCCGCGTGACCATCCTTGGCCACGTCCAGCGCGGCGGCACGCCCTGCGCGGCCGATCGCATCCTCGCTACCCGCCTTGGCACCGCCTGCGCCGATCTGATCAACGCGGGGCAGTTTGGCGTGATGGTGGCCGCCCGCGGCGAAGACACCGAGCCGGTGCCGCTGGACAGAGTCGCCGGCAAGCGGAAGTCCGTTCCCCCCGGTCATTCCTGGGTCGAGTCGGCCCGCCGGGTGGGAACCTGCCTCGGCAATTGAGATCAGCGGCCTGTGCTTGCAGCGGTCCTGCAAGCGCCCCATCCGGGCTCGGCGGGAGCAGCGGCCTCCAGGCGCTGACTGGACCCCCGCCCCCAAATCATCGCCACCGAACTCAAACCGGCGTACACTGGTTCGCAGTTCAGCGACAAACGGAGATTTCACCGCGAAATCAGGGATCGGGTATTCCTGCGCCTCGCGCCGTTCCGTTTCTCCTGGCAGCCTGGGAGGCAGAGAAATGACCATCGGCCCCATCGAAAAATCGCAACAAACGGCCGCAAAAGTGGCTGGCCTTGCTTACCTCCTCACCTTCGCCACCGTTCTCTGCGTCCATTACGGAATCCTCTTCCGTCTGACCGCCGAAAACGACGCGGAACAGACCGCCCGGAACTTCCTGGCGCACGAAGGGCTCATCCGCGTCGCCATCGCCGGCGATCTCCTCTACAGTGCGGGCCTCTTCGTGCTGCTCACGGCGCTCTACGTCGTTCTCAAGCCGGTCAATCGCGGCCTCGCCCTGCTTGCGGCGTTCTGGCAGCTCGTTTGGGTCTCGATCTGGCTGGTCATGGCCTTCAATCTCTCCAGCGCTCTGCGGCTCCTCGATGGCGCCGGCTACCTCCAGGCGTTCGATGCAACGCGGTTGCACGCCATGGCAAAGTTCTACCTCGCAACGAACTTCGATGCCTATTACATTGGCTTGCTGTTTACCGGGCTGGCATCCACGGCCTGTGCCTGCCTGTGGTTCAAGTCCCGATATATTCCTCGGGTGCTGGCTGCATTCGGCGTCGTCACGTCCGCATTTTGCGTGGCGTGCACCCTCGCTCTCTTCGTCGATCCCGCCTTCGACCGGATCGTTGGCCTCGGATGGTTCGACACACCGATGGGCCTCTTCGCTATCGTCCTGAGTTTCTGGCTTCTGATCAGGGGGCTGAGGCCGCCCGCCGCCCTCGAATCCATGCACCAGCCGGTTTAGTCGGCCGATGAAGCGTGCTTGAGTCGGATGCTCACATCCAAGCCCGCGAAGCGGGCGGTAGACGCCAGCCCCAGGCGCAAGCCTGGGGGTTAAAGGTTGCCATCGGACCCGCAGCCCCGGAGGGGCGTAAGAACCCGCTCCACAAACGGAGCCCCACGCAGGCAGCCAACTATCCATCGCAACCAGCGAACCCCGAGAAGGTCCGAGAAGCCGACATTCGAGGACTTATTTCGGCGAGGAGCTCTAACTAGGAGAATACAAGACGATTGCGGCAATTGGCGCCCGGCTGTTTGGGTTGAGATGCGCGTTTCAGGTCGGAGTCGAAGAAGCCGGACAGAGCGACGCAATGCTGCGCACGCTGTTTCTCCACTGCTTTTCGCGAATGCTCCTCTCCATCCAAAACGGGCGGTCGAGCGAAACCCCCACCAAAAGGTTGAGGACAACCGATCTGCAGTCGCGTATTGTCGTGACTCATTGAACGGTTTCGTGATTCAAAGCCCGCTTCCCCGGGCTTGAAATCGGGAGTGCATTTCAGGAGGTCAACCATGTCTTTCTTCAACAGCAAGGTCTTGCTCCTTGCCCTTGCCCTCATCGCAATCAGCGGACAATGGGCATGCGCCCAGGGGTGCGTGGCCGCACACAGCAATCAGCGATCTTTCGACGAGTTGATCATCGGCTCAGGTAGAGAGATTTCGCCAAGCGGCGACCATAACTGGATCCATAACCTCACCGTCGATATCGGCTACCGGGTATTCAACTCGAATAAGTACTTCCAGGGCAGCACTGAAATTCCCAGGCCCAACGCGGTCCGAAACCACCAGAATATCTTCGATGTCTTCGCAGAGTACCAACTGTCGCATCGCTGGAGCATCATTGCCGACGTGCCGGTGTACAACGGAACACGCGACCAGATTTATCCCCCAACGGGAATCTTTGAGGTAAGCGGAGTGGGCGACATCACAGTTGGTGTGCAGTCATGGCTATTCCGGCCGCCCACTGAAAACGGCGGGAATATTGCCGTGAACATGCAGCTCAAAATGCCCACCGGAATCGACAACGCTACCGGAGCCGCGACCTTGAAGGGGCAGACTGTGATTGCCACTGCCGATCAATCCTTGCAGCCCGGTGACGGTACCTGGGGCTTCAGCGTCGGAACGCAGGCGTATAAGACGCTGTGGCATGCGGCAACGGCGTACGCACAGGGGAACTACCTGTTCAGCCCGGCGGATACGAACGGCGTGTCGACGTTTCGATCGCAGCCAGGGCAAGGCGTGATGTCGGCGACGGACCAGTACCTCTATCGCGGAGGGATCGTGCAGAGGGTTCCGAAGGTGAAAAGGCTGTCGTTCAGCGCCGGTGTGCGCGGCGAAGGCGTTCCGGTGCACGACGCCTTTGGAGGCAGCGACGGTTTCCGCCGCCCCGGTTTCATCCTCTCGTTCGATCCGGGTGTGATGTTCAACTACAAGAGGGACACTATCTCGGTGAACGGGCCGTGGGCGCTTTACCGGGACAGGCCGCCAAGCGTGCCTGAGATTGAGTACAAAATCACCAATGGAGACGCATTCTTTTCCGACTACACGGTGATCGCGAGTATTTCCCATCATTTCTAAGGCTGGCGGGAAGATACGATTGCGTGGGGTTTTCGCAGGAGAGGAAGCGGAATCTTGGAAGGGTCCGGGCTGTGGTATGCCGATGAGCGTTCGTTGAATATCATTGACTCATGCGCCAAGACTCGAGCAATCACCGTCGCCTCAGAGTGATTTGGAGGGCCGTAGTTGAGGCCGCGTTTATCATCTTTCTCTTTTATTCAAATCTCTTGATGGGAGAATTCACGGTTACCAGTGGGCATGGAAAGACTCTGGCGTTTGCCCTGAAAGACATCTTTACGGGCGTGAACTTCCTCATCGCTTCGATTTCCGCGATGATCGGATATGTCGTTTTCGAATACCTCCGCAGAAAGCTATGGAGTCGATAACCGTGACCGGAGCGGTCCCGTCCTACTAACGTCACAAGTTCCCGATGGATGTTCGCGGCCTTGAAATGCCGTTTAGTAAACTGTCCCTATGGCATCCACCGCCGCCGCCGAGAACCAGCCGAAGAAGAAATGGCGAAAGGTTCCATGGCTACGTTCGATCGCCCATCTTCAACAACGCGAGGAGCAGATTTTTCTTCTCCTGTCCCTGCTGATAGGGGCACTCACCGGGCTCGCAGTTGTTGCCTTTATTGTGGTCACGGAGCGGTTGGGAATGCGCCTCTATCCCTTGGGCAGCGCCGCGTGGAGGCGCGTACTGATACCCGTAGCTGGATCGCTGGCCATTGGCTTCCTGCTCTACCGCTATTTTCCCAACGCCAGGGGCAGCGGCGTACCCCAGACCAAGGCCGCGCTCTACGCTCGGGATGGGTTCATCTCCTTGCGCACGGTCCTGGGCAAGTTCTTCTGCACAGCGGCCACCCTGGCGAGCGGGATTCCGCTGGGCCGCGAGGGGCCATCCGTTCAGGTAGGCGCCGGAATCGGCTCCGTTCTCGGCCGCTGGCTCGGCTTGCGTCAGGAAAAGGTAAAGGCGCTGATTCCTGTTGGGGCCGCCGCCGCCATTGCCGCGGCCTTCAATACCCCGATGGCGGCGGTGTTGTTTTCCCTCGAAGAAGTGGTTGGCGATATGCACGCGCCGATTCTGGGTTCGGTCGTGATTGCCTCCGCCACCTCCTGGGCAGTTTTGCGCCTCCTGCTTGGCAATAACCCTCTGTTTCAAGTGCCGCAATACACTTTGGTCCATCCGCTTGAACTCGGCATCTACGCCCTGCTGGGCATCGCTGGTGGGTTTCTGTCCGTAGCCTTTACGCGGCTCCTGCTGGAGATGCGCAGGCTCTTTCTGAAGCTGCCCAAGAGTACGCGCTGGTGGCACCCCGTAGTGGGCGGCGTGGCAGTTGGCCTCATGGGATGGTTTGTGCCCCAAGTCTTGGGCGTCGGGTATAGCTATGTCGGCAGCGCCCTGAACGGCACCATGGCGCTCAAATTGATGCTGCTGCTTGTCGTGCTCAAGCTGTTTGGCGTCACCACTAGTTATGCTTCTGGCAACGCAGGGGGAATCTTCGGCCCTAGCCTATTTCTCGGCGCAATGCTGGGAGGCGCCATCGGCACGGTGGCCCACAGTTTGTTGCCGGGATACACCGCAACTCCTGGCGCTTACGCGCTGGTCGGCATGGGTGCGCTCTTTGCGGGCATCGTACGAGCCCCTATGACATCGGTGCTCATGATCTTTGAGATGACGCGGGATTACGCTGTCATCGTGCCGCTGATGATAGCGAACCTGACGAGTCTCTTCATCTCTTCCCGATTTCAGAAGCAGCCCGTCTACGACGCATTGGCCCGTCAGGATGGCATTCATTTGCCCAGTCACAGCACTCGAGACGAGCTCAGCCGACGCACAGTGGCTCAGATCATGCGGAATTCTCCGCAGATACTCCCCGCGCAAATGCGCGTTGAGGATGCCATTGAGCAGACTCGCTCCGGTCCTTTCCGCATCTGGCCGGTGGCCGACATGGGGCACTTTCTCGGAATCCTGAACAGGGAGGAACTTGAGCGTGCCTTTGTCGATGGAAGGAGAGAGCAGCCGCTAGCGAGCCTTGTAGAAACCCAGCATGTTCTGCACGTCCACACGGATCATGCCCTGCATGTGGCCCTCGAACGCATGAGCAAGCATCGTCTCGATGTCGTGCCGGTCCTCCACCGTGCGGATCTTCACAAGCTGGAAGGCGTCGTGACCCTGCCGGACGTGCTGGATGCGTATGGCATCGACCGCATTGCCGCAAAGTAACCGATGTCGACAAGAGCCCCGCAAGGACACCTGAGAAACCCGCTTCAGATTCGCCTCAAGAGAGATTCCGGCTCTAGTCGCCAACTCGTTAGACCGATCAGACGACAGATGCAGTGGCCTGGGTTGGAAGTCGACCGGCTTGGGAAAGCACCAGCATCCCTATACGTCAAAATCGGCCAGTGTTTAGTCCGGCCCTTAGGATTAGTAATCAAAAACGCCGATTTCCCTATCAACCCCAAGAGCCCCTTCGCGCCGAACTAGCGCCCGTCAAGCCTCCGCCGTTCCCTTCCCGCCGCAACCCCCTGAAAACACGCCGCAAAAAATGTCTCGCCGCCTTGCAGATCATTTTCCCCTTCCGGCGCACAATGATTCCATGATCGACGGGCAGGCCACCATCGCTCCCCCTCCGCCATCCATCCGTCGGCGCGGGGTTTTGCTGACAACTGACCACTGTTCACTGACTTTTTGTTCCCTACTCCCTGCTCCCTATTCCCTGTCTTTTCGTTCCCTTGTTCCCTCGTTCCCTTGTTCCCTCGTTCCCCGCTTTTCTACTCTCTGCTCCCCACTCCCTACTCCCTGCTTCTACCCCACCCCCCCATGCCTCGAAAAACCCGGCTGTGGGACTGTGAAGCTGTGCGCGCCGCCAACCTCGCGGAAAATCAGGCACTTGCCGTTCACTCGCCTGACGCTTCACAGAAACACAGAAACCGTGGATCTGTGGACCGCTCTCGAACCTGCGTGAAATCAAGACATTGCGGCGAGGCTTCTCACAGTTTCACAGATCCCGTTTTTGCGCGTTCGTTGATTTCTGCGGCTGCGGTTTGCTTCTCGTCCTTCTGCACCAAGTACTCGTCGAGCAGAACCGAGACCAGGACCGCGGTCGGAATGGCGACCATCGCGCCCGGAATTCCTCCCATCGCCGAGCCCAGCAGCAGCGCGATGAAGATCGCCAGCGCGGGCAGTTGGACGCGGCTCCTCATGATGCGCGGAATCAGCCACGAGTTTTCGATCTGCAGATAGAAGGCGAAGAAGATGGCGACGCCGAGCACGCGTCCCCACGAGTCGATGGCCGCCACCAGCATGCCGAGCGTCAGGCAGACGGCCACGCCAAGCACCGGGACGATGTTGAGCAGCCCGGTCACGATGCCGAGAGCATACGCGTAACGAACGCCCAGCGAGAGGAACACGATGGTGCTCGCCGTCCCCAGGATCAGCATCAGGCTAAGTTGGCCGATCAGCCACTTCTGCATGCGCACCGCGGCGCGCCGCAGGGTCGCGTCGAGCCGCTGCCGCGGCTCGTGAGGCACGAACGACAGGAACCAACGATAAGCGACGTCGCCCTCGAGGATGAAGTAGAGCGTCAGGACGAATCCCGCGATCACCTGAACCAGCGCGCCCGCCCAGGCCTTGAACGAAAGCAGCAGGTACGTGGCCGCGCCGCTCAGCGAGCCCTGAATCCAGGAGATCACCTCCCCGGGGTCCAGGTGATTGGCGAAGGGAATCTGCTCGAACCGCGCGATCAGCGGCGGAATCCGCGTGGGCAGTTCACCGCTCAGGGACTGCAGGTCGCGGATGACCGGAGGAAGAGCGAGGAAGCCGAATGCGGTGAGCGCGCCAGCTACGGCCAGCAGGAGGATGAAGACGGCCGCCGCGCCCCGAAACGGCGTCCAGCGGCCGACGCGAATTCGCGACGTTGCCCGCACCACCGGCAAAAGCACGACGGCGAGAAGCGCGGAGACGTAAAACAGAATCAACAGGCTCCGCTCGACCCACGCGACATCGAGAGCGAGGAGCAGGGCAAAGAAGAAAACGATGTGGCTGCGGACGGTGTTCTTGCTTTGCGCTGGTTCGTTCATACAAGACGATCCTTACAAGCCCGATTCAAAAGAGGCAGCGAGATCTGTGGAAACGGTGGAAACTGTGGATCAGAAAATCTGATTATGCCAGGCCGCCGACCGCCGGCGGTAGAAAACTGGCATCTGAGAGCCAGGAAACCAAGAGTTGCCGGCGACAAGCAGCCTGCCAAAATCTGATCCATGTTTCGTGACCGCCGGCCACTGTTCATTCACTACGGACTACTGCCCTCCGCTGATGATCGACCCGACGATGCCGCCGAGCAGTCCGGCGCCGCCGGCCTGTTCCGCGGCCGGCGCCTTCGGCAGGTACTCGTAGATCTGGTGCGCCAGCCGCGAAATGGGCAGCGTCTGCAGCCACACCGAGCCCGGGCCGACCAGTTGCGCCAGGAAGATCCCGTCCCCGCCGAAGATCATATTCTTAATGCCCGGGATCGTGGTGATCTGGAAGCCGACCGTCGACTGGAACGCGCCCACGTGGCCCGGATGTACGAGCAGCACCTCGCCGGGCGCGAGGTTCTTCTGGATCAGCTCGCCCGAAAGCTCCAGCCAGGCCGTGCCTACGCCGCTCAGGCGCTGCAGCAGGAATCCGTCGCCGCCGAAGATGCCTGCACCCAGCGACTGCTGGAAACCCAGGGTGATCGTCACCTGAGTCGTCGCGCACAGGAACCCATGCCGGTGCACCAGGTACTCCGGCCCCTGCCCCAGCTCGACGGGCACGATATGCCCCGGCACCTTGGTGGCAAACGAGACCACCCCGGGGTACTGGTTCGCCCGGTATTCGGTCATAAAAATACTCGCGCCGGCGGCCGCACGTTTGAGCACGCCAAAAAAGCCGCCGCCCCCGCCCATCTGAGTGTGCGTCGTCATCTGAACCGACGCGGTCATCCACGATAGCTCTCCGCTCTCGGAGAACACAGCCTCGTTGGGATCGAGCTGCACTTCGAGCACCGGCATGGTGGTGCCCAGAATCCGGGTTTGCATAGGCAAGCCTCCTGTCAGTGACCAGTGTAATGGCCGCGAACCCGCCTGCAATGAGAATGTTTGCGGGATTGGCGCCGGGCCGAGGCGTTTATTGTTTGTCGCGGTGCGCGATCACATAGTCCTTGATGCGGTCGTAGACCTCGCTGGGCAATACGCCGCGGTCCAGCAGGTCCTGCTTGGTGCGGTAGGGGCGGAAGCGCACGATCCGACCGGCCCAACTCGCCGTCATGCCCGGGACTTTGAGCAGTTCATCGGCGCTCGCGTGGTTGATGTCGATGCGCGCCTCCGGCGGCGGAATTGATTTTGTCTTCGTTGCCGATTGCGCTGAACTCGATTGCGGAGCAGCCGGAACAGCCCGCGCAGCGCAGGCCAGGCAGGCGGCCAAGACTGCAGCGGGCATCCCCGCGAATCGAATTGGGGTTTGCATGGTCCGGCTCTCCAACTCCAGTCTATTCATCGCAGCACATTGAAGGAGAGGGCTGGAGGCGATGGAGCATGCAATCTTGCGCCCTACCTGCCAAAATAGATGTGTGGCGACTTCCTCTGTCATTCCCCCCGCCGGCGGTTCGTCTGACGCTCGCCTCTTTGGCAAGACCAGGCTGCTGCTGCTCTGCGCATTGCTCGCGATGCTGATCGTGTGCACCGTGGTTTCGTGGACCACGCGCGGGGCGATGGCCCTACTGGACGGGAAGGGCAAATCTCCGAGCCAGGGCGCTGCGCAATCTCTGGTGGATTTACAACCCTGGCAGACAGCGCAGGCATTGGCGCCGCTGGCAGTTTCCGCTGAGGAGAATGAGTACGCGCGCGAGGCGGAACGCCTGGCTGACCATGAGGTGGATCAGGCCTTTGCCACCGCGCTGCGCCAGGCGCGGCTAGAGGCTCAGCACCGCACGCTCACAGGAGACGCGCTGGTTCTCTCGCAGAAGATCACACAACTTGAGCAGCTTGCGAAGCAGGATCAGGCGCTCGTGGATAGCCTTACGCCTAAGCCCGAGCCATCGAAAAGCGGGTCACCGGACGGCGCGCCGGCCAGTTCAACGAATGACGACCTGGAAGTGGCCAAGGCGCAATTGGGGCTCGACATCGATGAGCTTACTGAGGCCCAGCGCGAACTGGAGCGCGCTTCAGGCGATCACAGTTCGCAAATCCAGGATGAACTGGCCGCGCATGAAGCGTCGATGCATAAGTACGATAGCGAGGCCGGGAGCGGCGGCCAAATTGCGGTGCTCTCCGCTGCGCAGGACCAGACACTGGCGGCGCGGCTCGATGCCTGGTTCAAACAGATCCGGCGCCAGGGGTCGATCGAGCAGGCGCTCCAGGAGGCGCAGAACGATGTGCGCAGCCTGACCGCTGAGCACAACGCCCTTGAAGCCAAGGCCAATACAGCCGCCGCGGCGGGTGCCGCGCCGGATCGCGCGTCCCAGCTGGCCCACCTTAAGAATCGCGGCATCGAGCGCCAGATCTTGAGCATCTACGACGACCGAATCCAGACCGAACAGCAGCTTGCGGCAACCTACGCCAAGTGGTCCGCGCAGGTGACGCTCCAGCACCAGATCGTGCTGCACCTGATTCTGCAATCACTGATGCTCATTCTTCTCATCCTGATGGGAATGCTTCTAAGCGAAGCTCTGGTGCGGCGATTGATGGTCCGGCCCGCAATCGACCGCAGGCAGATGGGCACCTTGCGCAGCGTTCTTGGGCTCAGTATTCAAGTGCTGGGCGTTGTGCTCATCCTGCTTGTCATCTTCGGCTTGCCCAAGGAGACGCCGACCATTCTGGGCCTTGCCACCGCCGCGCTCACCATCGCGCTGCAGGACTACATCCTCGCGTTTCTGGGCTGGTTCGTGCTCATGGGCAAGAACGGCATTCATGTTGGCGACTGGGTAGAGATCAACGGCGTTGGCGGCGAAGTAACGGAGATCGGGCTGATGACTACGACCGTGATCGAAACCGGCGGACTCGCCGATCAGGGACTTCCGACGGGCCGCCGCATCTCCTTCATGAACGGCTTCGCGATTCGCGGTCAATACTTCAATTTCTCTACGGCTGGCCAGTGGATGTGGGACGAGATCAAGGTGAATGTGCCTGCGACCGCCGATATCCAAGCTTTGATGGACAAGGTTCACAAGGCTGTGATTGAGGAGACACAAGAGAATTCGCGGCGGGCTGAGCAGGAATGGAAGCATGGAGCGCGGGACGAAGGCCTGGCCCGCTTCAGCGCGGACCCTGTCGTGAACCTGCGGCCGTCCGGCTCGGGGATCGATCTGCAGATACGCTACGTAACATCTGCGTTCAGGCGGTTTGAACTGCGGAATCGCCTTTATCAGCACGTGGTAGATCTGCTTCACGAACAAAATGCCGCGGCGCAATAGCGTCGGCGTGAAATACGAAGCGGTTTTGCAGTAGACCGTGTCGATCCGCGACCGCAGGCGGGATCAGGCTCCTGACGTCATGCATTTGTCGAGATGCGCCAACACGTGCGGCCACGCATCCTCATGGCGTTCCTTCGACTTCTCGTCGGGAAAGCCGGCGTGGGTCAGGCGGAGCAGAGTACCGCCGTCTTTCGCAATCAACTCCGCCGTCACCTGAGTTTCCGCGCCTTTGGTTGCAGCGGTAAGCCAGGTGAGTTCAATAAGCTGAGGGCGCTCCAGGCGGAGGAAGCGTCCGTAGTGCGGTTGCCGCCGGCCTTCGAATTCGGTCTCGAAGAAGAAGGCCGTGTCGACCTGGTCCTTCATCAAAACCGAACCGGGCGCGGCAAACCAGCGATCGAAAAGTTCTGTCCAGGCGCGGAAAAGCACTTCAGGAGATACCTCCATTGGGCGCTCGCAGCTGCAGGAAAACGGTCTTCCGGAAAAATCAGGCATTCGCATGGAAAAGGTCCTCCGATCCGGTGCAGCAAGCAAGATGCAACAAGAAATACTTGACACCATCGGCGGTGTGCACGTAGCTTGGAAGTAGATGCAAAGCCTCCGCCATCACGGCCATCACCATCATCATGGGACAACCATGCCGGCGGACTGCCATGGCCTGAACTAGACGGCCAGAGAGATCGAAAGAAACACCCAAGCCCGCCGGCGAATTCCGCTGGCGGGCTTTTCGTTTCTGGAGAAACTTCAACTCAAGAATGGAAAACGATGACCGAGAAGACAACGACAATCGATTTTGACAAGATGGATGGCCTCGTGCCGGGGATTGTGCAGGATGCGCGCACCGGCAAGGTCCTGATGCTGGGATTCCTGAACGCGGCCAGCTACGCCAAGACGCAGGAGACCGGCTTTGTAACCTTCTGGAGCCGCACGCGGCAGATGCTTTGGATGAAGGGCGAGACCAGCGGCAACCGGCTGCGCGTGGTTTCGGCCTCGACCGATTGCGACAACGATACGCTGCTGTTCCGCGTCGAGGTGGAAGGCGACGGTTTGGTGTGCCACGAAGGCACGGTCAGTTGCTTTACGCGGCCGCTCGCGCTTGGCGTTGAGACGGAGGTGAGCCGTGGCTGACAAACTTCGCCTCGGAATTCCCAAAGGCAGCCTGCAGGACGCCACCATCGCGCTGTTCAAGCGCGCGGGATGGAACATCTACGCCGACGGCCGGTCCTATTTCCCCTCCATCGACGACGCCGAGATCGAGTGTATGCTGATCCGCGCGCAGGAGATGGCGCGCTACGTCGATCACGGCGTGCTCGACGCCGGACTGACCGGAATCGACTGGGTGGTCGAGAGCGGCCTCGAAGTGGAAAGCGTCACGTCGCTGACTTACGCCAAGACGAGCCGCCGCAAGGTGCGCTGGGTGCTTGCCGTGCCCGAGGCGAGCGGCTACGCGAAGGCCGAGGACCTGGAAGGCAAGATCATCGCCACCGAGCTGGTGGAGGTGAGCAAACGCTACTTCGCCTCGAAGGGCGTGAATGTGAAGGTCGAGTTCAGTTGGGGCGCAACCGAGGTCAAGCCGCCCATGCTGGCCGATGCGATTGTGGAAGTGACAGAGACCGGCAGCTCGCTGAAGGCCAACCACCTGAAGATCATCGACACGGTGATGGAGAGCGAAACGCACCTGATCGCGAGCAAAGCCGCCCTGGCGGACGCATGGAAGCGGGGGAAGATCGACCAGATCGCGCTCATGCTGCGCGGCGCCATTGACGCGCAGGCGCAGGTGGGACTGATGCTGAACGTGAAACGCGAGGACCTGGACGCCGTTCTGGCGGTGCTGCCCGCCCTGAACTCGCCCACGGTCTCGCAGTTGAGCGACTCGGAGTGGGTGGCGGTGAACACGATCCTCGAGGAGCGAGTGGCCCGCGACGTGATTCCGCGGCTGAAGGCGGCGCGCGCGGCGGGGATCGTCGAGTATCCGCTGAACAAAGTAGTGCTGTGACCGGAGACGAACGATGAAACTGATCCGGACAAAAGGACGCAACGCGCGAGCTGCGGCCGAGAAGCTCGCGGAGCTCACGAACCGTGGCGGAGCAGCGCTCGACGCGGTGATGCCGGCGGTCAAGCGCATCGTCGGCGACGTGCGCAGACGCGGCGACCGCGCGCTGCTGCGCTATGCCGCCGAGTTCGACGGGATGCCCGGCCCCGAGGCGTTGCGCGTAACTCAGGAGGAGATGGCCGCGGCGTGGAAAGCGCTCGATCCGACGCTCGGCGATGCACTCACCACGGCCGCGGCGCAGATTCGCCGGTTCGCCGAGCGGCAGATGCCGGCCTCCTGGGGAGCCTCGATGATGCAGGGTCTAGCGGCCGGCCAACTCGTGCGCCCGCTTCATTCCGTTGGTTGCTATGTGCCCAGCGGCCGGCATCCTCTGCCTTCGACGCTGCTGATGACGGCGATCCCGGCGCGGGTGGCCGGCGTGAGGAGGATCGTTGTGGTTTCGCCCAGGCCGGCGCCGGAGACGCTCGCCGCCGCGCATCTGCTTGGGATCGACGAGTTCTACCGGCTCGGCGGCGCCCACGCCGTTGCCGCGCTAGCATACGGAACCGCGAGCGTGCCGCGCGTCGACAAGATCGCAGGCCCCGGAAATCTCTACGTCACGGCGGCCAAGAAGCTCGTCGCCTTCGATTGCGCCATCGACATGCTTGCCGGGCCCACGGAGATCGTGGTCGCAAGCGATCGCGGCCGCGCGGAAGACATCGCCAGCGATCTGGTTGCGCAGGCGGAGCACGATCCGGAGGCGCTGGCGATCTTCGTTACGACCCGCAACGATCTGGCGAAGGCCGTCATCGCCGAGGCGAAGGAGCGCAGCCGGAATAACCCAGTGGCGAACGAAGCGCTGCGTTGCAACGGATTCGTCTTCGTCGCCGGATCCTACGAAGAAGTTTGCGATATCTCCAACTGGCTTGCCCCGGAACACCTGACGGTCGACTCCGCAAGAGATCTCAACTGGGTCGAGAATGCCGGTTCGGTCTTCGTCGGCCGCTGGTCGGCGCAGCCGATGGGCGATTACATCTCCGGTCCGAACCACACGCTGCCCACCGGCGGCATGGCGCGCGTGCGCGGCGGATTGAGCGTGAACGACTTTGTGAAGCTAATCACCGTGCAGGAGTATTCGGCGCAGGGCATCCGCGTGCTGGGGCCGAAAGCCGCGCTCCTTGCAGAGGCCGAAGGGCTCGCGGGCCACGCCGAGGCGATCCGCACGCGGCTCCGCGACAACGGCCGCGGAGAAAGGAGAGCCCGTGGCTGAAGCGGTCACAACAATAGCCCCCGCGCCGCGCGCGCGTGTGAAGGCGATGATGGAGTACCATCCTCCCCTCGGCAGCCGCGATGCGCTTAGGCTCGACTTCAACGAGAACACGCTCGAGTGCTCTCCGCGGGTGCGCGAGGTGCTGGCGCAGATTTCGGCTGGTTCGCTCACGCG
>JBEKUS010000054.1:0-26597 GCA_049514795.1 Occallatibacter sp.
GCCCGCTCCACTGCGGCCCTCGGATAGCTCTCCACGCTCAATCGCATGGAACCATCCTCGCCGCCCGCTAAGCGGACACTTCACTCGCTACAACCACCGGACAT
This sequence comes from Occallatibacter sp., assembly GCA_049514795.1. Classification (GTDB taxonomy): domain Bacteria; phylum Acidobacteriota; class Terriglobia; order Terriglobales; family Acidobacteriaceae; genus Telmatobacter. Next base: position 105 of record JBEKUS010000054.1, read on the forward strand.
ATCATGTGCTACTGACACATTCCTAAGCCGCCGTTGACCGCGCCCGGGGATGCCCGTAAAATGAATGAGTTGGCCTCGCGCGCGTTCGTTCGGGTTTACCCCGAACGATGAAGTGAGAATGTGTGCGCCGATTGCCCCCTCGTTCAATGGCAGGACAGCTGACTCTGGATCAGCATATCGGGGTTCGAATCCCTGGGGGGCAGCCAGACCGATGGCAAAGCAGTTGCGGTCGTCCCTTCTTCCCGCTCGAAATCCTGCGCTTCATGCACGTCTGATACCGGAATCGAGCCGTTTTGCAGGCCGGTACGCATCGCGTTCCGCGCCCGTGCCGACTCCGCCATCGACTCCCTCTCTGGATGCAGGCGCTGCAGCGCTACGGTGACGCGGCGATGACCGCGCAGCTTGCCAACCGGAACAACGTTGCCGGTGCGGCCGGGAGTGTCCGCTGCCCGCGAACGGCCTCTCGATCGCTCTGGGGTGTGTTTAGAGCGGTTCCAGAGTTAATGTGCCATAGCGAGCGTGGTTCAAGGCGGCTCTTTCTTAAGGAAAGAGCCACTTCGCCTCAGTGGCTTCTGGGTGCAGCAACTCTGGAACCGCTGTAGCTTCTTCAATTGAATCCTGTCCGAGGCGCCCAAAGCGTCAAGGATGGCTCGCGAGAAAGGCCTCGGCCGTGCATCCCCTCGCGCCGGCCGAAACCGTTGCCTGATCCCGGCGCCATATATGCCTTGACACGCATATACTCGGTAGGGTATATCACTGGTGTGGAATCCGTGTTCGAAGTTCTCGCCGAGCCAAACCGCCGTGCGATCCTGAGCCTCCTGCTATCGAGCCAACAGTCCGTTGGAGAGATCGAGCGCCAACTTCGCATGCCGCAGCCGGCCGTGTCAAAGCACCTGCGAGTGCTTCGAGAAGCCGGTTTCGTGGAATCCACCGTGGACGCACAGCGCCGTCTCTACCGGCTGAGACCCGAACCGCTTCGGGAGGTGGATGCCTGGTTGGCTCCGTTCCGCCGGTTCTGGTCGGTTCACGTAGATGCACTCGAACGCCACCTCGACCGTATGGAGCAGGCAAAACGAACGAAAGGCGGCACGAAAGAAAGGCAAGAAGTAAGAACGCGGCATCGCCCGCGAATCTGACGATACGGGGAACCCGATGAAAATCAAATTGACCAGCGTGTACGTTGACGACCAGGAGAAGGCCCTGCGCTTCTACACCGATGTGCTGGGCTTCGTAAAGAAGTCCGACTTCAGCAATGGGCCATTTCGCTGGCTCACCGTCGCCTCACCCGAGGAGCCGGGCGGCGCCGAGCTGCAGCTCGCCCTCAACAACAGCCCGGCGGCCAAAGTGTACCAGCAGGCCCTCTTCCAGCAGAACCAGCCCGCCGCCATGTTCTTCACCGACGACGTGCAGGCCGACTACGAGCGGATGAAAGCGCTCGGCGCCACGTTCGCCATGCTGCCGGCGGACGTGACGGCCTCCAAGATCGCCATGCTCAACGACACCTGCGGCAATCTCATTCAGCTTACGCAACTGATGCGCTGGTAGATTCCGCGTTCGGCAGCATCGCAAGCAGGGGGCGTGCGTCTGCGGAGTTCGCACGCCGGAAGGAGGAGATCGATGGGCGATCGCGAGCAGTACGCGTCGGGTCCGGCCCGCGGGGCGGAGGTGCGGAAGGACGGCGAGAGGTGGACGTTGATCCTCACCAGAGAACTACGCCACCCGCCGGAGAGAGTCTGGCAGGCGCTTACCGACCCGGTGCATTTGCGCGAGTGGGCGCCTTTTGAAGCCGATGGCAGCCTGGGCACGGTAGGAGGCACGGTGAAGCTCGTCACGGCGGCGGCGCCCACGGCGCAGGTTTCCGAAACCACCGTGAAACGGGCCGAGGCGCCGCGTCTGCTCGAGTACAACTGGGGCACCCAGGTTCTTCGCTGGGAGCTTGAGCCGCTCCCGGGCGGCACGCGCCTCACTCTCTGGCACAGCATCGATCGCCGCTTCGTGTCGTGGGGCGCGGCGGGCTGGCACATCTGTTTCGACGTTCTGGATCGGCTCCTCGCGGGAGCGCCGATTGGACGCATCGTCGGCGCCGATGCCATCCGAGTCGGTGAGTGGCGCCGGCTGAACGAGGAATACGCCAGGCTGTTCGGCGTCGAAGCCCCGAGCTGGCCGCCTGATGCGGCTCAAAAGTCGTGAATAAGGAGACTCGAAACCATGCGGAACGGCAAATCCCCAATAAACGCAAAAGCCATTGCAACAAAGAACAAGCCGTCGCCAAAACGGAGCGAAGAGATGCTCGGAACATTGAAGGCCCGTTTTGAGAAGAACATGAACCGGCACAGAGGTCTTGAATGGGCCAGGGTACAGGCAAGGCTGGAAGCGAGCGCCGAAAAGCTGTGGTCGCTCTTTGAAATGGAAAGAACGGGCGGCGAACCGGACGTTGTCGGCCGCGACAACAAGACCGGCGAGTTTGTTTTCTACGACTGTTCAGCGGAGAGTCCCAAGGAGCGCAGAAGTCTTTGCTACGACCGTGAAGCGCTGGAGTCAAGGAAAGAACACAAACCGGCAAACAGCGCTCTTGAAATGGCAGCCGCCATGGGCGTTGAGCTTCTGACCGAGGAGCAATATCGAGAGCTCCAAAAACTCGGGAATTTCGATACGAAAACGTCGAGCTGGGTGAAGACTCCTTCAAACGTCAGAAGACTCGGCGGCGCCCTGTTTTGCGACCGCCGCTTCGATACTGTTTTTCTGTACCACAACGGCGCGGAATCCTACTATGCCGGCAGGGGGTTCCGAGGCTCTCTGAGGGTCTAGATTCCTGTTTCGGAGTCGGGCGGATGCAGCCCCGAAGGAATACCGTTCGTCTGTCGGACCGGCATCACCCAAAAATCGCTGTCTCCTTGCCGCGCAGGAGTGGTATGATTCGCGCGTCGTTCTCATGCGAACGAGGGGGATGACATGCGAAAAGGCATCATACTGGCGATTGCGGGATTGGCTTTTCTCGGAGGGTGCAACCAGAAGAAGGATTCCGACGCCTCCGAGAAGGCCAAATGGAAGGTGCCGTACCATCTCGGCTTTGACGCGAAGGCAACGAAGCCGAGCACGGCGGGAGTCACCATTCCGGACATCACTTACACGGCGAATCCCAAGGCACTGGAAAGAAGAGCCGCCCTCGTGGTGCGATTTGACGCCACAGGAGTGAAGAACGACCAGCCGGACGAGGACCATGTGATTATGGCCCCGGTCGATGTCCCTGGCACGGCAGGCGCCCTTCCCGACGACTACATGGATCAGGCGGATCAGAAGCTGGCGAAGTCGCTCGCGGGTTACTGCATGAAGGGACCCGTGAAGATATCGGTGGCGCTGGTCTGGTCGTCGATCAAGCCCGACGCGAACGACGCTCAAATCGACGCGAAGCGCCTCTCGGACTGGTTGCCGGCCGAGGTCGTGTTCAAGAACCCGCATCCGAAATGCAGCCCTGCGGCTGCGGGCGGCCCAGGTCGCGGAGCGATCTAGCTCCCTGGAATGCCGACGTCTCACCCTGTATGGGGTGTCCCGGAGCCGTGTCCCCAGCGGCGGGTCCGTGCCGTTGGAGTGGAAGCCCGCTTCCGGGACCGGGAGCCGGCGAGTTGAGGCTTAGCCTCGCTGGGGCTGGGGGCCACGCTCCGCCGCAGCGAGAATCGGTGCGAGGATTGGGGCCGGCCATGAGGAATCCCGTACCGGCGGAATCTGCCTCTGCGCTGATCGAAGCCAAGATCGGGGACCTTGGCGAAGGGCGCGGGAAGAAGCCCGCGGCTCCATGACAACCGCGCCTCGTTCGTACCGTCAGAAGGGTCCCGCGCTCTGAGTCATGCCCGTCCACGTGTCTGTCCGGAAGGGCACGGCCGGAAGTCCGGCTCCGTTGAACAACGTTGCCAAGGGATTGGACTGCCAGGCGTAGCGAACCTCTTTCGGGTTGGGCACCGAGGGCGATGAAACGACAATTGTGTCGCCTTCAATGTGAGCGTCGGCCCAAACCCACTTCTTGTCCTCTCCGGCAATCGAGAACTCGCCGAGCTTGTCTCCTTTCACAACCAGGCCGCCGTCCGTGTGCGCGAAGTGGAGCCGGATGGAACCGGGAAGCCGCTCGACCGATTTAAGGGTCGGACCCGAATACACAACTTTCTTGCCGTAGTGCCTGGCCAGTGCGCAGAGGGCCAGGCGCTCGCCGACCGGCTGTTTGTCTTTGGCGTGGATGTTGTCCGGATCGCCGGTGTCGATCGTGACCGCGAGGCACGAATTGGGGACGGAGGCGGCTGCGATGGCCTGCGACTCGCGGGTTTCAGCCCACTCGTCATCCACGGGAGCCGGACTGCGCGGCTTGAAGGCCGGAAGGCTGACGATGTAGAAGGGAAAATCGCCCTGGCCAAAGAGCTTGCGCCAGTCGGCGATCATGGCGGGAAGGATTCTACGGTACTGGTAGCCTCTAGGGGAGTTCTGCTCACCCTGGTACCAGATGGCGCCGGTGATCGAAAGCGGCGCGACGGGCGCGAGCATTCCCTGGTAGAGCACAGCCGGCATGACGGGCCAGTTCTCGAAGGCGGCGGGCATCGGTTGCGGAGGCCGCGCGTCGACGCTCAACTTGCCCTTCCACTCGCCTGCGAGCGGCACGCTGCTGTGGTCCCCCAGCGCGAGATGCAGATCTGCAGGCTTGCCGAGGAACCCGCCGTCCGGCTTGGTCTTGAAGACGCGGATGGCGACGAGATTCTTGCCGGGCTTCAACACGCCCTCGGGAATAAAGTAGACGCGCGGATTCTCGACCCACGAGCTGCCGCCGACTGATCTTCCATTGATGTACACGGTGTCCATTCGTTCGATGGAACCGAGAAACACCAGAGCGTGTCCCGGGGGAAGGGGGTCTGGGAGATCGATCTCTCTCCGGAACCAGGCCACCGCGGGCGTAGCGGGCACGCCCAGTTCGGCAAAGCCGCCGGGAAGATTGACCGGTTTCCAAGTTGAATCGTCCAGATCGGGCGCTGCCCAGTTTCCCTTAAGCCCGATGTCGTACTGGTCGTACCAATGCATGATGTAGTTGCCGTACTCGGGCGCGCCTTCAGCCGCCAATTGCTGGAGCTGGGCCAGCGGGATGTCGAAGTCGTGCAGCGGGCGAAGAGCGTCGGCGCTGGTCCAGGCCTCGGCGGGCGTTCCTCCAACGGCATCCACAACCAGGCCGATGGGAACATGGGTTTCCTGCTGGATCTTGCGGGCGAAGTAATAGGCGACGGCCGACAGGCGGTCCGCCGTCTCCGGCGAAACGACTTTCCAGGTTCCATCCACAACGTCGCTGTGCCGGTACGCGGGGTGACCGTCGACGGTGAAGTAGCGAATCTCCGGGTAGTTGGCCGCCTTCGCTTCGTCGGCGCCGTTCCGCGCAAAACGCAGGGGTACTCCCATGTTGGATTGGCCGCCGCACAGCCACACATCTCCCACGAGCACGTTGCGCAGTTCGGCGGTTTCACTGCTAGCGATCCGGACGGTGTAGGGGCCGCCGGCCGCAGGCGGCTTGATCTTTACCTGCCAGCGGCGGTCGGCGCCCGCAACGGCGGACGCAGTTCTGGAGCCGATCTGGACGCGCACGGTATCTCCCGGATTCGACCAGCCCCAGATGGCGTCGGCCTTGCCGCGCTGCAGAACCATGTTGTCGCCGAAGACCGGGCTGACGAATGGGAGAGGCTTGGCGGCGCTCTCCGCTGACGATTGAACCTGCGCACCGCAATATGGCGCGGCCAGCAGGCCCACTGCCGCGGCCAAAACAAGAACGTTTCTGGAAATCACGAGCTTTAGTCTCCTTTTGCCGCCGCTGGTGGGCGATGCGCAGGTCGCGCGCCGTGCCGCCCTGCCGATGGCGATTGCCGCGTGGACCCGCCGATGCAGGTTCGCGGTCGATTCCGGGTGGGCTTTCCAGTTTGCCGCCGGAATTCTCCCCTACAAGTCTGCCACATCGCCGCTGGCGCAGATGCCGGCGTGTACCCCGCTTGCTTCAATCCCGGCAGATTCTGCAGGCGGCGCGCGCGAAGACATTCCCGGCATTCAGCTACGGGTGCGTCTTCTGGATCGATTGTGCCGGGGAGATCGGAGACTAGCGGGGCGCCCGTCGACGATGTTCGACAGGCGGCAACAGGAACCGCTTGGCAAAACACGAGCCATGCGTAAAGAGACCGTAACAAAACGCGGGTTGCGCCACAAGCGCGCCGATCCACAACGCAAAAGATGCGCACATTTCGAAGGAATGACGTACGATGGGGGCGACCCACTTTCTCGTCCTCCCGTGAATGCGCACGCCAGACCCTCCGTCGGCAACCCGGCAGCAACCGGCCGCCCAAGGCGATCTCTGATTGCGCTTGCGATCCTGACGGCGCTGGGGGTTCTTGTCCTCTTCCTTTGCCGCGCCGTTCCGGCCGGGCGCTGGCTGTTTCACCCTGCGCCGGCACGCGCCCAGGCGGTTCCTGCCCGACTCACCCAGAACCGGCCCATGGGGTCCTGGGGCGATCGCTTCGGCGACGGCACTCCCGACTTTCTGCGCCTGACCGATCCCGCCGACCAGGCGGCGTTTCGCCGGTGGTTCACGCTGATCGCGGAGGTCCAGGCCGGCCGCCCGCGGGGCATGGTCCCGGCGGCGATCGTCGACTGCGCCAGCCTGCTCCGCTTCTCCTATCGCGAAGCGCTCAAACGCCACGACGAGATCTGGTTCCAGACCAGCGGAATCGAGGTTCCGGCGCCGCCGGGCGAGATTCGTGCGTGGAGCTATCCGCATTCGCCGCTCGGGGCGGCCCTGTTTCGCGTGCGGCCGGGCGCCTTCGAGCCGGAGGACGTGTCGAACGGCGCGTTCGCCCAGTTTGCCGACGCCAGGACGCTGGTGGAGCGCAACGCCTACTTTGTCAGCCGCGATGTGCGCGCAGCGCTGCCCGGCGACCTGCTCTTCTACCGCCAGTTCGGCCAGTCCTCGCCGTGGCACTCCATGATCGTCGTCCGCTCCGGCGCCGCCGGTGAGGTCGTCTACGACACCGGGCCGGATCACGGAGCGCCCGGCGAACTCCGCCGCGTCCTTCTCACCGAACTCCTCGACCACCCCCAGCCGCAATGGCGGCCGCTCCCCGGCAACCCCAACTTTCTCGGTGTCTACCGCTGGAATATCCTGCGAGGAACCCCATGATCCACGGAACTGCAACGCTTCGAAAGCCGCTCTTTGCCGCGCTTCTTCTGCTTGTTTCGGCCGCCGCCGCAGTCCCCGCCGCGGCCAAGGACGAACCGCGTTCGTTCTCCCTCTCCACTTCGCGGACCTTCTCACCGGGCGAGAGCGTGAAGATCCAGCTCTTCGCCCGCAACGTGCCGGAGCTGGAGTTTCGCGTCTACAAGGTGCGCGACGCGGAGAAGTTCTTCGCCGGACTCAAAGACCCGCACAGTTTCGGCGTGCAGAGCTACGCGCCGTCTGAACAGATCGACCAGCGCACATGGATCGAGCGCCTGCACGACTTCAAGGCCCATCTCTGGTGGCTTGTCCGGCGCTTTTTCCGTGGCCAGTTCACCGACGACGCGCGCGACAGCTTCCGCGAGCAGCAGGGCAAGCTGGGCAAGCGCAGCCAGGTGGTCGCCGCAACGCAGTTCGCGCAGATTCCTCTGCTCAATTCGAGCCAGTTGGTGGCGCGATGGAAGCTCGAGACGCCGCCGGCGCTCATCAGCGAGACGCAGCAGTTGCCGGTCGACGGACTCGGCGCGGGCGTGTACCTGATTGAGGCCACCGACGGAACCTACAAGGCCTACACCGTCGCCATCGTCACGTCCATGGCCATCGTCGAGCGCACGGCGCACGGGCAGGCTGATCTCTTCGTCGCCGACCGCAAGACCGGAGCGCCGGTCGATTCGGCGGATGTCGCACTGTGGGCGAACGGGCAGCTTCAGTCGTCCGGACAGACCTCGAGCGAGGGACTCGCCTCGCTGACCATGAAGATCCGCGACGGCGCGCAGGGCGCGGAGCCCGACAACGTCTGGATTCTCGCGCGCCACGGAGCCGACGCCGCCATCGTAACGCCCTGGGGATACAACTTTGCCGGCAGCTCCTCGGCGCAGGAACACTCCTATATCTATACCGATCGCCCGGTCTACCGGCCGGGACACACCGTCCATATCAAGGGAATCGTGCGCCGCGAGCAGAACGACACCCTCGTGCTTCCCGGGCCGCAGACGGTCACGCTCGTCGTGCACGGCCCCGATAACAAGGACGTGCTGCGAAAGCAGTTGACCCTTTCGCCGCACGGTACGATCGCCGAGGACCTCGATCTGGCGTCAGACGCGGCGCTGGGCTACTACTCCGTCGAATTCGCGGAGCAGGAGATCGACAGCAGCGGCAGTTTCTACGTCGAGGAGTACAAAAAGCCCGAGTATCAAGTGACCGTGAAACCGGCGGCGCCGCGCGTGCTGCAGGGCAACTCGATCCAGGCGACCATCGAGGCACGATATTTCTTCGGCGAGCCTGTTTCGGGAGCCAAAGTCACCTACGTGGTTCATACCTCCGCCCATTATTGGTGGGACCAGGACGAGGAGGACGCAAACGGCGAGGATGCCGACTCCGACGAGTCCGCCGATTCGGACGAGTCCGATTATGCCTGGGGCCAGACCGAGCAGCAGGAGCATGAGGGTGTACTCGATTCAAACGGCCGCCTCACGGTGACGCTGCCGACCCAGGTGGACAGCAAGCACAGCGATCAGGACTATCGCATCGAGGCGCGCGTGACCGACGCAGCGAACCGCGAAGTCGCCGAACACTCCACGGTCCTGGCCACGTACGGATCGTTCCGCGTGAGCGTGGAGCCGACGAGCTATGTGATCCAGGCAGGCCAGCCCGTACGCGTCAAGGTGACGGCGCAGGACTACGACTCGAAGCCCGTGCGAACCCAGGTGAACATCGCAGCCGCGCTCGTGACCTGGGACTCCGTCACCCATCAGCGGTCAGAAAAGTCTGTGGCCAGCAAGGAGGCAACGACCGGCGCCGATGGAACGGTGCTGGTCGATCTGCCGGTCAGCGGCAGCGGCGACTTCGAAGTGAAGGGGACCGCCCAGACGCCGGAGAGCCGTACCGTCGAAGGCCAAACCTGGATCTGGATCTGGAACGGCGCCGGAGAGGCTTACCAGCCCAACGCGCAGGCGCAGATCGTTGCCGACAAGAAGAGTTACAGCGTTGGCGATACCGCCCACCTGTTGCTTGTGACCGGCTTGTCCGAGTCGTGGGCGGTGGTGACCACCGAGGGCGACAGCGTTCAATCGCGCCGGACGATTCACGCAACAGGTTCGAGCGTCGCCTTCGATGTGCCCATCACGCAACAGGCGCAGCCCAACCTCGTGGTCACCGCGATCGTCGTCCACGACGACCAGGTGATGACGGCGCAGAAGAGCCTCAAGGTCCCGCTGGTCGAGCGGACGCTGACCATCACCGCCACTCCGGCTAAGACGCAATACGAGCCGGGCGATAAAGCCAGCTACGATGTGCTGGCCGTGGATTCCACGGGCAAGCCCGTCCAGGCCGACCTGAGCTTCGGTGTCGTGGACGAGGCGCTCTACTCCGTGCGGCCCGATACATCCCCGGACATCGTCGCGTCGTTCTATCCCAAGCGCTATGTCTATCTCCAGCCGCAGACCTCGTTCGAGTTCTACTTCGAGGGCGAGGCGGGCACGAAGAGTCCGCTGCTGGCCGATGCGGGTCTCTTTCATCCGCGCATGGCTCAGGTGAAGCCGGGCTCGGATCTGGTCGTTCCCAAGATACGCAAGGCCTTTCCCGACACGGCCTACTGGAATCCCAGCGTGCGCACCGGCGCCGACGGCCACGCGCGCGTCGAGTTCAACTTCCCTGATGCGCTCACCACCTGGCGCACCACCATCCGCGCCATGACCGACGACGGCAAAGGCGGCGGGACGGTCGCCCGCGTGCTCGTGCGCAAGAACCTGATCGTGCGTCTGGCGGCGCCGCGCTTCTTCCGCCAGGGCGACGAGACGGTGCTGCGCGTGATCGCGCACAACTATCTGGAGAGCGCGAAAGACGTCACCTTCGCGCTCGATGTGAGCGGCGTCGACGTCTTGAACGGCCAGACGCAGAAGATCAACGTGCCCGCCAAGGGCGAGAGCTACGTGGATTGGCGTGTGAAGGCGCGCGCCACGGGCGATGCCGTGCTGACCGCGAAGGCGCTCACGAACGAGGAGTCCGACGCGCTCCAGATGACGCTGCCAGTGCTGCCCTACGGCGTCAAGCAGCGGGCCGCGGGCGCTGGCGTGGTCTTCTCGGGCGCGGAGCAGAATCAGTGGCCGTTCAGCTACCCGCCTGCGTCCGATGCCGGTTCGCGCGGGTTGACGGTCACGGTCGCGCCCTCCGTCGCGGGCACCGTCTTCGACGCGCTCGACTACCTCACGAGCTACCCGTGGGGCTGCACCGAGCAGACCATGTCCAGCTTCCTGCCCGACGTGATCGTGTCGCAGGCGGTCGGCAAGCTGCACCTCAAGCCGCCCGTAGATCCCAAGATGCTAAACGACATGGTGCAGGCCGGGCTGGAGCGGCTTTACAGCTACCAGCACGACGACGGCGGCTGGGGATGGTGGCAGGACGATCCGAGCATGGTCTTCATGACCGCCTACGTGGTCAGCGGGCTGGGCCAGGCGAAGGTCGCCGGCTACACGATCGACGGCGACCGCGGAAACAAAGCCCGCGGTTGGCTCGTCGCCACGCTCAACGCGCACCCGAACATGATTCCCGACCTGCGCGCCTACGTGGTCTACGCGCTCGCCACAACCGGCGGCGCGCCGAAAGACGCGCTCAACAAGGCATGGGATGACCGCGACAAGGTGAGCGACGAGGGGCTGGCGCTCATCGGGCTGGCGCTGGACGCCGAGGGCGACGGCCGCGCGCATCAGGCTGCGGAACTGCTCGAAAAGAAGGCCCACGCCACCGACGTTGACGCCTACTGGCAGGGCAACTACGACGGCATGATGGATTTCTGGAACGACACCTCGCCGGAGACGACGGCCTTCGCGCTCAAGCTGCTGATCCGCCAGGATCGCTCCAACGGGCTGATGCCCAAGGCCGCACGCTGGCTCGCCGAGCACCGCGACGGCGACTACTGGTACTCGACCAAGCAGACGTCGATGGTGATCCAGGGCCTCACGGATTACCTGGCGCTAAGCGGCGAGCTCGCCAACACCTCCGATGTCGAGGTGCTCGTGAACGGCGCAAGCGTGGGCAAGCGCCACTTCGGTCCGGAGGACGCATTCGCCCCGCCGTGGCAGATCAAGGTTCCCGCGGCGCAGTTGGGGGCCGGCGGCCAGGTGACCATCCGCAAATCCGGCAACGGCATCACCTACTGGTCGGCCGAAAGCAGTTGGTACTCGGCCGACCGCCGCAACTTCCAGCAGGGCCAGCTCGCGCTCAACATCACGCGCGACTATTACCTGCTGCAGAAGCGGCAGGACAAGCCCACCGATCCGATCACCTACGACCTGGTTCCGCTCAAGGGCCCGGTGCACATCGGCGACATCGTTGCCGTCCGCCTCGCGCTGGGCGGCACCGCCTGGAAGTACCTGCTGGCCGAGGACCCGATCCCGGCGGGAACGGAGTTCCTGCCCGAGACCGGCCTCTACACCTTGAACCACAAGCCCGACTGGTGGGCCGACTGGTTCACGCGCAAGGAGTTCCACGACGACCGCGCGGCGTTTTTCAACACGGACTTCAGCACGCGGCGCGAATACGTCTACCTGCTGAAGGTCGATAATCCCGGCAAGTTCCAGATCAGCCCTGCGCAGGCCGGACCCATGTATCAACCAAACGTTCAAACCACCACCGATCCCGCCACGCTGGAGGTGCAGCCATGACCGATGTTGCAGCCGTGAACCTGTTGAAAGATCTGTTGCGCCGCCTCCGCGCGAGCCTGCCCTGGATCGCGGCCCAATTCTGGGCCACGGTTCTTCTCCTCCTTGCCGGCGTTGCGTGGACGCGCCTGCCCGATAAGTACGCGTGGCAGGTCGGCTTGACGCTGCTTCTTCCGCTGGTGCTGCTCGCCCTGCTGCTGCTTATGCAGGCCGGAACTGCGCGCAAGCTCCTCGATCGGGAGCAGGGCAGAGTCCCGCTGGCGATGGGTGCGGTCACGCTGCTGGTCTGGGTGGCGGTCGCCTGGCTTGCCTGGTGGGTGCTCGACTGGTGCGACGACCAGACATACACGTGGGCCAGCTACCTCAACTCGCGTTTTGCGGCGAACGAGCGGGCAACGGTCTTTACTTACGAACACATCCAGACTTGGCTTGCCGTACTCATCTGGATCTTCCGCTGGATCGTCGTGCCGGCCAAGGTGATTCCGCATGCCTTGGCTTCGGCGCAGTGGGGCTGGCGGCTGCCGTGGCGAAAGCTGGTCCGCCTGCTGCTCGACTGGCGCTGGTGGCTTGCGGCGGTCGTTGCCGCTCTCCTTGGCGTAGAGCTGCCCGGCCATTTCTCTTTCGGCGAGCCGCACGGAACCGTTTCACATCAGGTGTGGGCCATCGCTCTCAAGCTCGCCGGAGTGTATCTGTTGGCCGCGGTTTGCTGGGTTCTGATGCTGGCCTGGGTCGCGGTGCTGTTGAGCCGCCAATCTGAGCCCGCAGAAGATGCGCTCGATGCGGTTCTGTTGCGCCGTCTGCGCGCCAGCCGCCTTTGGATCGGCGCCCAGTTCGTTTGGCTGCTCCTGTGGGTTTTGGCGACGCTCGTTGCATCGCACCTTCCAAGCCATCAAATGTGGCAGGTTTGGCTTTCCGTGGCGCTCGAAACGCCCGTACACCTCTTGTTGCTTCTTGCCATGGTGGTCTTGCAGGTTTTCACTTTTCGCTCCATGTTGAGCGGCGAACCCCAGTGTGCTCGGGCTGTTTGGGGCGAGCTTTCGGCGCTGCTATGGGCGATTCTTATCCTCGTCGTCTTCTCATTCGCGGCAATGTGCCCGAACCCGATTGCGCAAGGGGTGCTCTGCTGGTTCGCCGTACCTGGCCTGGTCGTTCCGTTTGCCGCGGCGGCGGCGCAATGGGGCTTTCGCCTGCCTTGGCAGCGGATATTGCTGGTGCTGCGCAACTGGCGGTGGTGGTTAGGAGTACTCGCGGCGACCGTTCTTGGAGTTGCAGTGCCGCTGTTGCTGGTTGCCGTCGTGACTGCCGCAAATCAATCGGTTCCCTGGAGTATTCAACTCATTGCCGATCTCTTGGTCTTGTGCGGGTGGATTCTCCTGCTGGCGTGGATTGCGGTCCTGCTGGAGCGCACCCGCGCCGTAGCGCAACCGGGCGACGACGCACTGGTACCGGCGCCCGTTGGCTCCGGCCCGCTCGGCGAGGATTCCGTCAAGCTACCGCTGCCCGAGGGCGGCGACGACTCCGGGGGGAAGGCCTGAGCGCAGCCAATCGAGCACCTGGGCGCGGCCATATCGCGCGAGCAGTTGCGCGGCGTACCAGGAGGCGGCCCGATGCGCCGCTTCCGATTCAGCTTCGCTCGACGGGTGCGCTAGCGCTGCGCCGATCGCGTCGAGCTTCATCGTAGGCTTGCCGCTTGCGGCGTTCGTGGGGCCGTCGGACTCGCTCCATGCTTCCACCAATCCTTCGCGCAGCCAGAGCGGCGCGCTGGGCCCGGAGTGCTCCTCGACCAGCGCGTGCAGGAACTCGTGGCGCATCGTTCCGGCCATCAGATGCCGCGCCGCCAGCGTGCGCAGCGGCTGGGTTCCGATCCAGCCGCCCTCTTCAAAGGCCGCTACCCACCCAGGCGCGAGCGTGGCCTCGCGAAAGGCCGCCGTCGATGCGAAGGCGCGCACGGTGAACTGCGAACTCGAGTTCAGGCCGGATCGCTCGGCCGCCTCGGCCCGCGCGCGGTTCAGATCTGCCAGGGTCGCGGCGTCCGCGCTGTCGAGAGACTCAAGAACGAATCCGTTCCCGGCAAAGCCCTTCCACGCGCGCCCGGCTGCTTCGTCCGCGACTTCGGCGCCGGGGAAGTACTGTTCCAGAATCTCGCCCTCGTTACGCCCATTCGCGGCCATCGCCGCCGCGCCTTTCTGGCACATTCCGACCCCGTGGCCCCATCCGCGCCCGTGAAACTCGAACCGGTCGCCCTGGCGGCTGACCTCGAACCACGTGCTCGGAATGCGGCTCCAACCCAGAGACTCGTCTACCGCCAGGCGGAACTCCTCGGCGTCGATCTCTCGTCCGTCCAGCCGCAGCATCACGGCGCGGCCCGACTCGCCCCGCCGCGCGACAGTCAGGCTCTGCCAGCCCGGCGCGGCAAGCCCATGCGCGGCAAGGGCCGCCGTCAACTCCGCCCGAGCGATCTCCGAAGCCCACTCCCGCCCTCCATCGCCCGTGCAGTTGCGGTCCGGCAGCGAAGGCAGGTAAGGAACCGGCTTGGCGCGAGGCCAAATCTCGTTTGGCGACGCCGTCCGTCCGCCACAGTCCTTTCCGAAGTACGCGAGCGCCCTCTGGCCCCGGAACCACAGGGTTTCTCCCGCCGTCTCAAGCACGGCCGAGTGAGCCATGGCCCGCCGCTCGCTGCGCCCGCTCCAGTGCAAAAGCTGGCAGTGCGTCGAGTCGCACAGGTCGTACTCGGCGTGCCCATGCGCCTCGTGCAGCGCAAAGCTCCGAACCACAATGGCCAGCGCCTTGAGCGACTCCGCACTGTCTGCCGCGCCGCTCTCGCTCGCCACCACGCGCTCGACGTAGCTCTCCACCGGCATCGTCACCACGATGGTCAGCACACCCGCGTGCGCCGAGATCGCGACAGGATTGCGTAGCGTGACGGTTTCGCCGTGCGCCGTGAGCGTCACTTGGCCGGTGAGCCAAACGCCGTCGGCGCGCGTGGTTCTGCCGCCCATCGTCAGGATCAGAGTTTCACGATCTGTACGGATCTTCGCCTGTGCGCGGAAGGGAGTTGCGGGGCATCGTTCGCAGCTTCGCATCGACGCGGGCTCTGCCGTCGCGGATGATGTCAGCACCACCTCGCGGTCGTGCCACAGAGTCCACATCCCCACACGGACCGTCGATCGCGCCGTCGACGGCGCAGCCTCGGCCATCGCGGCCTGCCGGGTCGCCGGCCGCACGCCGCCCAACGTCACGCCCGCCGCCGCCAACAGGCTCACGAGCGCCCGGACCGCAAACCGCGAGCTCACGGCCGCTCCAAAGGCGCATGGGCCAGAATCTCCGCCGCTACGCGCGCTGCATCCATGCCGCGGCCCGCGGGCAAGTAGACAGCGATGACCATCTTCGGATTCCGCGCCGGCGCGAGGCCCACAAACCACCCATGCGTTTGGCTCGCCGCCGCGCCCTCGGCTGTCCCAGTCTTGCCCAGGACGGGCACGCCTCCCAGGCTCGCCGGGCCTGCCATTCCAAAGCTTGCCGAATCCTCGAGCCCCGCGCTCACCACGCGCGCCGCTGCCGAATCCGGATGTGCGGCCAGTTCCAATGCCAGCCAGCGATAGGCCGCCGCCAGCTCCAGCGGCGTCACGCGCACGCCCTCCACGCCCAACAGAGCCAACTGCTCGGCCTCGACTGTCTGCGGCTCGCGAAACTCCGCTTCCGCCTCCTCGCGGGCGAGGCCGGTCGCGCCCAGCAATCCGGTCGGCCGGAGCAGACGGCCCAGATCTCCGGGGGCGAGCGTGCGCGCCACGGCGGCAAAGTAAGAGTTGCACGACCAGGTCAGCGCTTCGCGCGCATCGAAAGGGGGAGCAGGAGGATGTGCGCAGGCCAGACGACGGCCGGCGACCACGAGGTTACGGCTGCACGCGACACGGCTCGCGGGATTCCAGCGTCCCTCGCTCACCAGGCCGTACAGCACCAGCGGCTTCAGCGTAGAGCCCGGAGCGGCCAGCGTGCGCGCCGCATCGCTGAGCCTGTGTCCGGCAGCCAATTGTCCCCGGGCGATGTCGAGCACCACGATCCGCGGCTCAAGAGCCTGCCGCGCCGCACGATCGACGGCGCTCTGCCACGCCT
Source organism: Occallatibacter sp. (assembly GCA_049514795.1). GTDB lineage: Bacteria > Acidobacteriota > Terriglobia > Terriglobales > Acidobacteriaceae > Telmatobacter. The sequence goes on from JBEKUS010000054.1 coordinate 16,098, forward strand.
GCGAGCCCGTTTGGCCGGATGCGCACATGCTTCCCCAAGCCGCAACGACGACGATTGAGCAAAGGATTCCGCGCACAGGAGAAGTATGCCCCATCCGCGGCGCTGACGGCTGTGTCGAATGCGCCGCACAACCTCCTGCTTGCCCCCCCGCTTTTCCAGGCTGTATTCTTCCTTCAACAACTCAGCCCATGAGGAATCCCTGATTCTTTGAGGCGTAGGGTAAGGAATACGCGGATCGAAGAGCACGAGTGAATACAGTAGTCGTAAGCTTTGCGCAGGGCATTTCATCTGCTTGACCCTTTTCATCGAAGGCGGCGTACCGCATGGAGAGACCTAAAGGCTCGAGAGCGGGAGGTCTCCGCTTGCGCCTGCCGGATGATAAGGAAATGGCGATTGCCGCCGGCACTCATCCCCCCAGCCGCGGTTGACCTCCTCTTGCCGATGTTCCGAGTTTGTCGATTGAAGGGGTAATGCCGGGAGTGAACGAACCACTTGCAATCATCGGGATCGGCTGCCGTTTGCCCGGGGGAGCTGACTCTCCCGAGGCCTATTGGAAGATGCTGTGCGCGCGGACCGACGCCATCCGGGAGGTCCCCGCGGATCGCTGGAGCATCGCCGCCCACTTCGATGCATCGCCGGGGCGGGCCGGCAAGTCGTACTCCAAGTGGGGCGGCTTCATCGACCACATCGGCCGGTTCGACTCATCCTTCTTCGGCATTTCGCCTCGCGAGGCCGACGCCATGGACCCGCAGCAGCGGCTGCTGCTGGAAGCCACCTGGGAGGCGTTCGAGGACGCCGGGCTGAAGTGGGACCATGTGCGCGGCTCGCGGACGGGGGTCTTCGTCGGGATTTCGACCTCCGACTACGCCAACCTGCAATACCAGAGTGGCGGCCAGAATGTTGCGGACGTGTATTCGGCGCCCGGTTGCGCCTTCAGCATCGCCGCCAACCGCATCTCCTACTGCCTCGATCTGCGGGGGCCGAGCCTGGCGATCGACACCGCCTGCTCGTCGGCGCTTTCGGCCTGCCACGTGGCCTGCCAGACCCTGTGGCGCGGGGACTGCGAGACGGCCGTAGTGGCTGGGGTCAACGCGCTGCTGAATCAGAACAGCTTCGTAGCCTTCAGCCGCATGTCGATGCTCTCGCCGGACGGGCGGTGCAAAGCCTTCGACGCCGGCGCCAACGGTTTTGTCCGTTCCGAAGGCGTGGGAGCGGTGATCGTCAAGCCGCTCGGCGCCGCGCACAAGGCCGACGACCGCATCTACGCGGTGATCCGCGCCACGGCAGCCAACCAGGACGGCCGCACCAACGGGATCACGGTTCCCAGCCAGCAGGCGCAGGAAGAGCTGATTCGCGGGGCCTGCCAGTCGGCGGGGATCGCGCCGGCCGACATCGGGTACGTCGAAGCGCACGGCACCGGCACTGCGATCGGCGATCCCATCGAAACGGCCGCGTTGGGCGCGGCGCTAGGCGACGGAAGGACGGCCCCTTGCCTGATCGGCTCGGTCAAGACCAACATCGGCCACCTGGAAGCGGCCTCGGGAATCGCCAGCCTCATCAAAGTGGCGCTGGTCCTCAAGCACAGGCAGATCCCGCCCAACCTTCACTTCCGCACGCCCAACCCCCACATCGATTTCGAGGGGCTCAAGCTGCGCGTCGTGGATCAAATGCAGGCCTTCCCCGAGCGGGACGGCGCGCTGCTTGCCGGCATCAACTCTTTCGGCTTCGGTGGCGCCAACGCACATGTGATTCTGGAAGCTGCGCCCGCGCGAAACGGGCGCCTCGCGGCCCCACCGCCCGTGCCCGGCCGGCTCGTCCTGCCCCCGGCAGCGCACAGTCCCGAGGCGCTGCGGCAGGCGGCGGCCAACTACAGCGAGTTGCTTTCGAAAGACGATTGCGATGCCCGCGCCCTCTGCGGCGCTGCGGCCACTCGCCGCTCCGGCTTCGCGCATCGTCTCTGTGCGGTGGCCGCGTCTCGCCGGGAATTGTCGGCGTGCTTGACCGGATTCGCAGCGGGCGAGGCCTCGCCGGCCATTGTCTCCGGCGAGACGATCGCCAGCGCCGGCCCGGTCTTCGTCTTCTCCGGCCAGGGCACGCAATGGTGGGCGATGGGCCGCGAGCTGCTTCAGACCCAGCCGGTCTTCCGCGCCGCCATCGAACAGTGCGATGCGATCTTCCGCGAACTGGGCTCGTGGTCGCTGATCGAGGAGCTCAAGCGCAGCGAACAGGACTCGCGACTGCACACCACGGCCATCGCCCAGCCGGCGATCTTCGCCCTGCAGGCGGCGCTGGCCGGCCTGTGGAACTCCTGGGGCGTCGAGCCGGTTGCCGTCGTCGGCCACAGCGTGGGCGAGGCGGCGGCGGCCTATGTCGCCGGCGCGCTCACGCTGCCCGAGGCGGCGCGCGTCATCTTCCATCGCGGGCGCACGATGAACGCGGCCTCCAACAAAGGCCGCATGTTGGCAGCATCGTTGAGCCCGGCGCAAGCCGAGGAGCTCGTCGCCCCATACGGCGGCGAAGTGGAAGTCGGCGCCTGCAACAGCCCGGTTTCCGTCACCCTCTCTGGCGAGCCCGCGCCGCTGGAGCGGATCGCCAAAGAGCTCGACGCCCGCGGCGTCTTCAACCGGTTCCTCAAGGTCAACTACGCCTTCCACAGCCATCAAATGGACGCGGTGAAAGAAGACCTGCTCGAATCTCTGGGGCATGTCGAGGTCTCCGCGCCGCGCATTCCGCTCTACTCCACCGTCAGCGGCGCACTCTTCCAGGAGGGCGATTTCAACGAGGAGTATTGGTGGTGCAACGTGCGCCGCCCGGTCCGTTTTTCTGACGCCATCTCCAGCCTCAGCACGCAGGGTCACAAGCTGTTCCTGGAACTCAGTGCGCATCCCGCGCTCATCGTCTCCATCTCGGAGACGCTGGCGGCGCGCGCTGCCGAGGGCAAGGCGTTCTTCTCGCTTCGGCGCAAGGAGCCGGAGGCGGACACGATGCTGCGCAGCCTCGGCGCGCTCTACGCGGCGGGTGCGTCCGTCGATTGGACGAAGCTCTACCCCGGCAGCTTCGCGCATGTTTCCCTGCCCGTTTATCCCTGGCAACACGCAAATCATTGGCGCGAGACCCGGTCCGCGCATTCGGCGCGGCTCGACTCAAGCAATCACTTCTTCCTGAACAGCAAGATGGATGCCGCCGGGCCGGTGTGGAAGGCGGCGCTGGATACGGGCGCGACTCCCTGGCTCCGTGAGCATCGCGTGCTCGATCACGTCCTCTTCCCGGGCGCCGCGTTCATCGAGGCGGCGCTCGAAGCTGGCGTCGATCTCTTCGGCGCGCTGCCGGTCGAAGTCGCCGACATCGAGTTCAAAGAGGCTCTGGTCCTGCCCGAAAGCAAGGAGACGGTCGAGCTGCAGACCGCTTACTCCGCGGTCGATTCCTCTCTGCGCCTCTCCGGCCGCCGCCAGGAGGAAAACGCCGACTGGACGCTGAACGCCACGGCCAAGGTGCGCCCGCACGGAGGCGCGGCTGCGGCAACCGTGGATATCGAGCGGTTGAAGAAGTCGCTCGCCGATTCGCTGGACCAGGAGCAGATCTACGCGGTCTGCCGCCAGCATGGCTTCGACTACGGACCGCCCTTCCGCGGTCTGCAGCATGTGTGGAGAAACGACAAGGAAGCCCTCGGCAGAATCGAGTTGCCCGAAGAGCTTGCCGGGGGAGCGGGCCGGTTCCAGGTGCATCCGGCCTTCCTCGACGCCTGCATTCAGACGGTCTTTTTCGCCGCGCCCCTGACTGGCAGCCGTCAAACCTTCGTGCCCGTCGGCGTCGACCGCCTTGTCCTTCTCGATCGGCCCGCTAGAACCGCTTACTGCCACGCCATTCTGGCCCAGACGAGCCAGCGCTCGGCCGCCTGGAACCTCCGCATCTGCGACGAGACCGGCAACGTCCTCATCGTTGTCGAAGGCATGCGCACGCAGACGGTCCGCGGCGCCGGCAAGGCGAAAGCCAACGATCCGGCCGAATGGCTCTACGACACCAAGTGGATCGAGAAGCCTTTGGCCTCCGATAGCGCACAGCCACAGCGGAATATCGCAGGGAGATGGCTCGTCTTCGCCGATCGCTCGGGAGTTGCCGAAGCACTGGCCACGAAGTTGCGCGCTAACGGAGCCGAACCGCATCTGCTCGCCGCGGAGTCGTATGTCGTCCTCGGCGAAGACGGCAAGACCCAGCTCAGCCCGCGCCTCGTTGCCGACCTTCGCGCGATACTTGCGCCGACAGGGAGCTCCGAAGCCCCCGCGCTCGCCGGAGCCATACATCTGTGGAGCCTCGATGCCGCCCCGTCGGAGGATCTGGATGGGCCGCTCTTCGAACAGGCGCAGGCGCTCACGTGCCACAGCCTGCTCGAGATGGTCCAGACTCTGGCGAATCAGCACGGCACGCCGCCCGTCTGGATTGTCACCCGCGGCGCCCAAACCGTTGCGCCCGGAGAACCGGTCGCCGTCGCTCAGTCACCCGCGATCGGAATGGGGCGAACCATGTCGGCGGAGCATCCGCGCATGGACGTTCGGTTGGTCGATCTCGGCAACGGTGAGTCTGAACTGTTGGCAGGCCGCCTTTGGCAGGAGATCGTCGCCGGCGACGGCGAGACCGAAGTGGCATGGCGCGTGGACCTTCGTCGCGTCAACCGCATCGCCCACCGGGCCATGGATTCGCTCGTCGCCCGTCCGCAGCCTGGGCGCAGCATGGGCCACTCGCTTCTGATGCCCTCCACGGGTGTCATGGACGAGCTGGCGTGGTGCGAGGTTCCACGCCGCCGTCCCGCGGCCCAGGAGATCGAAATCGAAATCGAGGCCGCGGCCATCAACTTCCGCGACATCCTCAAGTCTCTCGGCCTCTATCCCATCGAACGCGATCGTGATCTGCTGCTCGGCGACGAGTGCTCCGGCCGCGTCACCGCCGTGGGCAGCAAAGTCACGGCATTCAAGCCCGGCGACGAGGTCATCGCCACCGGCGCCGGCTGCTTCAGTTCCCACATCGCCATTCCCGCCTCCTGCGCCATCCGAAAGCCTGCGAAGCTCTCCTTCGAAGCGGCGGCCGCCTTCCCGGTCGCATTCATGACCGCCTGGTACGCGTTGCATCGGATGGGCCGCATCCAGCGCGGCGAGAGCGTCCTCATCCATTCGGCTGCGGGCGGCGTGGGACTGGCCGCCATGCAGATCGCCAAGCTCACAGACGCGGAAATCTACGCCACCGCGGGCAGCGAGGAAAAACGGCGTTACCTGCGCAAACTCGGCGCGCGCCAGGTCTTCGACTCTCGCTCCACCGCCTTTGCCGCCGAAGTCCGTCGCGCCACCAAGGGCCGCGGAGTCGACCTCGTGCTCAATTCGCTCGCCGGTGACGCCATTGCCAAGGGACTCTCCGCGCTCGCGCCTGGCGGCAGGTTCCTCGAGATCGGCAAGCGCGACGTCTACGCCAATACCGCCATCGGACTGCGCCACCTGCGCGACAACGTCTCGATGCATGTCATCGACCTGGGCCGGATTCTGGCAGAAGCGCCCGGCCAGGTGCAGGAGCTTCTCAACAGCCTCATGAAGCTTTTCCGCAGCGGGGCATTGCGGCCTCTGCCGCACACCGTTCTCCCCTTCTCGCAAGCCACCGAGGCGTTTCGCCAGATGGCTCAGGCCCGGCACATCGGAAAGATCGTCCTCACCGCCAAGAACGATCGCATCGTGCCGCGGCGCAGGCTCCCGCAGGATCCCGTCCGCTTCCCAGCCGCGGCTACCTATCTCATCACCGGCGGCCTGGGCGGCTTCGGCTTGGCCGTCGCGCGCCGCATGGTCTCCAACGGAGCCAGAAACCTCGTGCTCGCCAGCCGCAGCGGAGCGGCCACACCTGAAGTCGAACGCGCCGTGGCCGAACTGCGCCGCGAGGGCGCTCATGTCAGGTTGGCCAAGGTCGATGTCTCCGACGAGAGGCAGGTCGCGAAGTTGATGCGCACTATCGCCGCCGGAAAAACTCCCCTGCGCGGCATCTTCCACTTGGCCATGGTGCTCGACGACGGCATCCTCGCGCAGTTGACGCCGGCGCGCATTGCACGCGTCATGGCGCCCAAGGCAGCCGGAGCCTGGAACCTGCACCGCGCATCCCTCAACTTCAAGCTCGACCACTTCGTGCTCTTCTCGTCCGTAGCTTCGCTTCTCGGCACTCCGGGTCAGGCCAACTACGTCGCGGCGAACTGCTTCCTGGACACGCTGGCTCACTACCGCCGCGCCCTCGGCCTGCCCGCAATCGCGATCAACTGGGGCGCGATCGAGGACATCGGTGTCCTGGCTCGCAACCAGGGCGTCGCCGATCATCTGGCGGCTCACGGCGTCGAGGGCATCGCCCCGGCCGACGCCACGGAGATGCTGGGCCATCTGCTCCAAAGCGACTCCGCGCAGATCGGCTTTGCGCAGATCCTGTGGCAGAAGATGACGGCCGCACGGGCGCCGCGCTTCTCCGAGGTGATCGCCGCTTCTGGCGCCGCCGGGACCGAAGACGGCAGGGACTTCCGCTCCCTGATTCAATCCGCTCCGCCCGCCGAGCGGCTCGCTGCCGCCGCCTCGCTCATCTGCGAAACAGTAGCGGCAATCATCCGGACCCAAACCGCGAAGATCGACCTCGCCCGCCCCCTGAACGAGATGGGCCTCGACTCGCTGATGGCCTTCGAGCTCATCAATCGCCTGGAAGACAGCTTCGCCATCTCTCTGCCCACCGGCGCCATCTCGGCCAACTCCACCGTCAACAGCCTCGCGGCGATCGTTCTGGAAAGCTACGGAATGAGCGATGCGGCGGCTCCGGCGGCGGAGAAGGGGGCCGCCGTTTCGCGGGACGCAGCCGGTCAGGCCATTCTGCTTCGCCCCGGAGACGCCGATCGCCCGCTCTTCTTCATTCATCCGGTGGGCGGCGGCACGGAGATCTTTGCGGAATTGGCCGCGCTGCTGCCTCGGGGACTCCAGGCATACGGCATCCAGTCGCGGATGCTGGCGGGGCAGCGGGACGAGTGCGGAACCCTCGACGAGCTGGCCCGCAGTTATGCCGGGATCGTTGTCGGCCTGCAGCCGCGGGGACCGATTCGCATCGCTGGTTTCTCCGCGGGGAGCATCTTCGCCGTGGCGACGGCCAGCGAACTGGAACGTCGCGGCCGGATCGTCTCTTTCATCGGAGCCATTGAAGCGCCCTTCTCCGCGCTCGACCCCGGTTGCCCGCGTGAGACGGTCATCAAAAACATGATTGTAGAGATCTTCGACTGGATGGGAGGCGAAAAGGCCGGCGCGCAGGCGAACGCCGCGAAAACCCTCGACTGGTCGGCGCTGGAGCTGGCCAGGCGCCTTGTCGCGGCATCGAGCGAGGACGAGAAGCTCAGCATGATCCACGATTGGCTCATCGCTCAGGGTGTCGATTTGGACGGTAACAAATCCGGTCCCTCCAACCGGCAGGAGATCTTCCGCCGCATCGTCCGCCACACCGTCCTGCTGGATGAAGTCCGGATCGAAGCGCCAAATGCGCCGGTCTGGTCCTGGCAGGCCGACAAGTCGCTGCTCACCGTTGAAGGCGTTTCCGGCGGCGCGAGTCAGAGAGTCACCCGCGGCGCGTTGACGCACAACGTCATCGGCGGACGGCACTTCGAGGTGATGACCCCGCCGCGGGTCGGCGTCTTGGCGGAGCAGTTTGCCGCGGCGTTGGCGCAGTCGGAAGACCGCGGGACGGCCGCGCCCACCGCTTGATCCCGTGAAGAGACGGGCCAAGCCGCGACCGGATCACTTTGCGGTACGGTAGATCTCCGAGGCAGCGAGCAGATAGGCGCCGACGCCGTAGACATAGCTCGTCGTTTCGCTGAAAGCTCCGGGCGCCGCGCCGACGGGCTGAATACAGCCGAGGCGGCCATCGGCATAGACATGGGCAAGCATTCCCGCCCATGCCTTCTCAACGGCAGGCCAATACGTTGCGCGGTCGAGGATTCCCTCGTTGACGCCATAGGCCATCGCGTACGCGATGAAAGCGCTGCCTGAGATCTCAGGCAGCGGATACGCTTCGGCATCGAGCAGGCCGGGGCGCCACAAACCATCCTTTCCCTGAATGGAGAGCATCTCAGCCGACATCTCTCTGAGCAGCGCGGCGTACTTGGGCCGAAGCGGAGAGTCCGCCGGCAGCGCCTGGAGCACGCGCACAATTCCGCCCATCACCCAGCCGTTGCCGCGTGACCAGAAGAGCGGCTCGCCGTTCTGCTCCTTCTTGTCGAGATAGGACGCGTCGCGCGAATAGAAATGCTTCGAGCGGTCATAAAGAAGATGGGTTGTGATGTCCCATTGGCGATCCATGAAAGCGACGTACTTCTTGTCGCCCGTCGCCTTGGCCAGATCGGCGTACACGGGCGGCGCCATAAAGAGCGCATCGCACCACCACCAGAGCGGCTGCCGGGGATCGGTGGAGTCGGGCGCCGCCATCTCCGCATCCAGGCGCGCTCGCATGGGCTCCAGCATCTTTGCATCTCTGTGGATAAAGTACTGCTCGGCGAACATCTGGCCAACCGCCTGATCGTCTGCGTGCATGACGCGCGGGCCCGGCTCCCAGTGGAGCTGCTCGCCGACGCGGAGCATCGCCTGCTTGTATTTGCCTCCGCCGGCCTTGTCCGGGACGGCCATGAAGCCAGCGTAGAGCGCGGCCCATGTCCAGTCAAACTGCGCTTCCGCGGGCATGCGACTCAGTTGCCAGTCTGCAACGAGCTTGATGGCCTTCGTGATCTCGTGGCGCGAGAGCTTGGGAGAGAGATTCTGCGCGAGCGGGCCGGGAGTGGTGAGCGTATCGCCCGGGGGCGCGACGGGAGCGCGCTGCTCCTGCGCGCCAGCCGCGCCGGAAAACGCGAGCAGGCCCAGCAGGGCAGTGAGGGCCAAAGCAGAGCAGGGATGGATGCGACGAGCGCGCGGACAAAATGAACCGGTCTTCATGGAACTCTCAAGCGATGCAGAATGATACGGTCAGAGACGATTGTAGGTCGTGGACATTGCACTACGCCCTCACGGCTTTGCGGAGGATGGGCCAGGAATTGACAGCCGGAGGCGACGGCGCTCCGGCCATTTCCTCGATCGCGCGAGCCAGTCCCGCAGCAGCGGCCCGTCTCTCCGGAGATCCAGTGGACCGGACGGCAGCCGAATCCCCGTGTCGCGGCTTCTCTCCGAGATTGGTATATACTTCCTTTTGTCGTCTCTGCCGCACTCCGGGCGGGAGTAGTTCAGTGGCAGAACGTCAGCTTCCCAAGCTGAATGTCGCCGGTTCGATCCCGGTCTCCCGCTCCAATTCCCTCCGCCGCCATTCTGCCCCTACAGAGCCTCCTGCACCTTCATCACCAGGCAGGTGATGGTGTCTTCGGCCTTCACCAGCATCTGGTGCGGCGTGCCCGCGGGCACGTGCGCCACATCTCCCGCCCGCAGCGTCTGCTTCGTTCCGCCCTCGATCGATGCCCCGCGCGTCTCGCCCGGCGCCACCGTCCGCGCCCCGGCAACGACTCCTCCCGTCGCCAGCGTTGCCTTCCCGGCCAGCACGCAGAACAGGTCAGCGAACCGCTCGTGGATCTCCGCCTCGCCGTCCCGGCTGCGAAACGAAAGCATGGCGCAGTGCTGCGGATACTCCTTCAGCGTCTCCGACGCCGAGCCGTCCCCGTGCTTCGCCAGCTTGCGCAGGTACGCTGCCCGCTCCAGCAGCACCGCCGGCGACCAGTGATCCACCGGATTCTTCTCTCTTGCCGCCTTGGGGCCGACCTCGTCCAGGGCCTCATCCTTCAGAATCTGTTTCGCCAGCCGGTCCACCGTTTCTTCTTTCATCTCGACTCCCTTTCCTTCCCGGCGATTCGATCGCCGTCGCCCGCGCCTCACAATCCCGCGAGCTTCCGCGCCCGTTTGAAGACATCGAGCAGCATCTTGCGCGTCAGCCTGCCGGTATTGGTGTTCTGCAGCGAGGGATGATAGCTGGCGATCGCGATCAAGCCGCCCGGCAGCTCGTGCTCCGCCCCATGCGCAAATGCGAATCCCGTTCGCCCCGCCAGCTTCCCCGTCCGCATCGCGTGCGCCAGCAGCCCGTCAAACGCGATCCGCCCCAGGCAGACCACTACGCGCAGGTTGGCGAGCAGCCGCATCTCCTCATCGAGCCAAGGCGCACAGTTGCGCAGTTCTTCCGGCGACGGTTTGTTCCCCGGCGGCGCGCACCGCGCCACGGCGCTGATCCATAGCCCGGTCAGCCTCATTCCATCGTCGCGCTCGACCGCTTCTGCCTGCGACGCAAATCCTGCCGCGTGCAGGACGGGATACAGAAAGTCTCCGGATCCATCGCCCGTGAAAATCCTCCCCGTGCGATTCGAGCCGTGCGCTCCCGGCGCCAGGCCCAGCGCCATCACGCGCGCCTTCGGGTCGCCGAACGACGGCACAGGCCGTCCCCAGTACTCCCATTCCGCGTAGGCCCGCCGCTTCTTTCGCGCCACCT
>JBEKUS010000055.1:0-26179 GCA_049514795.1 Occallatibacter sp.
ACTCGACGCGGAGCGAAAGAGATCGTTGAGGTCCTTCTTGGCGATGATCTGATTGTTGATTTCAAGAAGCAGGCCCAGGCGGTCGCGCTCCTCTTCGAGCTGACGGCGGTAGCGTACGGCATCGGCCGCCGCCGTTTCACTTTCCAGGGCGACAGCAACCTGCGCGGTCGCCACCTCCATCAACTCCACGTCTTCCGCAGTGAACTGCCCGTCTTCGGTACTGGCAAAGAGGAGGACGCCCAGGCGCACACGGGGCGTGGCGATCGGGAATATGTAAGCGCACCGATGCAGTCCGGCGCTCTTGCGACCGACCAACGCGGGAATCGATTGGATCGCCCGGCTGAGATTGGGGATGAATACCGGTTGCATCTCTGCGAGGGCACGGCCGATGGCGCTGCCCTGCAGCTCGATGGTGGCTCCCACTTCGACCCGGGGTACCGTCGATACCTGATCGATGGCGAGCAGGCGCGCGGACTTGCCGTCTTCTTCGAGGGTTACGAGGACAACCCCATCGAGCGGCAGGAAGTCCGACAGAAGCTCGCGCAAGCTGCGAAGCATGTCGCCGGGATTGGGGTGCGCGGCGATGGCCGAGGTGAGCCGGAGCAGGGTACGGTATCTCGAGTTCCCGTCGGCGTTCCAGGATCGCGCCATCGTTCTATCGGGCTCGGACATCGGCCTCTTTCCTCCTATTGGGCTGGGCGGACTGGTTGATGTCGATTCTCTCGGGTCCACGGCCCGCTGACAGCAGTACGCCGGTGTTCGTCCATCTTCCCTTAGGCAACGATACCACTTTGATGGTCCTATTTGGCCACCGTGGTCCTATTTGGCCACTCAGAGGAGAAGAGCCAAGAGCATCGCCAATGGTTAGTGCCTTCCAATCAATGAGTTGACTTTATGGCGGGTCTGGCCCCTTGCTTGCAAGAGTTTAAACGAAGAGGTTGGAAGCAGGCGATGTTGCGCATCGATCGTTTGGATACCGCCGTCCTGCGGATGTCCGGCCGGATGACGGAAGGATGCCGCGAAGAGGTCGAGTCAGTCGTGGGCAACCGCAGGGAGCTCTCGCACACGGTGGTCGAGCTGTCGGAGGTGACCTACATCGATCATGCGGGCGAGGAATTGCTGAGCTGGCTGGGGCAGTGCGGCGCGAAGTTCACCGCCGACAGCTCCTATGCTCTCCATGTCTGCGAGCGGCTGCACCTGAGGACGCCGGCGCTTCCGACTGCGGCCGGCCTTTCGAGCGCCACGCCGGGGGGACGAGCATGACGAACGGGAGTCCGAGCCGAGGCGCGAATTCATCCCGTAACGAACATCATGGGAACCCATCGAAACACATTCTGCGTATCGCCGGGCCGGTTCTTGCGGGCCATGACGGGCGGGAAGAATCGTGAGGCGATGTGTCCCGTGCAACCAATGAGAGGACAGTTTTGTGATCTCGACAACTAGCCGAATGAAATCCGCTCTGGTAAAGCCTCCAGATCGCCGGTGCGATGCGCCGGCGATTGGCGGCGGCGTCCTGGGCAACTCAGCGGCTTCGTGTTTCCGCGCCGTGCGGCCGATGAAGCGGCGGCGGATTGCGAGGCTGCTGATTCTTGCTTCGATCGCGGTCTCGCCCATTGCAGCCGCCGGCCAGGAGACGCTGAGCCTCGACATGGCTTCGGTGGCCAATCTGGCCAAAACGCGGAGCTGGGCGGCCAAGCAGGCGCACGAGGATGCCGCCGCGGCGAATGCCAACGCGAAGGCCGTCGAGAGCCTGCGATGGGGGCGGATCTCGTCGGAGAACCAGTACCTGCGCTTCAACGATCCGATCGTGATCTCGTCTCCGGTTCCGTCCTATCTGGCGGCGATCCTGGGGATCAAGTCCCTGAACACGACGGTGGCGGAGCAGGACAACCTGCATGTCAGTTTGCAGGCCGGCATTCCCCTGTTCACGGGCGGGAAGATCACCCATGCGATTCGCGCGGCGCACGCAGGATCGGACGCGGCCGCGCAATCGGCGAACGACACGGACGACGACGTGGTGCTGAATGCAGAGAACGCCTACCTATCGACGCTGCTGGCCCAGCAGGTTGTGAGCCTGCACGAGATGGCGCTTCGCTCGTATCAAGGGCACCTCGAACACGCGCAATCGGCGTTCAAGCAGGGAACGGCGGCCAGGTACGACGTGATCCGGGCGGAAGCCGCAGTGGCCGAGCAGGAGAAACGGCTGACGGAGGCGAAGAACCAGCTTGCGCTGGCGCAGGCGGCGCTGCGCACGTCGCTGGCGCTCGACGACTCGGCGGCAGTCAGGATCGACGGCCAACTTTTCGAAGTCGAAGACGCCGTCAATCCGGACCAAGCGATTGCAGCATCGGTTCGGTCGAGCCCGATTCTCAAGGCGCTGAACGCGAAGATTGCAGCGGAGCGGAACAGCGTGCGCATGGAACAAGGAGACTACCTGCCGCAGATCACGGCGATCGCCTCAAAGGAACTGGTTACGAACAAGCTTGCGCAGACCGATCCGACCTGGGTGGTGGGCGCTCACGCGTCGTGGGAGCTGTTCGACGGGGGCGAGCGCAGGGCCAAGGTCTCGGTAGCGCGCGCGCAACTCGCCGGCGCGGAGGACGAATACCGGCACGCGGAGGAGCAGATCCGGCTTGCGGTGCGCAGCGCATGCCTGGACCTCGAATCGCAGAGAAGCGAGCTGGTCTCGGGCAGGAAGGCCGCGGAACTGGCGGCCGAAAGCCTTCGTCTGGCGACCAAGAGATTCGAAGTTGGAACCGGAACCAGTCTTGAAGTCCTGGATGCCAACGTAGCGCTGACGGCTTCGCAAATCGAGATTCAGCACGCGCTCTACGGCATCGATCTGGCGTATCTGAGAATTCACCGTTATCAGGGCGACATCGCCGAAGTAGCCGCGAGGATCCAGAAATGAATAAGAAAGCGATTGCGACCGTTGTCGTCGTTCTTGTTGTCGTCACATTGGTGGGCGTGGCCATCTGGCGGCACGCGGAAAACGCCAAGCATGTGACTGTCGACGGAACGATCGAGTGCGACGAGATCAGTGTCTCGTCGAAGATTCCGGGGCGCATCGAGAAGCTGTTCGTCGACGAGGGCGCCCCGGTGAAGCCCGGCGATCCTCTCGCGATCCTCGAATCGCAGGAGATCGACGCCAAGGTGGATCAGGCCTCAGCCGGCTACCAGGCGACCATGGCCCGCGTCTCGGAGTCGGAGACCGCGGTTAAGCTTCAGCAGGCAACCTACAGCGACCAGCTTGCCGAAGCAGAGGCGGCGTATGCCGCGCGCAGCGAGGACATCCACCAGGCGGAGGAGAACCTGAACCAGGCGCGCGCCGCCTACAAGACCGCGTCCGACACCTACAAACGTTTCCAGGGTTTGTTTGCCGACGGGGTGATCCCCGAGCAGACCGAGCAGGAGTGCGAGTACCGCTATCTGGCCGCCAAGGCCCAGCTCGGCGCGGCCGAGTCGAAGCTGACCCAGGCGAAGCAGGCCGTGAAGGCTTCTGCTTCAGCGCTGCAGTTGGCCAGGGACTCCGGGATGCAGGTGGATCTGCGGCGTGCGGAACACGATGCCGCCACGCAACAGGCGGCATCGGTCCGCGGGCAGTTGAACGAGGCCCTGGCGTACCAGGCCGATGCGAAGATTGTGTCGCCGGTCAGCGGCTACGTATCGGAGCGGGTCTCGAATGCCGGCGAAGCGGTTTCGCCGGGCTTCCCCATCCTGACCATCGTGCGCGCCAACGATTTCAAGGTGAAGATCTACGTCGACGAGTCGAAGTACGGCCATCTCCAGCTCGGCAGACAGATCAAGGTCATCATTCCCGCGCTCAACAACGAAGCCGTCTACGGAAGGCTCATTCGCATCTCGCAGTCGGCGGACTTCGCCACGAAGAAGGCTACGAACGAGCAGGGATCGTTCGACGTGCGCGGAATTCAACTGGTGATCGGGCTGAACGACGACAGCCGCTTCCGCAACGGGATGACGGCGCGGGTTGTGCTCGACGAGGATGCGCAGTGAGCTCCGCGATTCAACAAATCGCGGCACGGGAGTGGAAGTCGCTGGTCGCAGAGCGCCGGTACACCTGGCTCATCGTCACGGCGGGCATTCTGTCCATCGTGGTCCTGGCTTGCATTTATCTGCCCAAGAAACTAATGCGGGTTCCCGTGCTGATTGTCGACCAGGACCACTCGCGCATCAGCCGCGAACTGACGCAGGCGATCCTGGCCAACGAGACCTTCGCTTTGGGCGGCTATGCCGATTCGAGCGACGTCTTCCCGACATATGTGGCCGAGGATCGCGCGCACATCTGCTTCGTTTTTCCCAAGGGACTCGAGAAGGATCTTCTGGCGCGCAGGCCGGCGCAGGTGGAAGTGCTGGTGGACAACTCGAATTATCTGGCCGGCAGGACCGAGCTGAATTCCGCGACGACCGTCCTGACGACCTACTCCGTGGGCACGGAGATCCGCATGGCCGAGGCCGTGTACGGAGTCAGCCAGAAATCCGCGCTGCCCATCGCACAGCCGTACGAGGTGGGCGTACGCATGGGCTTCAACCCACCTCTGAACTACAACTACCTGAATTTCATGGTGCAGGGCCTGGTTTACATCGCCATTCAGTTGAGCGCGCTCTTTCTCGTCATCCGCTCCGGCGCCGCGGAGTTCGCCGGCCATCGCGGCGTTGAACTGCAGCGGATCACGCGCAACGTATGGACGCTCGTGGCCGGCAAGCTGCTTCCTTACGCCGCAATTGCCATTCCCCTTGCCGGCTTTCTGCTTCTCATTCCCCACATGTTCTTCGGTGTGCCGTTCCGGTGGGCCTCGCTGTCGCTTTGGTTCGTTCTGGTCTGGTACGTCCTCATGCTCGTCACGCTGGGCTTCGGCTTCTCCTGCCAGGCAAAAGATCCGATCTGGGCCACCGAACTCTGCGCCACCGTGACCATGCCAAACTTCCTGCTCTCGGGCTATACGTGGCCGATCATGGCCATGGCAAAGATCGCGATGCCCTTCGCAACTCTGTTGCCGATGGGCCCCGCGGCGCTGATGATGCGCAAGATCTCCCTGATCGGCGGCGGCCTGGCCGATTGTGGAAGCCAGATCGCCGTGCTTATCGCCTGGAGCCTGTTCGCGCTGTTCCTCGCCTGGCGCGGCGGCCGGGCGATTCTCGCGCTCGAAGCAGGGGGCCCCGATGCCGCTTAGCGATTGGCTCAATCTCTGCAAGCGCGAGTGGAAGCGGATGCTGGGCGACATCCGGATCGCCTTTATCTTCATTGGCGGCCCGTTCTTCTACGCAATCATCTTTGGTTGCGTCTACTGGAACGGCCAGACACGGCACGTGCCGATCGTGATTGCCGATCAGGATCACTCGACGCTGTCGCGCGAGATCAGCTCGGCCCTTCAGGCCTCTGACGATATCAGCGTGGTTGGATGGGTCAATGGGCCGGAAGATCTGCTGCCGCTGATCCGGCGCGATGCGGCCTACGCATGCGTTGTGTTTCCCCCCGGGTTCGAGCGCGATGTGCTGGCTGGGAAGAAGCCCCGCGTTGGAATTCTCTTTGACGGCAGCAACACGCTCATCGCGGCCACTGCGTCGGCCGGCGTCAGGACGACGCTGGCGAGCTACCAGATCGGACTTGCCCAGCGCAGGCTCGAGGCCACGCTGCCGCCTGCTTCGGCGCTCGATACGGCGATGCCGCTGCGGCAGAAAACCCGGCTCCTGTTCAACCCCACATCCAACTACAGTTACTTCATCCTGATGGGGCTGGTGTGCATCGCCGTCCAATCGGTTACTCGCATCGGCGGCGGAATCTCGCTCGAACTGGACAGCACGGCGAAACTCAGGCGGGAGTTCCCCAACCTCGACCTCACGAAGCGCAGAGTCTTTCTGTTCAAGGCGATCTCAACCGCGGCACTTGGGCTGCCGATTGCGTTTATGGCACTCTCGTTTCCGTTCCTGATCTTCGGTGCGCCGTTCCGCGGCAGTTTCCTTGTGCTAGCCGCGGCGCTGGTTGTCTTTGTCTTTGCGCAGGTTTGTGCGGGATTTGGATACTCGGCGCTCTGCAAATCCGCGGTCTTCTGCACGCAGCTTCATCTGTATATGTCCGCCGTCCTGTTTACTTTGTCCGGCTTCACCTGGCCTTACTACGTGATGCCTGGGTGGGTCCGCTGGATCGCAAATCTCACGCCTCTGTTCCACATGAATTGCCTGCTGCGCAAGACGGCGCTGATCGGCGCTTCGATCGAGACCATCTGGCCTCATCTGGCGGCGCTTGCGGTTCTGTGCGGTTTGTTCGCCGCCTGGGGATATTGGGGAGTTTGCAGCAGCATGAACAGAGTCAAGGGATAGGCGGAGGCGTCGCGGAAGCGGGAATCAGAATCGAGGCCGGGTGGCCGACGCCTCAGCGTTGGACATAAGACTGGGCCGGCTCACACAAACATCGAGCGACCTATTTCGCCTTGCCGCGCGCCATGGCTTCGGCGAAGTGCAAGGCCTTGGTGTGGCCGAGCTGATCGATCTGCTCGCGGCAACTGAAGCCGTCGGCGACGATGATCGTGCCGGGACCGGCGGACTGGATGACGGGCAGCAGGTCCTGGCCGGCGATGGTCCGGGAGACTTCGAACTTGTCGGCTTCGAAGCCGAAGGGGCCGGCCATGCCGCAGCAGGTGGACTGGATTGGCTCGACCGTGGCGCCTGCCCGGCGTAGCAACGCGATCTCGTTCGCCGGACCGCCAAAGACCGCCTTGTGGTGGCAGTGGCCGTGGACGAGAACGTGCGCGCCTTGGAGGCGGTTCACGGCGAAGCCGGGCGCCTCGGCGGCGAGCCAGTCGGCGAGAAGCCAGGTGAGGCTGCTGAGCCGCCTGGCGCGGGGGTCGTCCGGGAAGAGCTCCAGCAATTCGTCCTTGAAGACGCTGGCGCAGCTTGGCTCGAGGAAGATGAAGGGCAGGCCGCGCTCGATCTCAGGCGCCATACGGTCGAGGACGCGGGCAAGATAGGCGCGGGCCGCGCCGAGAAGGCCGAAGTCGTAGAGCGGGCGGCCGCAGCAGATGTGCCCGCGTGGCGTCTCGACGCGGAAACCGGACTCAGTAAGGATGGTTTCGGCGGCGGCGAGAGCCTGGGGGTGGTAGTAGTTGTTCCAGGTATCAGCCCACAGCAGGACGGACCGTCCAGGCAACGGCGTTTCGCGCGCTGAAATCGCACTGGAGGATCTGGCGACGCGCACCTTCCGATAGCTCTTCTTCGCGAGGCGCGGCATTTGGCGCTCCCGCGCCACGCCGGCGATGCGCTTGACGAGCGGGCTCAAGAGCCAGCCGGTGAGGATCGCGTTCGTGAGCGACGGCGCGAGGGAGCCGAAGCGGGCGAGGCGGTCAGCGAAGCCGAAGATGTAGTGCTTGAGCGGGTGCAGTCGGCCTTTGTAGCGCTGGGCCAGGAACTCGGATTTGTAGGCGGTCATGTCGACCTGCACCGGGCACTCGGTTTTGCAGGCTTTGCAGCTCAGGCAGAGATCGAGCGCCTCGTGAACGGCGCGGCTCTTGAAGCCCTCTTCGCGCAAGGCTCCGGCCAGCATTTCCCAGAGCAGGTGGGCGCGTCCACGCGTCGAGTGCTGCTCCTCGCCGGTCGCGCGATAGCTGGGGCACATCACGCCGCCCTGCGTGCTGCGGCAGGAGCCGACGCCGACGCAGCGCTCGGTGGCGTTTTCGAGCGAGCCGTGGTCGGCGGCAAAAACGAAGTGCGTTTCGAGGGCCTTCGACGCCGGGTCTTCGCCGGGCGCATGAAGGCTGTGGCGCAGGTTCTCGGTGGGATCGTAGACGCGCACGGCGTCGGAGAGCTTGCCGGGATTCATCCGGTTGCCGGGATCCCAGATGCGCTTGAACTCGCGGAAGGCCTCGATGAGCTCCGGCCCGAACATCTTGGGCAGCAGGGCCGCGCGCGACTGGCCGTCGCCGTGCTCGCCGGAGAGCGAGCCGCCGAAGGAGAGAACGACATCGGCGGCGCGGTCGATGAACTCGCGGAACTTTCGCACGCCCTCGGGGGTGCGGAAGTCGAAGTTGATGCGCATGTGGACGCAGCCCTGCCCGTAGTGGCCGTACATGGGACTGCGATAGCCGTACTCGGCCATGAGCTTGTTGATGTCGCGCAGGTAGTCGCCGAGCCGCTCCGGCGGAACGGCTGCGTCCTCCCAGCCCTCCCAGCGGTTCGGCTCACCCGGCACGAACACCACCGCGCCAAGAGCCGACTCGCGCACGTGCCACACCGATTTGGCCTCTTCCGGCGTGCAGATGTGCGCGACGGGAGGCGCAGGCCACGACTGCGACGAACGCGCGACGGCTTCGGCCTTGGCCCGAGCTTCTTCGGGCGACCATGCGCCCAATTCGACGAGCAGGAAGCCGATGCCGGCTGGGAGCTGGTCGAGGTCGTGCAACGCGAGGCCCTTGCGGCGCATGAAATCGACGAGGAGGAAATCGAAGCCTTCGAGGCCGATGGGCTTGTGTTCGAGCGCCAGCGGAACGGCGTCGGCGGCGAGATACGGATCATTGAAGCCCAGCACCGTGAGAACGCGGAAGGGCGGGCTGGCGGCGAGGTTCAGAGTCGCCGAAACGATGTTGGCGCAGGTTCCTTCGGAGCCGACCAACGCACGCGCTACGTGGAAGTTGTTCTCGGGCAGCAGCTCGTCGAGGTTGTAGCCGGAGACGCGGCGCGGAATCCGCGGGAACTTCTCGCGGACCAGGGCGGCGTAGCGGTCGCGGATGTTTTTGAGACCCCCGTAGATCTGGCCGACGCGGCCGCCGGCAAGAATGAGCGCATCGAGCTGCCCGGGGGGCGTGGCGCCGACCGTCATGCGAGTTCCGTCGTAGAGAACGATGTCGAGCGATTCCACGTTGTCGACGGCCTTGCCGCCGAGCAGCCCGTGCACGCCGCAACTGTTGTTGCCGACGATGCCGCCGAGAGTGCAGCGCGAATGCGTCGCCGGGTCAGGCGCATAGGTCAGGTGGTACGTTTCGGCGGCGTCGCGCAGACGGTCGAGAACGATACCCGGCTCGACGCGGGCGAGCTTCGCCTCGGGATCGATCGACGTGAGCGCGTTCATGTGGCGCGAGTAGTCGAAGACCACGGCCACGTTTACGCACTGGCCGGCAAGGCTCGTGCCCGCCCCGCGCGGCAGAACCGCGGCGCCCGTCTGGCGGCATGCGGCCAACGCGGCCTCTACGTCGGCGGCGTCGCGCGGAAAGACGACACCGACGGGAAGCTGGCGGTAGTTCGAGGAGTCGGACGCGTAGAGCGCCCGCGAGCCGAGATCGAAACGAACCTCGCCGCGAAGAGACTTCTTCAGCAGCTCTTCGAGCTCGCGGTGAGCTGAAAACCGCTCATGGTCGAGCTGGGCGGGGCGGGCAAGGTTCGAACTGGAAGAAACGGCCACGCTACGCACCTATCGGGCTGAGCTGCCTGGCTGAACGATCTCGACGATGGCAGAGTTGGGGACGGTCCAGGCGGCGGCTCCGGTTTGAGTGAGCTTGCCGGTTGCGTCGTTCCATACGAGCGTGGTGACCGAGCCTGCGCCGGTCTCGTAGGCGTAGGTCATGCCGTCGTCGGAAAAGAGGGTGAACGATGCATCGGCTCCGGGATAGACGCGAACCTTCTCGATCGCCTGCTTCTCGTGCGTGCTGAGGACGGCCGCGCCGATGGGGACGATGGAACCGGCACGTACGAACAGGGGCAGAGTGTCGATGGGCGCGGAGACGGTGATGGTCCGGCCTCCATGGAAACGCTCGTTGGTCCAGTAGTTGTACCAGTCGGAGCCGGCCGGCAGATAGACCGGCCGCGCGGTCGCTCCCTGATCGGTAACCGGAGCAACGAGGAAAGCCGGGCCGAACATGTATTCGTCACGCAGATCGGCGACCTGCGGATCGCCGGGGAAATCGAGCGGGAGCGCGCGCATGATCGGCGTGCCGGTGAGCCAGGTTTTGTAGCCGAGAGAGTAAATGTACGGCATGAGCGCATAGCGCAGGCGCAGGTACTTCTCAAGGATCGGCTCGGCTTCGTGGCCGTAGGACCAGACTTCGTTGGCCGTGCGGCTGCCGTGGGTGCGGAAGATGGGCAGGAAGCTGGCGTACTCGAACCAGCGTGTGTAGAGCTCGGGATAGTCGTCGTAACCGCCGACGACGCCGCGCGCGTCGGAGGGATCGAGCAGCGGCTTGTGGGCCGGGTGATGCGCGGGCGGCAGATACTGCCAGCCGCCGGTATCGTTGGACCAATAGGTAATTCCCGAAGCGGCGAAGTTGAGGCCGGTGGGAACCTGGCGCTTCAGCGTGTCCCAAGTCGGATAGATATCGGAGGACCAGAAGATGGCGCCGTTGTGCTGCGCGCCGGTGAAGGCGTCGCGGCTGAGGATGAGGGCGCGCTTGCCTGGCGCGTCCTTGCGGAAGCCGTCGTAGAGCGCCTTGGTGTGGAACCAGGGATAGACGTCGAAGTACTCGGTTCCTGGCCCAATGTGGAGATAGGCGCCGTTAGGCGGCAGGTCGGGCTCAGTCTCGTCGGCCCAGAGCGAATCGAAGCCCTTGCTGACGATGTTGTCGCGAATGACGCTCCAGAACCACTGGGCGGCCTCGGGGTTTGTGGTGTCGATGTCGGAGCCGGCACGGTCGTAGGGCAGCCCGTCGACAGGTGTGCCGTCGGCCCAGTGAATCAGCCAGCCCTTCTTTAGCAGGTCCGCGTAGTAGCGGTCCTCGGGAACGAAGCGGGGCCAGACGCTGATCATGGTTTCGAAGCCCATTTCATGGAGCTTCTTGTTCATGGCGGCCGGATCGGGCCAGAATTTGGGGTCGAAGTCAAATTGGCCCATCTTTGTGTAGTAGAACCAGTCCACGACCATGACATCGGCGGGCAGATGGCGGTCGCGATAGCCCTGCGCAACGTCGAGCACTTCCTTCTGGCTGGCGTAGCGCTGCTTGCATTGGATGTAACCGTAGGCGGCCTTGGGCAGCAGGGGGGTCGAACCGGTCAGCAGGCGATAGCCGGCGTAGATCTCGTCCGCGTTCGCGCCGGCAATCACGAAGAAGGAGACACGGTCGCCGACCTGCGAGGTCCAGTTGGTCTGCTCGTTGAAGCCGGGTTCGATGAGCGTCTTGGAGGGATTGTCCCAGAGCAGTCCGTAGCCCTTGTTGGTAATGAGGAACGGAACGCAAGTGGAGGGAGCTGCAGTGGATAGATAGTCGTTCCAGCAGCGAACGGCGCGTCCACGGTGGTCGAGGTAGCCCTCGTGATTCTGGCCCAGGCCGTAGTAGTGTTCGTCGTCGGGCGAGGCGAAGGTGGCTCCGACAACAAAGAATTCCGGGTCGCTGGGGCGGCGGTCATGGAGAATCTCGGCGGTGCCGTCCTTCTGGTTTGGCTTCGCCTGCTTCCAGCCGGTCATCTCAAGCAGCTTCTTGCCGTCGGGGGTCGAGAAGACGATGTATGCGCCGGGAACAGAGCCGCTGAAGTACTTCCCGATGTCGATTTGAGTCTGGAGCGGCGGCGTGGAACTGGGGTGGTCGCGTCCGACCGTCGCGACGATCCGGCTGCTCGTGTAGACATCCGCCCATTCGGTCTGCGAAGCGGTCCAACCCTGCGCGGACGGCGCAGCGAGGATTCCGACGCCGGGAGCGGCCAGGGCCGGCTGCTCGTCGAGACTCAGCGTGACACGCAGGATATTGGGCGCATACGGCTCGAGAACGATAGTTTCGCCGGGGCGGGCAAGCTCCAAATGCGTCTGAGCGGCGGTGGGCAGGGCGAAAAGCACGGCAAGAGCGAACAGGGCAACCAACCTCTTCATGACGGCTCCAGAAGGAGTGAATTCTCCACAAGAGAGTGTAAATAGCTGGCCCGGGCCGGGTCTGCATCGGTTCACAAGGGTGGTTCGGCGGATGTTTCCTGATGCGGAAACCATCGCGATCAGGCGACAATGCAGAACTGCGCCGTCACCAGATGGGGAGGTCAATTGTCGGGGTGGATTGGTGGACCTGGTCGGGATCGAACCGACGACCTTCCCGGCACGCCGGGACGCGCTCCCCAGCCCTGCTGTCCGGGGGCTTCGATCACTGCATCGACGAATAACGATATCTGGGGAGTTGGTGGACCTGGTCGGGATCGAACCGACGACCTCTTCCATGCCATGGAAGCGCGCTCCCAAACTGCGCCACAGGCCCACACGAGGAGGCGATCTTCTTATTGTCGTAGCTTGTGGCAGGTTCGTCAAACGCCGGGGCGGCGGGGTACTGGTTCAGTTTGAATTGGCATTCTTGAAAGCGAGGCTTTCTACTGTTGTGAGCAACTCTGCGATTGACCAAACATGCCCGGTTAATCCTGCTTCCATCGCGGGAGTCACGCGCAAGGTCTGATGTACACGACAGAAATTGTAATACGCGTAGAACATCGCTACAGCAAAGCGATGATTCTCTAGTTTTTTGCTGTGTGCATTCGTCAAGCGAGTAAACCTGCGCATGGACATACGCATGGTCAAATTCTGGCGTTCCACATAAGATGTGCTGACATATTTTGGATCAGGATTCCCGCTCACAACCTTCATGTCAGACCCGATGCATGTTGCTGGACTATATCGGCGCTGCTCGGCATCGGTCGGAGCGCCGTATATCTTCTGGAGCTGTGCATAGTCCACGTCCATCCCAAATGCACCCTCAACGGCGTCGAGGTAGGCTTTGTGACAGTCCGTAGTGAGCTGTAGACGCCCCCTGATGCGGTTGGCGCAATCCTGCATGAACTCGTAAGCCCAGCCGCTATCACGCTTCCCAACTAGATACGATACGCATAATTTTGTATCAGCATCTATAGCAGTCCAGGTCCAGGCGTCTCCCCACCCATCTTGCTTCTTAACCGCAGTGACGTTCTTTGCCTTTGCTCCAATAAAACTCCAAATCTCATCACATTGCAGCCGCCGGGTGCGAACGTTCCGGACGGTGCGGTCGTGGAATAGATAGGCTGCCCAGCCAACATCGGCGAGCAGTTTCAAGACCGTATTCTTGGCTGTCCCCGTCATGCGCACGATGGAATTGATCGAGTTTCCCTCAACCATTGCGGTCACGATTTGAGCGCGCATTTTTAGGCTTAGGCGATTCATAAAAACCTCACCAATAGCTACATTCTATGCTTGAGCGGTCAAGGATGTCAAGAAAAATCTTCGGGGAAATAAGTACTTGACAATGCTTGACCGGTTAAGGTACAGTATCGTTATGGCAGGAAAGAACAAAGCTGCGCAATCTCTTGGAAGATTAGGGGGATTGAAGGGCGGGAAAGCCCGAGCAGCCAAGTTGACACCAGATCAACGCAAGGTGATAGCCAAGAAGGCAGCAGATGCCCGATGGGCGACTAAACACAAAGTTGATGTATAATCGCCCTCGGACGCTTGGTTAAGGCGCCAGCCCTGTGGCTGGTAGCCAGAACCACCACAAGTACACCGTATCGCCGGTGTACAGGTGGTAGAGTTGCTCCATGTGGCGCATGGGGCACCTCCTTCCCGGCAGGCAATGACTTTGGATCGTTGCCTACCTAACCGATCCTTAATTGGATCGGAACTTGGTCTAAAAGCGGGCTACCCTTGTGGTAGCCCGCTCTTTATTGCGTCAAATCTGCTTGCAGCTCTTTAGCTTTTGCACGGTCGCTCCGCCGCAGTTTCCCCAGTTCCCCCTTCTGATTCTTCGGTGATCCGGTCAAATGTTCAGTCGGAATGCTAAATACAAACATGTTGCCAACCTCATCCCACTGAAGCGGAAAAGACCTGCTCTCCGAAAAATCGTAGCGAATGTGGTTCAGGAAAGTAGTGGCGCTAAAACCTGCCCCGTTACCCTTCTCTGCAAAGTGCGGGACGTATGCGCGCGGCTCTTTCTTGCCAATAACCTTGATGGCAGCTTTCTTAGCCTCCGCGTCCCACAACAGCAGCACATATTCGGCTGCAACGCCGCGCAAGATCTTCACGGCTCCAGTGTTCAGCGCCATTCTACCGAGTGTTGTCAGGGTAACCGTAGGGTCGCTGTGACGCGTCACCTTCCGGTCAAAGATTTCGAAGCTCATTTCCCGTCGCCCTCCAATCCGTTCATCTGTACGACAAAGCCATTATACCACGAATCGCGATTTCGTGCACAGATTGCAGTTCCAACTGAACAGAATCGTACAGTATTCGTGGTTTGGGGTCAATAGGGAGCTGTGCATATAAAGACGGCTGCTGGAGTCGTCGCAGCTGGACAGCCTTCGCAGCCGCTATTTTCGCGGCTTTTGCTTACCATTCGCACTGGAGGGCTTATGTTTATTGGGTGCGGTGGGTTTAGGTTGCTTTAAAGGCGCGCCAATGGCCTCTTCTACGACGCGGAGAGCGTTCTGTATAGTGTCTCGTTTTGCCATGAACTGATCATGGCACGAAACTGGAGCCTGGACGATAATTTCTCGATCTGCCCCAATTCAAACTGAACCAGTACCGGCGGCGGAAGGAGACACGATGGTCACCTGCGGCGGATGGCGCGGGGGGAGCCCGCGCCGGTCCGCACGCAGACCGCGGGGAACAGGCTACTCGATCGGGGCTGCTAGAAGGTAGACGTAAATCAACATGGCGACGCCGATCAGGCCCGGGATCAAACCGCAAAGGTAGGGCGAGTCATGGCCGCCGCCGATCAGGCCGCGGAGAAAAATCACCAGCCCCACGCCGACACCGATATTGATGAGGCCGGCGACCTTCAGACCCTCGCGCTTCTTGATTTCTTCGCGGCGGGCTTCTTCACGCAGCATATCGAGCGTGAGCTTGGCGCCATCGGTCGAGGACTCGCCCAGGCGGCGGAGAGTCTCCGATTTGTAGAACGCCTCCCGCTCCTTGCGGCGGCTGTCGATCCAGGAAACGAGCGGGATGAAGACCACGAAGAGCGCCACGGCGCCGACCGAGAGAAACATCCACAGGCCGAATTCGGGACCAAACATCATCAGTGCAGCGTGTACCATGGAATCCTCCTAGTGATTCAGTGGGGGTGCTGTTCTTCCCCATTCGCACGGTGAGACATGAGGCGGCTGCGGCGGGTTGCAATTTCTTTTTGAGCGAACGAAAGAATAAAATGCAACCGCGCGACAAGCAAACCCTGTCATACGGGGTGGAGAGCGCCGCTTGACCCAGACTCCCATCAGCGCACCGGAAGGGACCCGCGACCTCGAGGACGTGGACCGCGTTTTGGCCGGGGACCTGGCGGCATTCGAGGGAATCGTTCGCCGCTGGCAGGGCCCACTGGTGAACATGGCGTGGCGCTACTGCCGCGATCGCGCGCGCGCCGAGGAGATGGCGCAGGATGCATTCGTCCGCACCTGGCGGGGTTTGGCGGGATGGAGACGCGAGTCTAGCTTTTCAACGTGGCTGTTTGCGCTGGCGGCGAATGTCTTCCGCACGGAACTCAAGCGCTTTCCGGTAGTGGATGTGCCCATCGAGGAGATTGCGGAGCCGGCGAGCGCGGCCGATCAGCACGAAGCCGCCGTGGAGAGGGGGCGGAGCGAACTGGTGCGAAGGGCAGTGCTGGCCTTGCCGCAGCGCTACCGCGAGCCGATGGTTCTTTTCTACTTTCACGAGATGGACGTGGGCGCCGCGGCGCGGACGATGCACGTGCCCGAGGGAACTCTGAAGGCGCGACTGGCACGCGGGCGCGAGCTGATGCGCAAGCGGTTTCCGCATCTGAACGAGGAGGGCGCGGGCCGAACCGGATCGGCTGTGCGCACGGGGAAGGCGGTCATTCCATGAATAGAAATAGAGAGATGGACCACAAGGCGAATTTCGACGCGATCGAGCGGATTCTGGCGGCGGAGGAGGAGATTGTTCCCTCGTCCGGCTTTGCAGCCGCGGTGATGGAGCGCGTGAGCGAAGAGACCGCATTGACCGAGCCGATTCCCTTCCCGTGGAAGCGCGCGATTCCCGGCATCCTGCTTGCGGCCGGCGTGCTCGGCTGGGGAGCATGGGAGGCTGTGCGCGCCGGGTTGCCCGAGGCCAGACATGTACTGATGAGCCCGCCGGCGCTCTCACCGGGCGCAGGTCGAGGACTGGAAGATGTGGGGTGGGTTGTGCTGGCGCTCGCTGTTTCGTACTGCTCGTGGGCCTTTTCGATGCGGCTGGTGAGGCGGTCGAGCTGGATGTAGGCGGAACCCACCCTAAACGCAAAGAACGCGTTTAGGATGGGGCAACCGCACCCACTTCAATTCTTCGCAGCGTGTTTTGCCCCGAAGCGGCGCAGCTTTTCGAGGGTGGCGGCGGCCTGGCCGGAGTCGATGGCGTCGGCGCTGCGGGCTACGCCCTCCTTGAGGTCGCCGGCGAGGCCGGCGGCGACCAATACGGCTGCAGCGTTGAGCAAGACGATATCGCGCCGCGCGCCGGGGACGCCGGTGAGAACGTCGTAAAGCAGAGCTTTGTTCGTGTCGATATCGCCGCCGATGAACTGATCGAGCGTGGCGCGCGGCAGGCCGGCCATTTCCGGCGTGATGCGCGCAGCTTTGAGCTCGGCTTCGCCCGTGGCGGATTCCTCGATGCGGGCGACGACGGACTCGCCGGTAGTGGTCAGCTCGTCGATGCCATCGGTTCCGTGGACGACGAAGGCGCGCCGGGCGCCGAGCGCGGCGAGCGCGCGGCCGACGAGGAGAACGCGGCTGGGGGCGAGTACGCCGATGACCTGCGTGCGCGCGTGGGCGGGATTGGTGAGCGGGCCGACGAGATTGAAGATGGTGCGAAAGCCGAGAGCGCGGCGGAGGGGGCCGAGGGTCTTCATCGCGGGGTGATAGAGCGGCGCGAAAAGAAAGACGAAGCCGGTTTCACGAAGGCACTCGACAGCGAGCTCGGGCGTGAGGTCGATGGGAACGCCGAGGGCTTCGAGGACATCAGCGGCGCCGCACCGCGAGGTGACGGCGCGGTTGCCGTGCTTGGCGACGCGCGCTCCGGCGGCCGAGGCAACGAGGGCCGCGCCACAGGAGATGTTGAAGGTCTGCGGACCGCCGCCGCCAGTGCCGACGCAGTCGACGAGTTCGTCGCGCTCGGCCTCGGTGAACGGCATGGGGGTGGCGTGGCGGCGCATCACGTCGACGAAACCGGCCAGCTCGGGCGCCTGCGCGCCGCGCGTGGCCAGGACGGCCAGCAGAGCTGCGGACTCGACCTCGGGCACTCCGCCCGAGAGGATCTCCTCGAGAACGGCGGCAGCCTGCTCGCGGGTGAGCGCAGCGCCGTCTTCGGCAAGCGGGCGGAGCAGTCCCTTGGTCAACGACATGGATAAAGTATGGCAGAGCAGACCGTTACGGAAGGAAGGGACCCAGGCGAGAGCAACCGACGGCGCGGCTAGGATCGGAGCCGGATAGCGTGGCGAGAACGGCCTTCCGGGCAGGGATTCGGGCGCAGATCCGCGTGGTAATCTGGGAATTGCTCGAGGTAGACACTCCTTGAAAATCCACGAGTACCAAGCGAAGCAAATCCTTTCGAAATACGGCGTTGCCGTGCCCAAGGGCGAAGTGGCTAGCACGCTGGAAGAAGCCACCGACGCGGCCCGAAAACTGTTTGCCGAGGGCGCGGCGGGCGTTGCGGTGAAGGCGCAGATTCACGCCGGAGGCCGAGGCAAAGGCGGCGGTGTGAAGGTGGCGCGGACGCGCGAAGACGCCGAGAGGCACGCAAAGAGCATTCTGGGCATGACGCTGGTGACCCACCAGACCGGGCCGGAAGGCCGGAAGGTGCAGCGGCTGCTGATTGAGGAGACGGCGGCCATCGAGCGCGAGCTGTATCTCGGGATCGTGCTGGACCGCGCGACGGGCAGGCTGGTGTTCATGGCCTCGCAGGCGGGCGGCATGGAGATCGAAGAGGTGGCCGCGAAAACGCCGGAGGCGATCTTCAAGGAAACGGTCGATCCGGCAGTCGGCTTCGGCGCATGGCAGGCGCGCAAGCTGGCGTTCGCGCTGGGCCTGAAGCCGACGCAGATCAACCAGGCGGTCGGATTCTTCCAGAGCCTCTACAAGGCGTTCGTCGAGACGGACGCATCGCTGGTGGAGATCAATCCGTTCATCACGACGACGGACGGCAAGCTGCTGGCGCTGGACGCCAAGATGAACTTCGACGACAACGCACTGTTCCGCCACGCCGACATCCGGGCGCTACGCGACATTGCCGAAGAGGACCCGCTGGAGGTGGAGGCGAGCAAGTACGCGCTGAACTACATCAAGCTCGACGGGATCATCGCGTGCATGGTGAACGGAGCGGGGCTGGCGATGGCGACGATGGACATCATTCAATACGCGGGAGGCCGACCGGCGAATTTCCTCGACGTGGGCGGCGGCGCAACCCAGGAGCAGATCGAGCACGCCTTCGAGATCCTGCTTTCGGACGCGAACGTGAAGGCGATCTTTATCAACATATTCGGCGGAATTCTGCGCGTGGACCGGCTGGCTACCGGCGTGGTGGCGGCGGCGCGCAATCTGCACGTGAAGGCACCGATCGTGCTGCGGCTGGAAGGGACCAACGTGGAAGAGGGACGAAGGATCCTGAAGGAGTCGGGACTGAATTTCCTGGTGGGCGAAACGATGAAAGAGGCAGCGGAGATGGCGGTGAAGGCAGCTTCTAGCTAGAAGCCGAAAGCTATCAGCCGTCAGCTTTCAGCTTTCAGCGAAAACTGCGCATGGCGTGCATTCGCCGCTCGAATCGCTGGAGATACGAAATGCCACAGGATGTACAGGATCTTACCGTCTGGCAGCGCGCGATTGATCTGACAGTTTGTGTTTACCGATTGACCCGGGGGTTTCCCGCGGATGAATTGTATGGGTTGGTTTCGCAGATGCGGCGCGCCAGCGTTTCTGTTGCGAGCAATATTGCGGAAGGCAGAGGGAGGCTCAACGCCGCAGAGTTCCGGCAGTTTCTCGGGGTTGCTCTTGGGTCGGTATTTGAGTTGAAAACTCAACTCATCGTTTCCGGAAGGCTGAAATTGTGTAGCGAGCAGGGAATTGTGGAAGGTACTGCGCTTTGTGAGGAGGTTTCAAAGATGCTTACCTCGCTCATTCAAAAACTGGGCCCGAAGGCAAGAAGCTGAGAGCTGTAAGCTGAGGGCTGAAAGCTAGGTATTGTAAGCTAGGAGCTTTTTTCATGGCAGTTTTGGTTGACAACAACACGCGTCTCATCGTGCAGGGCATCACGGGCAAGGAAGGGACGTTCCATGCCATGGGTTGCGCGGAGTACGGCACGAAGGTGGTTGGCGGGGTGACGCCCGGGAAGGGCGGAACGATGCACGAGGGGTGGCCGGTCTTCAACACTGTGGAGGAAGCGGTGACCAAGACCGGGGCGAACGCGACGATGATCTTCGTGCCGCCTCCATTTGCAGCCGATGCGATCCTGGAGGCCGAAGACGCAGGGATTCCGCTGATCGTGTGCATCACCGAGGGCATTCCGACGCTCGACATGGTGAAGGTGTGGGCGAAGCTGAAGACGTCGAAGTCGCGGCTGGTGGGCCCGAACTGCCCGGGCGTGATCTCGCCGGGGAAGGCGAAGATCGGCATCATGCCGGGACGGATTCACATGGAGGGATCGATCGGGATTGTGTCGCGCTCGGGCACGCTGACCTATGAGGCCGTGCATCAGCTCACGCAACGCGGGATCGGGCAATCGACGGCGATCGGCATCGGCGGCGATCCGATTATCGGAACGACGCACATCGACGCACTGCGATTGTTCAACGACGATCCGGAGACGGAAGCCATCGTGATGATCGGCGAGATCGGCGGGACGGCCGAGGAGGCCGCGGCGGAGTTCGTCAAGCGGCATGTGAAGAAGCCGGTGGTGGGCTTCATTGCCGGCCAGACCGCGCCGCCGGGACGCCGCATGGGCCATGCGGGAGCCATCATCAGCGGCGGGCAAGGCACGGCAGCCGACAAGATGAAGGCCATGACGGCAGCGGGAATAGCCGTGGTGGCTTCGCCTGCCGAGATCGGCGCGACGCTGGCGAAGGTGATCGGTAAGTCGTAGAAGTACCCTTCAACTTCCCTCGATCGGATTCCCGGTAACCGTCCCGGATTACCTTGGAGGATTGCGTCTCCCCTGCCCCTGGCACCGAATGGATTGAGCCCCGGTACATAATTATTGCAGTGTTTTCCACAGCGGGTGGTAGGACGCCGTTCGCAATGGGGCAGGCGCGGCCGTGTAGCTGCCGCGCGGTTGCGGCATCTTGCCGTCTGAGCGAAGAGACGTACGGCGGTGCGAGAGCTGCGGACGGAACCCGTGTTTGGGGTGTGGGTTTCCCTGTTGCCAATCGTGGTGCGCAACGAGAGGGGTCGATTGTCCTTCGATATGGCTCCCTCTGTCGTTGCGGCTTGGCGAAATGATTCCAGGGACGATCGATGTAATTGCTAGCTATTCCTTGTCCTGGGCTGAATGATTGTGAACTTAGTCCTTGCGGTTGCTGCCGTGAAACGGAATGAGTTGATAGAACTTCGTCGCGGTGGGTTTCAGCAAGGCACATAGCGGGGCTGCGTTGGCTTATATGGACTGTTCGCTCCCGACTCCGGCTGGTTTGCCGCCGCTGCGATACCGGTTCGCAGGCTTCCATCTGGAAGCGGATGGGACGCTTCTGCACGGCGAGAAGCCGATGCGCCTGCCGCCGGAGGAATTGGCGGTGTTGCGCGTGCTGCTGGCGCGCGACGGAAACGTCGTGAGCCCGCTTGAACTGAGGCGCACCGTGTGGGGCGAGGAGCGTGTTTCCAGAGACATTGTGTCCCGCTGCGTGGCCTCGCTTCGTGCCCGGCTTGAGCCGGCGGAGTGCATTCAGAGCGTTTATAAACGCGGATACCGCCTTGCCGTTGCCGTGCAAAAGGACAGGCGGCGGCCAGCTGGCGAATTGCCGCGCCTCGCGATTCTTCCCTTCACCACCGGATACAGCGTTCCCGAGTATCTCGGCCCGGCGATCGCCGAACAAACACTGACACAACTGAGCAGCGAGCATTCCGGGATCGTGACGGTGTCGGCGATCGACTCGGCGTTTACTCTTGCCCGGCATGGGCTTTCCGCGCCGGAGATCGGCAAGGCGCTGGATGCAGAGCTTGTGCTGGCAGGGCGCGTGGATGCAATGCCAAAGAGCCGCCGGCTGAGGGTGGAGATGCTCCGCGTGGAGGACGGCGAGCAGCTTTGGCTGGAGGACTTGTTTGCAGGATGCGGCCGGATGGGTGAGCTCTCGAGAGAGCTGGTGAACCGGCTGATCTGCCGTCTGCAGTACGGCGGGATTGCCATCTCGGCCGTTGCGACGCCGCGCGGGGAGCGCGAGACGCTTCCGCAACACGACGAGGCGCACGAACTCTATCTGCGCGCGCATCATGATTGGCAGACGCTGGAGCGGCACCGGATGCAGGACGCCATGGGCCGTCTGCAGCAGGCCATCGAACTCGATCCAACGCTGATCGCGGCCCGCGTCGACCTGGCGCATCTATGTGTGATCCAGGCACAGTTCGGTTTCGTGGCTCCGCTGGTGGCGGCGCGGATGGTGCGGCGGGCGGCACAGCATCTTCCCGATTCCGCAGGGAGCGCGGATGCGTTGCTGCCTGCGCTGGGGTGGATTGAGTTCAGCGTGGATCGGAACCTGCCTGCAGCGCTGGATGCATTTGCGCGTTCCGCGCATCTGCCGCACGATCCGTTGATCACGCGTGCGCGGTCCTGGTTCCTGCTCAGCCGTCACCGGTTCGAGGAGGCGATTGCGGTTTTGCGAGATGCGATTCGCCTCGATCCGTACTCGGCGTGGCTGCCGGCCAGGTTGGCGTGGGCGCTCCATCTGAACGGGGAGCGAGAAGCGAGCGTGGCACAGGCCCGCAAGGCGCTCAGCCAATGCCCGGAGGACGATCACTCTCATCTCTATGGCGCGATGATTCTGGCCTACAACGATGAGGCAGTGAAAGCGGTAGAGGTGGCAGAGGCGCTGGTTGCGCGGGCGCCGCATCTAGACCTGGCCATGGCGGTTCACGCATATGCGCTGGCCCGGGCGGGGCTCATCGAAGAAGCGCTCACTCTGCTCGAACGGATGCAGTGGCTGAGCCACGAGCGATTCATGCTGAACGCGTTCAACGCCGCCGTTCATGCGGCGCTGGGCGAAATCGACGGCGCGCTTGACGAGCTGCGCATCGCGAGCGAGAACCGGTGCCCGTGGTTTTTCCAAATGCTTGCCGACCCACGGCTGCAGAGGATCAAAGAGTCCCCGAAGTACGACGCCCTGCTCGGAGAGCTGACGGCGATGGAGGCCGATGCGGAGAAGGCCGAACCGGGGTGGGCCGCCGCCGCCGGCCAGGATTGAGGACGGATTTGGGGCGGACATGACTGCCAGGAGTGCCTCGGGGGCTTTGGGATCTCGCTTCAGCACGCGCTGATAGCCCCGCGCAATCTCCGTCAGTCGCCCCTGCAAGCCTGTCGTGGGCGGCCGCGCGACCGCCCTCACGCGCCGCATCTCTCTCTTTGGTGCTTCCGCCGTCTCAACCATCGCTTCGGTCTGCCTTCCTGCCACCCCCCGGCGGAGCTCCACATGTCCTGCAACTTAGCCTTCATCTCATCCGCGCTTAAGCGCAGAGCGCCTCTGATCGGGCCGCGCTCAATTCGGGATTCCCATTCTCTCATTCGGTGTTGATTCGGGAAGCGCATCGCTGCGCCCGCACCTTTCCGCGCTCCCGCTATCATCGACGTATGCACCCACGTCCGAAGCTTGGCGACATCCTCGCCAATGCCATCACTCACGGCATCGGCGCCGGCCTCGCCATCGCCGGGACAACCTATCTCGCCGTCGCCTCCGCTCACGCATCGGCGCTGGTCATCGTCGCCTGCTCCATCTTTTCCGGTGCGCTGATCCTCGTCTATATCTGCTCAACGCTTTATCACTCGCTGGTCCTCACCCGCGCCCGCCGCGTCTTTCACATCCTCGATCATTCGTCGATCTACGTGCTCATTGCCGGCACCTACACCCCCTTCACGCTCGTGTCCCTGCGCGGCGCACGGGGCTGGGTTCTCTTCGGCGTGGTCTGGGCCTTGGCCGTGGCCGGAGTCGTCTCGAAAAGCGTCGCCATGGACCACTTCACCCGCGGATTCCTCGCCGTGGCCTCCGCGGCTGTCTACCTGGTTCAGGGTTGGCTAGCGGTCTTCGTCCTGGGCTCGCTGCTTCACGCCATCGGCTGGCACGGGATGTTCTGGCTTATCGGCGGCGGCGTGGCGTATACCCTCGGCATCGTCTTCTTCTCCCTCGACCACTTGCCTTACTTCCACGCCACCTGGCACATCTTTGTCCTCGCCGGCAGCATTGCCCACTACTTCGCTATCCTTCTTTACGTCGTGCCGCAGGGGTTTTGACACTCCCCCGGCGCGTCACTATGATTCGATTCCGTGAACCACCCCATGCAGATCTGGATGTTGCCCCATCCTTCGGGAGCCACAGCGGCCGAAGGGTGGGAGACTCGCAGTAGGCGTCGCGCATGAGCACCGATCCACGGGGCGCAGGTCCTCGCTTTGCCGCCGTGATGGTCAACTACAACGGCGGCGCGATGCTTCCCGAGTGCGTCCGCTCCTGCCTGCGCGAAGGGATTCGGCCGAACCAGATCGTTGTCGTCGACAACGGCAGCCGTGACGGATCGATCGACGATCTCGAGGCGCAGATTCCCGGCCTCATCCTCGTCCGCCATTCCTGCAACGCAGGGTTCGCCCGCGCCGTCAACCTGGGGATTCGCCAGACGGCGGCCGAGTTCGTCCTACTGCTCAACAACGATGCGGAACTCGAAAGCGGCGCTCTTGCCGCCTTCGCCAAAGGCTTCGATGCGCGGCCCGATCTGGCGATTGCCGGAGCCCAGCTCCGTTATCCCGATGGCCGCCGGCAGAGCTCCTTCGCCCCGCTGCCCTCAGTGACCGAAGAACTGCTCCCTCTTCCGCTTCTGCGGCTTTTGGCGTCCGATCGTTTCCGGCGAAAGACGGCAGAAACGGAGCCTTTCGCCGCTGAGTCCGTCTTCGGCGCCTGTCTCTGCGTTCGGGCAGCGACTCTGCCGCGTCTTGGCCTGCTCGACGAGGACTTTTTCTTCTTCTTCGAAGAGGTCGAGTGGTGCCAGCGCGCCCGGCGAATGGGCTTCGAGGTCTGGGTTCTTCCTTCCGCCAGGGCCAGGCACGGCGGCGGCGCGACGGCAAATCGCTTCCGTGGCTCGGCCCGCGTCGAGTATCAGCGCTCCAAGCTCACCTTCTTCCGCAAGACGCGCAGCCGGGCATCCTACCTGGCGGTTTCATCGTTCCTTGTTGTCCGAACCTTGGTGAATGCCCTCTCCAGCGCAGTCGCCTGCGGGTCGACCCTCTTCCTCAACCGCCGGCTGCGGCAAAGGGCTGCAACTTACTGGTTCATCCTTTTCTGGCATCTTCTTTTGCGCCCCGCGCACTGGGGCCTGCCCGGCAAGTGCCCGCCCCGGAGCGACACCGCTCTTTGAGGCAATCCTCCTCCGCGCGTCTTCCCCTGCGGCCGGACATCACCCGCAGACGCGCTGGGCTTTGGATGAACGCTGCGCCTATGGTATATTCTTCAAGGTGCGTGAGGCTTTTTGGCCTCTGCAGAGGCAGCGCTCGATCGCTTTGGCGCGGCTTTCCCACCCTGGGACGCGTAGCTCAACTGGCAGAGCATTCGGCTCTTAACCGACAGGTTGAAGGTTCGATTCCTTCCGCGTCCACCACTCCCCATTCGACAGCGTGCGCATTCGCCCGGGTTGCAGTTTGTCTTTGTCTTGACAGCGGGAAGCAGCGTCTTTTAGTGTACTTCCCCGGAAAGCGCTTTCTAACATGGGCCGCGCCTGGACCGTCCGGCGAAACGGGCCGGGATGTGAACGTGCGCGTGCAAGCCCTCCGCAACACGAGAACCAATACACAGAAGACAAGGGGAACGGCAATGAAATCAGATTCGGGGAATGGCGTCCGTTTGAATCGCAGGGAAGCACTGCTCTTTTCCGCGGCAGCGGGCATGGGGATGGCTCTGGCCAAGGAAGGCCACGCGTCCGACAGCACCAAGACCGCAGCGCACCAGGAACCGGGAAGCTGCTCGACGCCGCGCTCGGCAATCGCGACGACGCAGTACGGCAAGGTGCGCGGATTTCTGGATGGAGGGGTTCTGACGTTCAAGGGCGTCCCGTACGGCCAGAACACGGGCGGCGAGAACCGCTGGCTTCCGGCGAAGGCGCCAACGCCGTGGAAGGACGAGTACCCGGCGCTGGTCTACGGCGGAAACTGTCCGCAGAACCTGCACACCTGGACTGGGATCGAGCAGACGTTCCTGCAGGACTGGGACGACGGCTGGCAGAGCGAGGACATGCTGAAGCTGAACATCTGGACGCCGAGCCTGACGGGCAAACGGCCGGTGATGTTCTACATCCACGGCGGCGGGTACTCCTTCGGGTCGTCTTACGAACTGCCCTCGCACGAAGGCGCGCAGATGGCGCGGCATCACGACGTCGTGCAGGTGTCGGTGAACCACCGGCTCAACATTCTGGGATTCTTCGACGCCTCGGTCGTTGGCGGCGCGGCCTACGAAGATTCGGTCAACGTGGGAATGACGGATCTGGTTGCGGCGCTCAAGTGGGTGCAGGAGAACATTTCGAACTTCGGGGGCGATCCGGATAAGGTGATGATCTACGGCCAGTCGGGCGGCGGGTCGAAGGTGACCACTCTGCTGGGGATGCCGGCGGCGAAGGGGCTGATCCACCGCGCCTCGGCGCAATCGGGCGGCGGCGGCAACATCCCGGACCGCGACCTGCAGAAGGAATTTGCGCGCGCGGTGGTGAAGGAACTCGGGATCGGGGCCAACGACATTGGCGCTCTGCAGAAGATGGAGTGGGCGGCGCTGAACAAGGCGGGAGCCGCCGTTTCGGCCAAGATGTATCCGGGGAGATCGTTCGATCCGTTTATCGCCCGCGCCGGCTGGAGCCCCTCCGTTGACGGCCGCAACATCAACATGCGCTCCTTCTTCGACGCCGCTCCGGAGATCTCGAAGGACGTGCCGATGATGATGGGATCGGTGAGCGAAGAGGGCAACCGCATGAGCTCGCGCCCGACCGAGGAAGAGTGGCGCGCGGGGCTGGTGAAGGCGTACGGCGAGGCCAAGGCAGCCGCCCTGACCGCCGGGCTGAAGAAGGCGCATCCGGAGAAGAGCATACGGACGCTCTCGTATATGTGCGG
>JBEKUS010000056.1:0-25466 GCA_049514795.1 Occallatibacter sp.
GGAAATCCCGCCAGGCGCGCGGGATTCCCACTTTCCCACCGCCTCGACGGCGGCTGGATGAGTTATCAAACCGGACATTTCACTCGCTTAGTAAACCGGACATCTGCACTTGCTAAGAACAGACTCTGAGCCAAAGGATTTCACTCAAGTCTCATCATGAGGGCAAGTCCAGCTTCGACGGGCAATCCACATCTCGATTTTTAGATGGGTGAGGCGATAAACCTGGATGGGCCGCTGTTTGTATTTCCAACAAAGTTTTCGCCGGAAAAACTCGATAGCGCACCAAGAAGCGCGAGGGCACGACTGAAGCCGCGTCCTATCGCTTCCGGCTTACTCGAAGCCACACTTCTTGAGCACTGTTTTTTCCAGTGGGATAATGAATTGCAGGTATGGCAAACGGAAAACCGGAAAACCCAGAAGTTCGCAATTCCGAAACGCTCACGCTCTCGAACTTCCTCCGCGACCAGATCGCCGAGGATGTGCGCAACAGAACCTACGGCGACGCCACGATCCAGACGCGCTTTCCACCCGAGCCCAACGGCTACCTGCACATCGGCCACGCCAAGGCCATCTGCATCGACTTCGGCCTCGCCGACGAGTTCGGCGGCAAGACCAACCTGCGCTTCGACGACACCAATCCCGAGAAGGAAGAGCAGGAGTACGTCGATTCCATCATGGCCGACGTCCGCTGGCTCGGCTTCGATTGGGAGCGCCTTTGTTACGCCTCGGACTATTTCGGCCAGCTCTACGAGTGGGCGCTGAAGCTCGTCAAGGAGGGCAAGGCCTACGTCGACGACCTCTCCGCCGAAGAGATTCGCCAGCACCGCGGCACGTTGACCGAGCCCGGCAGAGAGAGCCCCTACCGCAACCGCTCCGTCGAAGAGAATCTCGACCTCTTCGTCCGCATGAAGCAGGGCGAATTCCCCGACGGCAGCCGCGTGCTGCGCGCCAAGATCGACATGGCTTCGCCCAACGTCAACATGCGCGACCCGGTTATGTACCGCATCCTCCACGCCACGCACCATCGCACCGGCGACGAGTGGTGCATCTATCCCATGTACGACTACGCGCACGGCCAGTCGGATTCGATCGAGCAAGTCACGCACTCCATGTGCACGCTCGAGTTCGCCGACCACCAGCCGCTCTATCGCTGGTATATCGAGCATCTCGGCATCTTCCCTTCGCGGCAATTCGAATTCGACCGCCTCAACCTGACCTACACGCTGCTCTCCAAGCGCAAGCTGCTGCAGCTCGTGCAGGATGGTCGCGTCAACGGCTGGGACGATCCGCGCATGCCCACCCTCTGCGGCATTCGCCGCCGCGGCTTTACGCCCGAGGCCATCCGCGCCTTCGTCGGCGCCGTCGGCGCCTCGCGCACCAACGGCTCGACAGACATCGAGATGCTCGAGCACTTCCAGCGCGACGACCTGAACCGCCGCGCACGCCGCGCCATGGCCGTGCTGCACCCGTTGAAGCTGGTCATCGACAACTACCCGGCCGATAATGTCGAGTTCGTCGACGTGGCCAACAACCCCGAGGACCCCTCGGCCGGGACGCGCCGGGTGCCCTTCTCGCGCGAGCTCTACATCGAGCAGGACGACTTCCGCGAAGTTCCTCCGCCCAAGTACTACCGCCTCTCGCCCGGCAAGGAGGTGCGCCTGCGCAACG
This sequence comes from Occallatibacter sp., assembly GCA_049514795.1. GTDB lineage: Bacteria > Acidobacteriota > Terriglobia > Terriglobales > Acidobacteriaceae > Telmatobacter. The sequence goes on from JBEKUS010000056.1 coordinate 1,669, forward strand.
CCTACTTCGTCACCGCGCAGAGCGTTGTAAAGGACGCTGCGGGCAACATCGTCGAGGTCCACTGCACCTACGATCCGGCCAGCCGCGGCGGCAACTCGCCCGACGGCCGCAAGGTCAAGTCCACCATGCACTGGGTCTCGGCCGCGCACGCCATCTCCGCCGAGATTCGCCTCTACGACAAGCTCTTCTCCAAGCCCGATCCCTACGACCTCCCCGAGGGCGGCGACCTCTTCGAAAACCTCAACCCCAACTCGCTGGAGATTCTGACCGAAGGCAAGCTGGAGCCTTCTCTCGCCAGCGCCAAGCTCGAAGACCGCTACCAGTTCGAGCGCGTCGGCTACTTCTGCCTGGACCCAGATTCGACCCCCGACTCCACGCCGGAGAAGCTCGTCTTCAACCGGACGCTCGCGCTCAAGGACACCTGGGCCAAGATCGAGAAGAAGGCGGGGAACTAGCAAGTCGGCTGGTCAGCGAACCAGCGGGTCGGTTAGTCGATATCTGTAGTTTCCCCGGTCTTTCGGCGTGGTGGACAAGGCCTTCAAAACCGATTCATCATTATCCATGCTGACCGCAAGACAATATGAGGGCATCGGAAGATTCACGATCGCATTCAATGAGATCGATGAAGTAGTGAAGGCATACCTCCCGCTTGTCGTGCAATATTCGAAATGCACATTGCCGCCGCCACATAATGCCCCGCGGAAATTCCACGCTCGGTCGGTTGCGCTGAGGATGGCCCTGGGGGCCGCGTCGGCTGTCGATCCTTTGGCCGGCGCTTGCGCCGCCAACATCCTCAAGTTTCTGGACATGGCGGACATAATCGCCGCGAAGAGGAACCAATACGTGCATGCCGTCGCGTTCATCGATTTTAGAACGAACACACGGATGCTACAGATGCGGAGCGGTGCCGCATCTCCAGACGAAAAGCAGATATTCGATCTCGCGAGCGAAGCGGCTTTCGTGGCTGTCAAACTGGCCGAAGAGTGTGAAACCATGCTCAAGATGTATCTGGACATGGACCAGGTCCCGTTGGAATTCGCATCGCCGGAGGGATGGGACGAAGATATTGAAGAGGAACGTGAGTAGGGCTACGGTTTAGCCGCGAACGCACCACGTTGGCCGGGCCTCCGAGATCCCACTTCCGAGCCCGGCATTCCGCACCATTATCCTACGGAATCAGATAGGCCCCCGGAATTCCTTCATCCAGCGTCGCCAGAAATGCTCCATTCGCGCTTGCCAGTTGCAGCAGATGCCCGTCGGTAATCTGCCTTGGGGCCCTCACCCACGTGGGAAGCAGTGAAATGTCATTGCCGTCCGGTAAGAATGTAAATGACAGTTTGCTGTGGCTCTTCAGGCGAAGTAGCAGAGTCCGCGCCTGCTGGACAGTGAAACCGTAGCTTGGCGTTTGTGCGATGACCCTCGCGAATCCCAGTTCCGTGATGGAACAGGTCAACCAGTGCGCATCCCCTTGGGATGCGATCCAGGCATTTACACGATCATGGAATCGATGGTGGAAGATACCAAGCGCGATGAGCGCATTCACGTCGAGAAGGTATCTCATGGGAAGTCAACGAGCAGTTCACGGACCATTTCGCTGGTAAGAACCGGCGCATCGGGTCCCGCGTAAAGCACCGGGAGGCCAGTGATCGGGTCTTTGATGATTCGAGCCTTGAGACGTTTCCGCTTTGGGGCCGTCAGCACAATCCGATCCTTCTCGACGGCAATGTCCAGCGGATCGCCGGCGCGAATGCCGAGCCGGCGGCGCACCGGTTGGGGAATCACGATCTGGCCTTTCGTCGAAACCCGGGTCTGCATGGTAAGACGATCTTACCGCAAAATGACTTCTTCGAGAACAGCGCCGGTTGCTCCCTGTTCCCTGCCGTGTGCCCCCGGTCCCGATTCCGGGATCTGCGAATGCGCATCGCCCCGTGCGCCACCGCACAAGCAAGCCGCTCCGGGCGAAGAGCGAATCGCTCGCAGGCCATGCCTTACGATGGAGGCTCAGGGAGGAGTGCCGCTTCACTTTCCTGTCTCCCGGCGATGGCTCAGATCATGTCCAGATCGAATAAGCTCACCCTGCTCGCCGTCGTAGCCTATTTGCTCGTCATGTTTGCCACAAACGGCGTGTTTACCATTCTGGACGATGAATCCGCGATCGTAACCATCGCCGGGCATCCTGTCATCCCCACCCTCAATCTCTTTCTGTTTGGCGCGGGACAGCACGAGCACCCTCCGTTAGGCGACATCCTCTTGCACGCATGGCTCGTCGCTACGGGGTTTTCCTTCGCCATGCTGCGCGTTTTCGCCAACCTGTTTTACGCGGCGTCGATCGTTTTGACCGCCAAGTCCGCCCAGGAGATCGGCGGGCCCCGATCCTACTGGGTCACTCTCGGCCTGGGGCTTGTCTGGCCCTTTGCCTACCAATACGGGCGCATCACGGGCTGGTACTGCGTCTTCCTGTTTTTCATTTCGCTGACGACACGGATTTATCTTCGTGTCGTCCGGGACGGCCGCAACCACGGGCTTTGGCTCGCACTCGTACTCGCGGGCATCCTCGCGGTGTGGACGAACTATTTCGCGGTTGCGGTCCTGCTCATTCTCTTCGTCGACATGATCTTGTTCCATCGCCGATGGGCCGCGCAAAACGCCTGGAAGTTGGCGGCGTGCGGGATCGCGATCGCCATCAGCTTTCTGCCCCTTTTGCGGATCGCACTGCTCAGTCTGCCTCCCATGCCTTTTCAGGGCACGCAGCACTTCGAGATCAGAAGCTTGATTGCGGTCGTCGGCTATCCCGTTTTCGCGCTCTTTGGCTCGGCCGCCGTCGCCCCGTGGTATTGGCTTTTGAGCCTTCCCATCGCTCTATCCGCGATCCTTCTCCTCGTCTCAGTGTGGCTCAGCCCGGGCCGGAAGTGGCTTCTCTATTCAGCCGTTCCGATGGTCCTTCTCACATTGAGCGGACATATGAACATCAAGCGGATTCTCTTCCTGCTGGGTTGGCTCTTTTTGGCCTTCGGGCTGGCGGCCGCTTCTTCCGCGCCGCGCGTTTCACGCTACGCGACGGGAGCCGTCACGGCTCTTGTCGTTCTCGGCTGGGTCGGCATCTTTTCCGGTAAGCATTATTCCACCACGAACCTGTACGAGCCTTGGCGCCAGGTCGCGGACACCGTTGCCCGCGACATCCGGCAGGACAACGCCGCAGTCGTCAGCGACAACGAACCCTTCTTCTTCTATTTGAACTACCAGCTCGGCCTCCAGGCCGAAACTGCGCAGGCGACGGCCGTCAACCTGGCCCCGGAAGTCTACGCCGCGCGTGGTTATAGAGTGTTCGCGGCTCACGATATGTCATGGCCGTCCGACCTGCTTCACGGCAACGTCATCCTTGTCACCGGTCCGGGAGTAGAGCCCGATCTCGAGGTAATGTCGAACCTGAGAAATCTTGCCGGGCAGAAATGCCGAATGACGCGCGCATTCCAGGCGGCCCCTGATCCTGCTCTGGCGCTCAAGGAAGCATTCGTTCCGTCAGCGGGAGCGCTCGCCTACCGCGTTGACGTGGACTGGTATCAATGTCCTGCCCGGGGCGATGACTCGCCGCCGCCTCGTTGAGGTCAAGGCGCCTCGTCTAGCCTGGTTGTGGCGATTCTACCGGCGGAAAAGAGCGGCTAGCGGCGAAACCGAAGAATGCAGAGTTGCGGGCCGGCGGGCCGGCAAGCCGGTAGGCGAGCGAATCCCCAATCCCTGGTCCTACGTTCCTCGTCCCTGCGACTCGCCTGTCACATCGATCGGCGCGGCGATCGTCCTGGAGGCGTGTACTGGTTGTTGTCGCAGGCACGGTCGCGCCGCCGCATTTCCTTGAGTCAAACCCCTTTTCTCCGTATCCAGCGCAGAAACAGCAGGTCGAGGAAGAGGGGAAATGCCCTTATGGCGATCGAGAATGTCGCGGGATTCGAGCCCTTGAGGAGTCTTTTGCGCGCTCGACGCGTTACGCCATCAGGCGTAACGCCGGTTGGCGTACTCGCGAGGTTCCGCCGGAATCGCGCTAGACGCGAATGAGTTGAGGAAGGGCGTCAAAGTGGGCGTCGCGCGCGCACAGCACCAGCGAATGCTGCAACACGAGCGCCGCGATCCACATATCGTTCGTAGGGATGGGCGTCCCCTGCTTCCGGAGTTGCCGGTAGATGTTGGCGTAGGATTGCGTGGTCTGTTCGTCCGCGTAGAGGATCGCAACGCCCGGCTTCAGCAGAAACCGGCGCAGAACGGCCTCGTTGCGCGCGCCCTGGCTGCCCACGGCGAACCCGGCGCGCAGTTCCCCCACGACGATAAACGGCAACCAGACCTCGTCCGCGTGCTCAACCGTTTCGATGACCGATATCTCGCCACGGCAGAGATCGGTGTAACGGTTCGTGTCGAGCGCCAGCCTCATTGGAGCGCCCACCCCCGTGCGCGGTGCTTGCCTGGCGGCGGGTTCACCGCCACATCTCCTCGTCGACGGTGTCTTGCTCTGCCAGTGCGGCTTCAAAGGCTGGATCGTCTGTCCAGCTTCCGGCAATGTCACCCAGATCGCGCTGACGGCGGGGCCGATCGGTAAGGCCGGTGCCACGCGCCAAGGCCTCGATCGCGACTTCGTTCAGGCTTTTGTCCTGTGCCCGGGCAGCCCCGCGAAGCGCGGCATCCAAGTACTCCGGCACATTGCGAATGGTGTACTGCATATATCCATTGTAGGCAATGCAGGCAAGTTGCGCAAGCACATGCATTGACTCGGGAGGCTCCGATCGAGCCCGTGTTGTGAAAGGACCGGGCGCCGAGTGCCCCAGATCGTCCGTTTCTTGGGCCTGGGAACGCACACCGTCCCGCGCGCCACCGTACAGGCAGAAAGCAAAGAGCGAATCGCTAGGATCTCTTGCCGAATGCCCCGCGTTCAGCGGCCGATTACATCGATCGGCACGGTGATCGTCTTCGGCGGCATGCACTGGGTCTGGTCGCAGGCCTGGTAGTGGAGCTTGGCCTCGACGAGGTGATTGCCCGGCGTGGCGACGATGCGCGCCTGAATCGTGAACTCGCCCGAGTAGACGTTCAGTTTGGTTTTGGGGTCGGCGGGCAGCGAGATCGTCGTGCCGGCAGGGTACGCGGCCGCGTCGAGGCGCACGCCCATGCCGTCGGGAATCGAAAAGACGGTCGGGATCAGGAACTCGTCGCTCGGCGTGTGCGAGTTGATGTGCAGCCCCCGCGCGACGCGGAAGTGCAGGGCGACCGTCGCCGGCTTGCCCGCGGGGACGGTGACCTGCTCGGGAAAGAGATACTGCACCGCGTCGGCCTTCACGGCGGAGCGTTTCGGCGCATTCGGCGCAACGATCTGCGCGTGTACGGCCGTCGCAGCGAATCCCAGGACCGCAACTGCTGTGCAAAGCTGTTTCTTCATATGAGCCATCATTCAAATCTCGAACCGGCCTGAGCGCCGATTCCGCCAACGCGCTGACCTGCTAACCCTCAAACCTGCTGACTCGCTGACTTGCCGAAGTTCCACAGTTCCAGCGTTCAATCCTCACGACCGAAGCTAAGAGCCAAAGGCTAGGAGCGAAAAGCTGCTTCACTCCCCCAGCGCCTTCTTAATATTCGCCTCGATGTCGCTCTCCGAATTCAATCCCACGGTCGCGGCGATCACCTTGCCGTCGCGGTCGACGAAGAACGAGGCCGGCAGGTCGTCGAGGCCGCCATAATCCCTGCTGATGCTGTCGCCGTCGAGCAACACCGGGTAGGGCACCTTCATCTCGGCGGCGAACTTGCCAGCTTTGTCCTGGGCCTTGGCCCATCCCGCCTTGTCGTTCTTCGCGAGGTCGTCGCCCTCGGTGTCGACGCCCAGTACCTCGAAGGCCTGCGCCGCGTACTTGTTGCGCAGTTCGATCAGCCAGGGCGTTTCGAGTCTGCACGGGCCGCACCACGTGGCCCAGAAGTTGATGAGCACGGCTTTGCCCTTGTAGCTCGCGAGCGAGACCTTCCGGCCGCTGAGGTCGTTGAGGGCGAAGGCCGGCGCGGGCTTGCCGTTCAGCGGAGAGATGTACTCCGGAGCGCCGCTGCCGGGAGCGGCAACAAGCTCGCCTTGTGCGGCCCCGGCCAGAAGCTTCTCGGCCGCCTGCCGGCGATACTCCCAGTTCGCCCATCCCGCCCAGGCAAAGACGGCCAAAATCAGAAGAACCGCGGCCAGAACCAGGGTGTTGCGCCGTACGGGGAAGGACTTCATGAAGCTATTGTACGGGCGGGGTTCAAAGATCAGATACCGGCCCGCCCCGTGTCCGGCGCTTTGTTCCATCCGTCGCGGCGCATCAGCTGGCAGCCGGCCGGACGGATCTACGGAACAGAATGGCCAGCATCGTCGCAGCCACGGGCAAAACCGTCCAGACGATGGTGATGATGGCCAGCTCGAACCGCGTTTCCAGATTGTTGCCGAAGGCCGCCGTCATGCCGATGAAGGTGACGAATCCCAGCGCGCCGCTGACCGCCAGCAGCCAGCGCGTGGCTTTCTCCAGGCCGCTCCGGCCGGCCAGCGACACGCCGAGAAAGATGAAGGCCGCCGACATCCCCAGGTAGCCGAGATCCTCCATGGCGATGAAGGCCCCGTGCGGGTTGTACTGCGAAAAGAACGCGAGCCCGTCGGACTCCCCATGGAGAAGGCTTGGCTGCATCACTTCAAACTGAATGAAGTAATCGAGCGTGACAAGCGCCGCCGAGACCGTCGCAGCCGCCACCGCGATCCGGCTGAAGACCCTTTTCTCTGCATTGACCCAAAGATCGACACAGATGCAAAGCGCCACGAACAGCGAAACCAATAGCATCCCAGGGAAGACCCACAGATAGTCCCTGGGGAAGAACGCGACGGCGCCGCTGTAGGGGTACGCGATGCAGGAAGCGGTGCAGAAGGGCCCGGAGTGCGGCGGCGTCAGAAAGCCGATGCCGAACGCCGCGATCGCCACAACGGCGGTCAGCACAGAGACCCACCATCCCAGCCGCGCGGCGGTCTCGCGGGCGCGATCGACTGTAGCAGCTTCATTTCCATTGGGAGCCATAGCCTCACCTCTCGATCTCTCCGGAGGCCATTCAGCTTGAGAACGGGCGGTCGCGCCGGATCGCTGGAATTCTATGCCATCACCCCCGCTACGAATATGAATTGTGCGGCGGTTCCCTCCGGCCTCTTCGCGCGCCGGGATGTTACCATCAAAATCCGATGACCAAGCCCAACCCAAACGATCGCCCGGTGGACGCTCCCGGCCCCGCGGCGCTGGTTCGCACGGAGGCCGCGGCGCTCGTTGCGCTCGCAGCAAGGCTCGAAGGCCCGATGGCCGCGGCGTTCGAGCAAGCTGTCGATCTGATCCTGCGCTGCGGCGGGGCGAGCGGCCGCGTGGTAGTCACAGGAATGGGCAAGAGCGGCATCATCGCGCAGAAGATCGCCGCCACGCTCAGCTCTACCGGCTCGCCGGCGCTGTTTCTGCATCCGGCCGAGGCGGTGCACGGCGACCTGGGCGTGGTGATGCCGGGTGACGTGGTCATCGCGCTCTCGGCGAGCGGCGAGACTGAGGAAATCTTGCGCGTGCTCGCCACCGTCAAGCGCAGGGGCGACGCGCTGATCAGCTTCTCGTGCAACCTGCAGTCGACCCTGGCGCAGGCGAGCGATGTGGCGCTCGATTGCAGCGTGGAGCGCGAGGCGTGCGGGATGAATCTCGCGCCCACTGCATCGACCACTGCGATGCTCGCCCTGGGCGATGCGCTCGCCATCGCCGTCAGCCTGCGCAAGGGCTTTCGCGCCGAGGACTTCGCCGAGCTGCACCCCGGCGGCAAGCTGGGCAAGCGGCTGGCCAAGGTGCGCGACCTGATGCACTCGGGCGAGGAGATCCCCGCCGTCGCGCCGTCGGCTCCGATGGCCGACGTGATCTTCGAGATGTCGTCGAAAAAGCTCGGCATCACGACGGTGCAGGACGAGGGGCGGCTGCGCGGCGTCATCTCGGACGGCGACCTGCGCCGGCTGCTCGAGCGCGAAGGCGGCGCGGCGCTGGGCAAGACGGCCGGCGAAGCAATGAATCCGCATCCGAAGACCATCGCCGCTGGTGAACTGGGCGCGAAGGCGCTGGCGATTCTCGAAGAGCGCAAGATCACTTCGCTTGTCGTCGTCGACGCGGATGGCAAGGTCGAAGGCGTCCTGCACCTGCACGATCTGTGGGGCGTGGAGATGATGTGAGCGACAGGGAACAGGGATCGGAAAGACCTGCTGGTTGGGCGTCGTGCTTCCCGAAGTCTCAGAATCTAGACCTGGGCCCCCGGTAACGATCTGTGTCGAGAACGGTGTGAACCTGGCGTCATGTGCAGCGGAGAGTTGATCGGCTGCACCTTTTGTAATCAGATGATGTGGCAAGGTTTATGCCGGCCATGCGCCGATAGAATGCATTTGTGAGAATACCAGAGGACAAGTCGCGGTGGTACTTCGTCGATGAAGCCGGCGATCCGACGTTCTACTCATCCGGGAAGAAACTGATCGTTGGGATGGAAGGATGTTCCCGAACGTTTTCGGTTGGGTTTCTCAGAACCTACGATCCGGAACAGATCAGGAGCAAATTGGCCAGTGTGCGCCTCGAAGTTCTGAACGACAGGTGCCTGCGGGATATTCCTTCCGTCCGAAAGAGCCTGCGCGCCTTTCATGCAAAAGATGATTGTCCCGAAGTCCGCAAGCTCGTCATTAGCGCGCTCGATAAGATGGACTTCGGTCTTCAAGTCGTTGTTGCCCGCAAACTCGAATGGGTATTTCGCACGAAACACAACGGTTCTCAAGATGCTTTTTACGACGATCTGGTGACTCGTCTGTTTGAGCGGCGGATGCACCTCTCAAAACAGAACGCCATCGTCTTTTCGCGCAGAGGATCCAAACCCAGATAACGCGCGCTGAGGACCGCCGTCGAGCTCAGCGTTCAGCGGTTCAGAGAAAGACATCCTGAGGCCACGGCCACGGACATTGTCGTCGATACCAATCAGCCTGCTCAGGAGACTGCTCTCCAGGCGGTCGATTACGGTCTGTGGGCTGTTCAGCGGGCTTTTGAAAGAAGAGAGATGCGCTACTTCGAGTTCCTTCGTTCGAAAATTGAAGTGATCTGGGACGTCTTCGATTTTGATCGCATACAGCAAAAGGGCTCCGTTCTCTATGACAGAAAGCGGAACCCTTTCAATCTAGACGTGGTCAGTCCCCTTGGCTAAGCCCCACCGAAGAGGCAACGGCTTGAAGCCGATATTCACCAAGGCGAACCGACTGTCATTTAGTATCCTACCGATTCGAGCAATTAGCAAGATGAAAGACGAACGAGCAATAACCCGCGCGTCGAACTGCGGTTGCAATACGACAGTACGATGGCGCGAACATTTAGAATGAAAACTGCTGTGATTTGCCCTGCGTTCGCCGCGGCGGACGGGAAAGTATGCCTTTTCTTTCTATGCATCGTTGGTCGAAGCTCTTCATTCCCACATTGCGCGAGGCCCCGGCGGATGCCGAGGTGGCCAGCCACAAGTTTCTCGTGCGCGCCGGTTACATCCGCCAGCTCGGCGCCGGCATCTACAGCTACTTGTTCCTCGGCCAGCGCGCCATCAACAAGATCATCGGCATCGTGCGTGAGGAGATGGACCAGATCGGCCAGGAGTTCTACCTGCCGGGCATTCTGCCGCGCGAGCCGTGGGAGCAAAGCGGCCGCTGGACCGGCATGGGCGACAACATGTTCCGGCTGAAGGACCGCAAGGGCGCGGACCTCTGCCTGGGCATGACCCACGAAGAGATCATGACCACGATCGCGCGCAGCGAATTGCGTTCCTATAAGCAGTTGCCGCAGATCTGGTACCAGATCCAGACCAAATTCCGCGATGAGCCGCGGCCCAAGTCGGGCCTGCTGCGCGTGCGCCAGTTCATCATGAAGGACTCGTACTCCTTCGACATCGACAAGGCCGGCCTGGACCGCAGCTTCGACCTGCACGACCGCGTCTACCGCGCGATCTTCACGCGCTGCGGGCTCAAGTTCGTCGCCGTCGAGGCCGACTCGGGCTCGATGGGCGGTTCGCAGTCGCAGGAGTTCATGGTCTACACCGACGCGGGCGAGGACCTGATTGCGAGCTGCAACATGCCCGGATGCGGCTACGCGGCGAACCTCGAAAAGGCGACGTCGCGCCTCGATCCGGTCACCGAGATGGAGCCAACCGGCGACTGCAAGCCGGAGCTCGTACACACGCCAAACTGCGCTGCGATTGCAGACGTGGCCGCGTTCTTCAAGATTTCGCCGGCCAGCGATATTAAGTGCGTGGCCTACATGGCCAAGCGCGGCTTCGCCGCCGATGGCGCGGCCATCTGGCTCCCGGTGGCTGCGTTCCTGCGCGGCGACCACTCGGTGAACGAGACCAAGCTGATGGGCCTCGTGGGCGCGAGCGAGTTGCGGACGATGCAGGCTGAAGAACTGGAGCAGTTCTTCCACGGACCCGCGGGATACCTGGGGCCGGTCGGTCTGAACCCCAAGGAAGTTGTCAGTCCCGGCCTCACGCCGCTCGAATTCTCCGCGAGCGGCGATCTTGTCGTGATTGTCGATAAGTCGCTCGAAGGCCGCAGAAACATGGTCTGCGGCGCGAACAAGCTCGACTACCATCTGCGCAACGTCGTGCCCGGCCGCGACTTCACCTGGACCGTGAGCGCCGACATCCGCAGCGTGAACGAAGGCGAAGGCTGCCCAAAGAGATACCAGCCCCTCCCGGGACTTGAGAATCATGTGATCTATCCCTATCGCCCCGATGGGACTTGCGCCGGCACGCTCGTCGTGGGCAAGGCGGTCGAGGTCGGCCATATCTTCAAGCTCGGCTACAAATACTCCGAGTCGATGGGCGCGCGCGTGCTCGACGAGAACGGCAAGGAAGTGACGCCGATCATGGGCAGCTACGGCATCGGCATCGAGCGCATCCTGACGGCGTCCGTCGAGCAGTCGAACGACAAGAACGGCTTCTGGCTGCCGGCCTCGATCGCGCCGTTCACGGTGGTCGTCACCATCACCAACGTGGCGGACGAGTCGCTGCGCGCGACCGGCGAGCAGATTGCCGCCGATCTCGAAGCGGCGGGGCTCGATGTGCTGCTCGATGACCGGGACGAGCGCGCCGGCGTCAAATTCAAGGATGCGGATCTGGTCGGCATCCCGTTCCGCATCAACGTGGGCAAGAAGGCAGCCGCGGGCCAGGTAGAGTTGGTGACGCGCGCCACAAGCACCAGCGTGGATGTAGCCTTGAGTGAAGTGGTGGCGCTGGTCAAGAAGCGCGTGCAGGAAGAGCTGCTGTTGGAGGCGAGCATTTAGTTGCCATAATGTCCCGATCCGCGCGGACGATCGCATTCTTCCCGGTATCGTCAGCGTGGACGAGCGAAAGGCTAAGGGCTAATAGCTAAGAGCTGTTTTTAGGAGCGGCGATGGCAGTGCGAATCCGATTTACGAGGCCCGCATCGGGCCGTCATCTCAGGTCGCGGATTCTGTGGGGCCTGCTGGCGGCCTTCGGCTGCGTCGTGTTCGTAGGCCTCTGCGTCTTCGCCTACCTCTACATCGAGTACGCGCATATCGTGAACGAGCGGCTCAAGTCGCCCATCTTCGCCAACACGGCCAAGATCTACGCCGCTCCGCGCGAGGTTCGCCCGGGGCAGAAGCTGACCATCCGCTGGATTGCCAAAGAGCTGCACGATGCCGGCTACACCGCCGACGGGGCCACGCAGATGTCGCAGTTCGGCACCTACAGCGAGGGCGTCCAGCAGATCGCGGTGCGGCCCGGCGCGCAGTCGTATCACGCGCCCGACAGCGCCACCATCCACGTAAGCAACGGCGTGGTCGACTCGATCGTCGACTCGCGGGGCCAGGGACTCTCGAGCTACGAGCTCGAGCCGCTGCTCATCACCGGGCTGAGCGAAGACGCCAACCGCACCAAGCGCCGCCTGCTCACTTACGGCGAGATTCCGCCGAACCTGGTGCACGCCGTCATCGCCATCGAAGACCGCCGCTTCTTCGAGCACAGCGGCATCGACTTCTGGCGAATCCTGGGCGCATTTCGCAACGACCTCTTCCACCTGCACCGCTACAAGGAAGGCGCATCAACGCTGACCCAGCAACTGGCGCGCGGATTCTTCCTGACGCCCGAGCGCACCTATTCGCGCAAGATTCGCGAAGCCGTCATCAGCATCATCCTCGAGCACCGCTTCACCAAGCAGCAGATCTTCGAGATGTACGCCAACCAGATCAACCTGGGTCAGCGTGGCAGCTTTTCCATCGACGGTTTCGGCGAGGCGTCGCAGACCTACTTCGGCAAGGACGTAAACCAACTGAGCCTGGCGGAGTGCGCGCTGCTGGCGGGCATTATTCAAAGCCCCAGCCGCCTGAATCCGTTCCGTCATCCGGAAGCCGCCATCGAGCGGCGCAACCTGGTGCTCGATTCCATGGTTGAGACCGGGGCCATCACCAAGGACCAGGCCGAAGCCGCGAAGACGCAGCCCCTGCACCTTGTGCCCGGCAGCGTTGACGCCAGCGAGGCGCCGTATTTCGTCGATCTCGTCCACGATCAACTGACGCAGAAGCTCGGCGACCGCGACTTCAACCGCGAGGGTCTGCGCATCTACACCTCGCTCGATCCCGATCTGCAGCGGCTGGCGACCCAGGCCATCGACTCGACCATCCACGTCGTCGATGCGCAGGTGGACAAGCTCCACGCCCGCGACAGGAAGCTGGGCAAGCCCTACATCTACCCACAGGTGGCGCTGGTGGCGCTCGACCCGCGCACCGGCCAGGTGCTGGCCCTGGTGGGCGGACGCAGCTATGGCACGTCGCAGGTGAACCACGCGGTCGCGCACCGGCCAACCGGCTCCATCTTCAAGCCCTTTGTCTACGCGACGGCCTTCCAGACCGCCGTCGAGGGCACCATCCTGCCGGGCCAGACCAAGCTGTTCTCGCCGGTGACGATCCTGAACGACGAACAGACCACCTATGGAGCGGGAACTCCGTACGAATACACGCCGCGCAACTTCCAGGGAGAATTCTACGGCAACATCACCGCCCGCTACGCCCTCATGCGCTCCGACAACAACGCCACCATCAGCCTGGCCAGCATGATCGGCTTCGATCGCGTGGCGGCGCTGGCCCGCGACGCCGGCATCAAGAGCGCGCAGGGCACGCCGTCGATGGCCATCGGCTCCTACGACGCCACACCGCTCGACATGGCCGGGGCCTACACCGTCTTCTCGAACGGCGGCGTGCACATCGATCCCTGGATGCTGGCCAGCGTGCGCACGTCAACCGGCGACATCGTCAATGACTACTCGCCTACCTCGCGCCAGGTGCTCGATCCGCGCGTCGCCTACCTCACCACGTCCCTGATGGAAGCGGTTCTGCAAGGCAACGGGCCCGATGGCTGCATCATTGGAGGCCGGGATTATTGCGGCACCGGCGCGGGCGTCCGCAACATGGGATTCATTTCGCCGGCGGCAGGCAAGACCGGAACCAGCCACGACGCGTGGTTCGCCGGCTTCACCAGCAGCCTGCTGTGCGTGGTTTGGGTGGGCAACGACGATTACACCGACGTGCAGATTCAAGGCGCTCACGCCGCCGCGCCCATCTGGGCCGCGTTCATGAGCAAGGCCGTGCAACTGCCGCAATACTCCGACACCAACGAGTTCACGCCGCCGCAAGGCGTCGAAGTGATCGCCCTCGACCGGAACACCAACCTGCTGGCCGATTCTTCGTGTCCCGACGACTACACCGCGGCCTTCCTCGACGGCACCGCGCCCACCGACACCTGCGATCACCCCACCGACCACCGCAACATCTTCCAGAAGCTGTTCGGGCTGGGGAAGAGCGGGAACTAGCGCTTCCGCGCGAGCTTCTCCGCTACGCGCCGCGGACGCTGCTTCACCGACACGGAGCGGATCACGAGCGTTCCGCGCCCCATGGCCGGCAGCGGCGCCTTGCCGTGCGCGATCGCCGCGCGAATCAGAGCATCGACATCGGGCTTGCTTAAGTCGCGTGCGCTCTCGAGCCGGATGAACCGGTTCTGGCTGCCGCTTCCCAAGAGGATTCTCGCCGGATCGGGCAGCTTGGCGCCCCAGTAGAATGCAATGCGCACGCCGTGCGCATCCGCCACCAGCGAGATAAAGCTGTCCGACGGCCGCAGCGTCGAGCTGTAACCGATCACGAAGAAGTTGTAATTGTCGTAGACGAGTTCGTTCGCCGTTGGCAGCTTCTTGCGCAGCGCCTCGCGTACGGCACGAATCGCTTTGGCCATTTCCGGCGCGAATTTGTCGATGAATCCTTGAAGCTCGGCTTCGGCACTCTTGCCAGGATCGGGCGCGGACTTTTTCATGCCGCCTCCTTGGGGAACGATCCTGTTATCGTATCACCCGTCGATCTCCGATCCGTCGGGCATTGGCTGGCAGCGCGGGCACCAGAACGTGACCCGCGCATCCGCTCCCTGCTTGCGGCAGCGAATCGGTTCTCCGCAGCGCCGGCACGGCTCGCCCGCGCGCCCATAGACCCACAGGCTCGCTCCGGGATCGGACTCGTGCGTTGTGCGGCGCCGCTGCGCGCGAAAGGTCACGATGGTGTCGCCCGAGTCCTCGAGGACGTTGGCCTTGAGCAGCTTTCGCGCGGTGACGATGGCGGCAGCGGCCTCTTCGCGCGTGAGCGTCGCGACCGTCCGGAACGGATTGAGGCCGTTGACGAAGCAGATCTCCGACTTGAAGACGTTGCCCACGCCCGCCAGCACCGATTGATCGAGCAGAACGTCGGCGATGGCCTCACCGCCTCGGGCCAGCAGCCGGTCCAGCACCGCATCCGCGTCAAATTCGGCGCGGAGCAGGTCGCTCTCTGCGCTCACGATGTGCGGATCGCGCTTGAGCGATTGCTCCGTGTGCATGCGCGCCACGGGAATGCGAAAGCCCACCGCCTGGTACTCGCTGTTCTCGATCAGGATGCGCATGTGCATGCGCCCGAGCTGCCAGCGTTCGCCCGGCCGGTAGATGTGCCAACGGCCGTTCATCAGCAGATGCGACGCAAGGATACCGCCGCCGGAGAAATAAATGAGCAGCCACTTGCCGCGCGCCTCGACGCGATCGACCGTCTGCCCCGCGAGCGGCGTATCGTCGTTGAACCGTGTGAGCCAGGGATACGTGGAGCGGAAGCCGGTGACCGGTTTGCCCACCAGCGCGTGGCCGAGGTTGCGCGCGGTGCGAAAGACTGTGTCGCCCTCGGGCATTTTCTATTGCACCTCGGGCCGGTGCGAGTCGGCGTGCGCGACCGGCAGCGGAATGCGCCGCAGGTGCATGCCCAGCGGCCCGGGATGAAAGCCCGCGTCCATCAGAAATCGCGCCATAAAATGCGCCGCCACCGGCTGGCCGTTGATCGTCGTGATCAGCGCACCCTCGTGGCTGCTCGCCCGCATCCGCTCCTGCCCGCGCGCGCACAGGAAGTGCGCCAGGCCCGCGGCGGCCTGCGAGCGCTCCGGCTCCTCGCCGGGCAGAAACACCCGCAGGTTCGGATTGCCGCGCTTCAGCCACGCCACCAACTGGCCGTTGCGCAGGATGACTTCGGCATAGGCCGCGCGGGTCAGCACGCGGGGCGCGCTCTCCGAATCCTCGTCTGCCACCGGCAGATCGGGCCAATGCAGGACCGAGCCGTACGGGTTCGCCGGATCGGCCGCGGCCAACTGCACGAACTCGGGCTTCTCGGCCGGAGGTTCGGCGCGCAACTGCCGCAGCAGGTCCACCGCGGCGGGCAGCGCGAACTGCGTCGCGCCCAGCCCGCCGACAAAGTAGCCGCGGCGGATTCGCCCGCTTTCTTCGAGAGCCTTCAGCACGTCGTAGACGGCGCTGAATCCACCGGGGACGTTCTCCGCCGCGACCGACTCGCGCAAAAGCACGCCGTAGCGGTGGAGCAGTTGCATCGCCAGCGCGTGGCTGCATTCGGTCGCTGTGGGACCCGAGATTCCCTCAGGGGCTGAAGCCCCGGCGGACTGGACGGGATGTGCGTACGGGCTAAAGCCCGCACCCTTCACGCTGGATTCTGAGCGCAGCGGCAAGAGAGACCATCGCCCCTGCGCCGTGGGCGGAGTGGTGCGCCGCGAGCGGAAGACCATTCCGGTTTGGAATCGCCGCGGCGTTCGCGCGCTCTCGGGCCGCGCAATGTAGGCGCGTAGCGCGTGGAGCGAATCGTTGGTGATGAGCCCGCGCCACACCAGGCTCCACAGCGCGTCGATTGTCTCGCCGGGATAGCCGCCGCCCGCGGCCTGGTGCAGCGGCTCGAAGAAGCTGGCGCCCGTCGATTCGAGCACGGCGAGCAGCTTCTCCTCGCGCTCGGTGAGCGGCTCGACCAGAGGCCGCTGCTGAGCGAGCAAGGGCAGCTTGTCCGCAAGGAACAGCGCGATGCGGCCGTCGCGCTCGCCGATCGGCTCGACCCCCGCCCACGCCACCTCGCCCGCCGCGATCAGCGTGTCGAGGCCCGCCGGCGTGTAGTCGGCGATGCGCGCGGGCAGAATCGACGTCTCGACGAGCGACGCGGGCAGTGGCGCTCCTTGCAGGTTCTCGATCGTGTCGAGCAGCGCGTCGAGGTGGGCGCTTCCGGTGCGCCGCGGCGCCAGCAGTCCCTGCCAGTGCGTGAGGAAGCGCGCCAGCGTGTGCTGCTCCACAGGCTCCACCTCGCGGCGCAGCTTGGCGAGCGATTTGCGGCGAATCTGCCGCAGGATCTCCGCGTCGCACCACTCGCGATGGAGGCCGCCAGGGCGAAAGCCGCCTTCGAGCACGCGGCCTTCGTGCGCAAGCTGCCGCAGTGCATTCTCGACCGCGCTGGCATCGAGCGCGAACCGGTCCGCCGCTTCGCGCAGCGTAAACGGCCCGTGCGTGCGCGCGTAGCGGCGCACAAGCTCCAGCACCGGCTGCGCCACGGGTTCGAGCAGCGCCGCCGCGAGTCCCGGCGGCAGCGGAATCCCGAGGCCGTCGCGGTAGCGCGCGGCGTCCTCGGCGGCGATCAACCGCTTCTCGCCTGCGATGCGCAGCTCCAGCAAGCGCCGCGAGCGGATAAGCCGGTCGACGTGCGCGAGCAAATCCTCCGAGACCACACGGCACGACAGCTCCTCGCGCGAGAGATCGCCCAGCCGCAAACACAGATCGTGAATTCCGTCGGCGGAGCGCGCCCGGAAGTTTTCCGCGAGACACTGCGCGGCTTCTTCCACTTCCGCGATGGCGTCGGCGTCGAGCAGCTCGCGGAGATCGGCTTCGCCCAGCAGCTCGCGCAACTGTTCCTGATCGATGGTGAGCGCCTGAGCGCGGCGCTCGGCCAGCGGGGCATCGCCGTCGTAGACGAAGTTCGCCACGTAGCTGAATAGCAGCGACGATGCGAAGGGCGAGGGCTTGCGTGTCTCCACCACGTGCACGCGGACCTGCCGCTGCTCGATGGCGCGCAGCGTCTCAATCAGCGCCGGCATATCGAAGACATCGCGCAGGCACTCGCGGTAGGCTTCGAGCAGCAGCGGAAACTTGGGGTAGCGCGAAGCCACGCTCAGCAGATCGTAGGAGCGCTTGCGCAACTGCCACAGCGGCGAGCGCTGGTCGGCGCGGCGGCGCGGCAGCAGAAGGGCGCGGCCCGCTGCTTCGCGAAAGCGCCCAGCGAAGAGCGCTGTCGATCCCAACTGGCGCAGCACGAGTTGCATGGCCTCGGCTGCCTCGACGAGAACCCAATCGGAGTCGGGCGGCTCCTCGGTGTCGGGGAAACGCAGTACGAAGCCGTCGTCGCCCCAGAGCGTCTCGACCTCCGGGCCGCCCGCGGCGCGGATGCGCGCGCTGACGGCCATCGCCCACGGAATGTGAATCCGGCTGCCAAACGGCGTCAGCACACAGACACGCCAGTCGCCCAGCTCGTCGCGGCAGCGCTCGACGACGATGGTGCGGTCGTCGGGAACCTGGCCGGTAGCCTCGGCCTGGTCCGCGAGGAAGCGAAGGAGGTTTTCGGCGGCGGCGGGATCGAGATCGTGCTCCGCGACGAGGCGCGTGAGCGCCGCGGCCTGCGGCAATGCGCGCAGCTCGCGCACCATCGCGCCGATGCGGTGGCCGAACTCGAGCGGCCTTCCCGGCCCGTCGCCCTTCCAGAACGGCATCTTGCCCGGCTCGCCGGGAGCGGGCGTCACCAGGACGCGGTCGTGGGTAATGTCGGTGATGCGCCACGTGGACGCGCCAAGAATGAACGTCTCGTTGGGGTGCGACTCGAAGACCATCTCCTCGTCGAGCTCGCCCACGCGCACCGGCTTGCCCTCGGTGAAGGCAAGAAACACGCCGTAGAGGCCGCGATCGGGAATCGTGCCGGCATTGAGGATGGCGAGGCGCGCCGCGCCGTCGCGCGCCCAAACCACGTTGCGTACGCGGTCCCACGTGAGCCGCGGGCGCAGCTCGGCGAATTCGTCGGATGGGTAGCGGCCGCTGAGCAGGTCGAGCACGCCCTCGAAGGCCGCGCGCGAAAGCGAGCCGAAGGGCGCAGCGCCGCGCACAAGATCGAAGAGCACATCGACAGAGACTTCAGGCGCAGCGGAGTTGGCGCTTTCCCATGTCTCGGAGTCGAGATCCTTCGGCAAGCTCAGGACAGGCTCTGGGGCGCCCGCGCGGTTAGTATCGCTGGCGTCACCCCACGCTTGCGGCGCCTTCATGTCGAAGAGAGCGGGCGCATTCGCAGCCACTTGCCTGCTGATCCCTGCCTTCTTGTTCCCTTGTTCCCTTGTTCCCTTGTTCCCTGTTTTTCTCGCCGAGGCGACAATCGCCACCAACTGTTGCGCCAACACGTCCAGCGGGTTACGCGGGAAGCGCGTGGACTCGATATGCCCCTCGTGCATGGCGCGTGTGACGGCGGCGCAAGCCACCAGGTCCGCGCGGTACTTGGGGAAGAGAACGCCTTCGCTGACCGCGTCCACGTGGTGGCCGGCGCGGCCGATGCGCTGCACGCCGCTCGCCACCGAGGGCGGCGACTCGATCTGGACGACGAGATCCACCGCGCCCATGTCGATGCCGAGTTCCAGCGTCGACGTGGCGCACAGCGCTTTGATTTGCCCGGCTTTCAACTGCTCCTCGATCACCGATCGCTGCGCCGCGGCAAGCGAGCCGTGATGCGCGCGGGCAATGGGCTCGCCGGCCAGGTCGTTCAGCGCTCCGGCCAGCCGCTCCGCCGTCTGCCGCGCGTTCACGAAGAGGATGGTCGAGTTGCGCTCGCGGATGATCTCAAGCAGCCGCGGATGGATCGCGTTCCAGATCGACACACGCCGAGGCGTCTGCGACGCCGGACCCGAAGGAATCTCCTCCATCTCGCCCAGCCGCGCCATGTCTTCGACCGGAACCTCGACGCGCAGTTTGAGCTGCTTGGGCGCGGCGGCGTTGACGATCGTCACCGGCCGGTAGCGGAGGGGCGTGGCGTCGGCCACGCCAGGGACATAGGGACTAGGGACTAGGGACCCGTCGGCGGCCGCGGTGAACTCTTCGTCGATTAGGCCGCGCGCATCGCCGATCATTGAAGTCGATTTTGTGTCGCACTGATCTTCTAGTCCCTTGTCCCTAGTCCCTAGTCCCTTAGTCCCTGTTCCCTGCACTTCCACTCCGCCCAGGAACCGCGCCACCTCCTCGAGCGGACGTTGCGTGGCCGAAAGGCCGATGCGCTGCAGCGGTTTGGCGGTGAGCGCCTGCAGCCGTTCCAGCGTCAGCGCCAGGTGAGCGCCGCGCTTGGTCGGCACCAGCGCGTGAATCTCGTCGACGATGACGGTGTCTACGGTGCGCAACGCCTCGGCCGCGTGCGAGGTGAGCAGCAGGTAGAGCGACTCGGGCGTGGTGATCAGAATCTCGGCCGGATGCCGCGCGAACCGCGCCCGCTCGCGCTGCGGCGTGTCGCCGGTGCGCACGCTGATGGCCGGTTCGTGGAATGCGACGCCCATCCGCCGCGCCATGTTGGCCATGCCCGCGAGCGGCGAGCGCAGGTTCCGCTCCACGTCCACCGCCAGCGCCTTCAGCGGCGACACGTAAACAATCCGGCAGCCGCGCCCTTCGCGACCGCTTTGATCTCTGTTCTCTGATCTCTGATCTCTGTGCGCCAGCATCAAGCGGTCCAGGCACCACAGGAAGGCGGCCAGCGTCTTGCCGGTGCCGGTCGGCGCCAGGATCAGCGCGTTCTCGCCGCGCGCGATCACTGGCCAGCCCAGCCGCTGCGGAGCGGTCGGCGCGTCGAAGACGGCCCTGAACCACGCCGCAGTGACCGGGTGGAAGCAGGCCATGGGGTCGGCGGTTTCCTTCGGGTTGGGCACAGGCGGGCGCATGGTGCTCTCACGAGAGTAGCGCAACAGGCAAGGCGAATACAAAGCGAAAAACGACGGGGAGGGGAGTGAAGGACCAAGGGAACGAGAAGGTCGGGCGTTACCGGACCCAATGCTTCAGGCGCCGCGCAAGCCCTTTTCCCAATTCCCTACTGCCTCTTCCCTGCATCTCCCCACCGCGCCACGCTGAACTGCGCTCCGGCAAACAGGATCAGGCCCGAGATGTAGGCCCAGAACAGCAACCCGACCGAAACGAAGAACGGCCCATAGAGCGATTGCAAATCCAGGTGCGGCAGTACGGCCACAAAAATGAATCGCGAAACCAGCCACACGCACCCAGTGATGATCGATGTCCGCAGCACCGGCCGCCACGGCACCTTGCGGTTCGGCAGCACCCAATACACCGAGAAGAAGAACAGAATCGACGCCGCGCCCGTCGTCACGGCCAGCCAGGCGAAGCTGAGGCCCCGGAAAACGAAGTTGCTCGTGTGATGGAAAAAGACGAGCGTCAGTACATCCTGCACGCCCACGTTCGCGATCATGCTGACGAGAGCCAGGACCACCATCACCAGCGCCAGCCCGAACGCGACCGTCTGGTTGAGCAGGTAGTTGCGGCTCTTGGTCACTCCCCACGCCTGGTTCAGGGCGACCTCCAGAGGCAGGAAGATGCCCGTGCACGAAATCAGGATCATCACCACCGAAAACGCCTGCGCCCCGTGCCGGCTCAAGAGCGGCATCACGGCCTCGTTGAAGATGCTGTTCGCAACCCAGTCCTTTTCCTTGGTGACCGAGGGCAGGAAGTAGTTCACCATGTCGTCCACCACGCTCTTCATCGCCTGCGAGTGGAAGACCGAGAGCGCCAGGGTGTAAAGCAGCACTACGAACGGGATGAAGGAAATGATCGCGTTGGCCGCCACGCTGAAAGCGAAGGTGTGCACCTCGCTGTCGAGCAGATAGGCGATCAACGCTGTGCCGTCCTTCCGCCAGCGGTACCACTTCGACTGCGTGGCTGGCTGGGTGGGACCGCTTGCGGCGGCAGCCAGAGCGGCCCCGGCGTCCTTTGCTTCTTCGATCACAGATTGCGTGTCGTCGGCCACGATTCAATCCCCCTCAGGATCAAAGATCTCCGCAGTTCCATTGCTTGGGGTGGAGTTGCAGGAAGGTGCTGACTCAAGGATAGTCCTTCAGGCGGGCGATTCGCGCCGCCAGGCCGCAGATTGGCGCCGAATCTGCCGCCTTGCCGCGGACATCAAGCAGTCGGTTTAGAGTATTTGAAGATCGAGTTTCCTTTGGCCGTCGCGCGCGAAGGCAAATGCAGCTTGGCGGAGCGGAACGTGGACAATCAATGCCGCAAACCGAGCGGCTGGCTGGGACGCCGGACGCTGCGGAACATGAACAAGCGCCACTCCAGCGTGACCGACTGGGGACTCTCGCATCTGATCGTTCCCCGCGACGGGACAATTCTCGACATCGGCGGCGGCGGCGGACGAACCATCGCCAAGCTCGCCGCTGCGTCCGGTTCCGGAGTTGTGCATGGCGTCGATCATTCGCCGGAAAGCGTTCGCGTTGCGTCGGAGGCGAATGCGGAGTTGGTCAAGGCCGGCCGCGTTGCCGTCCGCCAAGGCTCGGTGTCGCAACTGCCGTACGCCAGCGATACGTTCGACCTGGTGACGGCCGTCGAGACGCACTTCTTCTGGCCGGATCTGCGCGCGGATGTGCGCGAAGTCTTGCGCGTCGTCAAGCCGGGCGGGGCGTTTGCCATTGTTGCCGAGGTCTACAAGGGCGCGGACACGACCGTAACCAGACTGGTGGAGAAATACGCGCCGAAGACGGGCATGAAGCTGCTCACGCCCGATGAGCACCAGAGCCTTCTTGCCGGCGCAGGCTTCGCCGATGTTCAGGTGTTCACCAACCCGGAAAAGGGTTGGGTCTGCGCGGTCGGCGTCAAGCCCCTCTAGCCTCAGCGAACATCATCGGAGATCCCTCGCTGTTCGACCGTCGTTTCTCTTTGCGACGCGCGCCCTGCTATCTCGCCGGCGCGGCGGTCTCCCGCCGTCGGATCATCCAGACCCCGATGACCAGAAACCAGATCAGCGGCGGAAAATTCGCGATGACGATCGGGGCCCATCCACCGGCGTTGTAGAACCCGGCGAAGTCCACGGCTCCTCCATACATCGCCGGAACACAGACCGCGCAGAGCGCGGCGCCAATATACGCCAGCCAGCCGGTCCAGCGAGGCAGCACACCGGTAGCGAGCGTGGCGTACCCCGCGGCCCACAGAAACAGCCCCGTAATCGCGAAGCAAATCGAGCCGTTGTAGATCAACAGCGTTCCGTCAGTCAACCCTCTCACAACCGAGGGATCGGCGTGTCCACTCAGCGTGTCGAGCACGGCGCCGCCTTCAAGGCCGTCGGCAACAAGGGTCACGCCCAGCCACATTGCGGCCGACCCAAAGACGAGCGTCCCCGCCCACTCGCACTCCCGCCGCGCCTGCCGGATTATCTGGCTGAATCCCGCGGCAAACACCATGATCGCGACGTAGATTCCCTGATCCATCAGGATTCGCGTGAATGCGACGTTTCGGATGGTGAAGAGATAGTGGCCCCACGCCGCACCGTCGTACCAAGAAGATGGCGCATGACCGACCATCCACAGTGGAAACTGTCCCCAGCTCAAGATAACGATCGCAAGCGCGCATGCGCCCGTGCGGTGAAGAACCTTCAAATCGTTCATGATTGTCTCCTCGACGAAATGCGCAATACGGGCGCGTTAGCACAGCGGCAGAAGAAAGTGTCTTGTTCCCGAGGTTGTCTTAGATTCTAGCCGAGGCAAGGTTGATCTGGGAGAACAAGCGCCAGCGCCGGGTCCCCGCCGCACGCATCACGCGCGGCGCAACCGTCCCAGCGCCCACCGCGCCGCCGCGCGCAGGCCGTCATCGGCCTCCTGCGCCCATGCCTCGAGCAGCGGAGCGAATCGCGCCAACCCGCTGTTGCCCATGGCGATGGCCACGTTGCGGCGGAGGCCCAGCAACCCCGCCCTCCGCACCGGCGAACCGTTGAATGCGCGCTCGTAGGACTGCTCGTCCAGAGAACCCAACCAATCCAGTGCTGGGTTGATCAGCTTTGAGCGCGGCTCGAGCTCCGCGTCAACGGCGATCGGCGCCTTTCGATTCCATGGGCACACATCCTGGCAGATGTCGCAGCCGAAGACCTGACCGCCCATGCCCCCCATGAGTTCCGCCGCAATCGGCCCCTTGTGCTCGATGGTCAGGTAGGAGATGCACCGCGAAGCATCCATCTGGTAGGGAGCCGTCAGCGCATTCGTCGGGCAGGCCTCGATGCAGCGCGTGCAGGTTCCGCAGCGGTCCGGGACCTGCAGCCCAGCCCACCGGCCCGCAGACTGGCTCACTTCCAGCGAGGTCAGCAGCACGGCCAGAAACCCAA
>JBEKUS010000057.1:0-25438 GCA_049514795.1 Occallatibacter sp.
GAGCTGGCGTTTGTGTAGACGCCAGGGTAAATGGTTGTACCGCCCAACTCCGCTGCCAGACCGCCGGTTGAGGGGAGGCCTTGAAGAGTGGTGTAAGCGGTTCGAGCTTCCAACGCAGCTTCGGTTGCGATGGCCATTGTGGTCGCGGTTCCTTCATTGGGGCACGCACCGGAAGGAGGCGGCGGAGCGGTGTCGATGGTCCCATTCACCAGTCCCATATTGCTTGGCGTTACCGTATACGAGCATGGATATACGCCGGCAACGGCCGCAACGCTCTCATCGTAGAATCCGGTCATCGTGGTAGAGGCACCCGTGGTCCCGATATCTCCATTGATCACTGTCTGGGTCCCCTGGTTGGTCATCCCGGCGCCGCCACCAAAACCGCCAAACAGCGTGATGGTCGGCCCAAGGACGATTGGCGGTGGAACCACTACCGTACCGGTGGTAAAGCTCCAGGGATTGGGAGCGCCGGTGTTCCCCAGGGGATTGCCTGCCAGATCTGTTGCCCCGGTCGTAATCGTTGCGATATAGGTGGTGCTGGCGGCTAGCGGGGCGGTGGGCGTAAACGTGGCGATGAAGTTGATCGCATCGTAGGATACCGTTCCAACTACCGCAACTCCGCCCGGCCCCGTAAGTTGGAAGGTTCCCGTAGTGATGGTCAATGGATTCATCGCTTCGGTGAAGGTTGCGCTGACGGCCTGATTGAGGGGCACACTTGCGGCTACGTTGGCGGGGACCGTCGAAACGATCTCCGGCGAAACGACGGCTGGAGCCGCCCCGGTGGTAAAGGTCCAGACGTAGTTGTTTGCCAGTGCAGTGCCCGCCAGATTCTGAGCCCCGGTGGTGATGGTGGCCGTAAACGTGGTGCCGGCTGCGAGGTTCGCTGTCGGTGTGAACGTCAGCGTATTGCTGATAGCCGAGTAAGCAACCAGGCCGGCCACCGGGGTGGCGCCTGGTCCTGTCAGCGTAAAGGTTGTCGAATTGATCGTGGCCGGGTTCATCGCCGTGCTGAACGTGGCGCTGACGATCTGATTGAAAGGCACCACCGTGGCTAAGTCGGCGGGGATGGTTGAGATCACCGTCGGCGGCACGGCAAGTGGGGCAGCAGCGGTGGTGAAGGTCCAGACGTAGTTGCTGGCCAGCGCGTTGCCGTTCAGGTCCATTGCCCCCGTGGTGATGGTAGCTGTGTATTCGGTGGTGGGCGCGAGGTCGGCATCCGGTGTAAACGTCGCTACCGAGCCGGCTGCGACATAGGTAACAACTCCCGTGACGCTGGCTCCGCCCGTCGCTGTCAGCGTAAAGGTAGCCGCGTTGATCGTGGCCGGGTTCATTGCCTCACTGAAGGTGGCAGTGAGGGCCTGGTTGGTAGGCACAGCAATGGCCCCATTGACCGGCACAGTGGAGATGACCGTGGGCAGGGTGGAGGCAGGAACTGTTCTGAAGCTCCACACGTAATTGCCGGCCAGCGCATTGCCCGCCAGGTCCTGGGCTGCGGTGGTGATGGTGGCTGTAAAGACAGTGTTGGTTGCAAGATCGGCTGCCGGCGTGAACGTCGCGACCGCGCCCGAGCAGCCGATGGTTCCGGGGACGGGAGTTGCGCCGGGGCCTGTGACTGTAAACGCAGCCGCGGGAAACGCCGGGCAGTTCATCGGCTCATTGAAGGTCGCGCTGAGCACCTGGGTGACAGGTACGCCCGTGGCTGTATTCACAGGGACCGTGGATATTACAGCTAGCGCCGGGGACACCGTTGTGAGAGTCCACACGTAGCTGGTGGCCAGCCCGGTACCTGCCAGGTCCTCAGCCCCGGTGGTGATGGTGGCCACGTAGGAAGTGCTGTAGGCCAGGTTGGTAGTTGGCGTAAACGTCGCAACCAGGCCAGAGTACGTGACGGCTCCGGGAACCGTAACCCCACCCGGCCCAGTAACCGTGAAGGTTGCCGCGTCGATCGTGCCTGGGTTCATCGCCTCGCTGAAGGTCGCGCTGAGCGCCTGAGCGATCGGAACACCCGTAGCTCCATTCACCGGGACCACGGCGGTCACAGTAGGAGCCGGGGTAATCGTCGTTAAGGTCCACACATAGTTGGCAGCCAGCGGCTGGCCCGCCAGGTCCTCAGCCCCGGTGGTGATCGTAGCCGTGTAGGAGGTGTTGTAGGCCAGATTGACAGCCGGCGTAAACGTCGCAACTCCGCCGCTGTACGTGACGCTGCCAGCTACGGCAGCTCCGCCCGTCACTTTCAAGTTGAAGGTTGTTGCGCTGATCGTACTGGAGAGCATCGGCTCGCTGAAGGTCGCGCTGAGCGCCTGGCCGACGGGCACATTTGTGGCCCCATTCAGAGGGACCACGGCTGTCACGGTAGGAGCCGGGGTAATCGTCGTAAAGGTCCACACGTACCTGCTGGCTAGAGGCGTGCCCGCCAGACTCGTAACCCCGGTGGTGATCGTAGCCGTGTAGGAGGTGTTGTAGGCCAGAGGGGCAGCCGGCGTAAACGTCGCTACTCCGCCAGTGTAGGTGACGGTTCCAGCTACGGTAGCTCCCCCTGTCACTGTCAGCGTGAAGGTCGTCGGACTGATCGTCGTGGGGCTCATCGCCTCGCTGAAGGTCGCGCTCAACACCTGACCGATGGGCACATTTGTGGCTCCATTCGCAGGGATCGTCGACACGACAGCGGGTGGCGGGGTAATGGTCGTAAAGGACCACACGTAGTTGCCAATCAGCTCAGCGCCGCCCGGGGTTGAGGCCCCGGTCGTAATCGTAGCTGTGTAGGTGGTTCCGTAGGCGAGGACGGCTGACGGCGTAAACGTCGCGGTTGAGCCGCTGTACGTGACGGCTCCAGCGACGGCAGTCCCGCCCGGCCCCGCCACCGTGAAGGTTCCGGTGGTAATCGAGGCGGGGTCCATTGCCATGCTGAAGGTCGCGGCGACGGTCGTGTTGATAACAACACCGGTAGCGCCCTGAGCGGGGGTTACTGACACAATGCCAGGGATGGTTACTGTTTCTTGACCGCAACCGGCCACAAAGACGACCAGAAGAGCCGCCAGAAAGCACATGATAACAGTCCTGTAATTGCGCATTTGTACCCCCTCATTCATTTGTGGTGACACGGTGTCCAAGGCCCATCGTTACGCCGGCGCGACGTGAAATACCGGCTTACGCTAATCCCCTCAAGAAGAACATCGGAAAAAGTTAATAGGGTTGTACAGTATTGCTCATGATTGCTAATTCTCTCGGGGACATGATTGCTCATACTTTCAAAAGAATAGCTTCGCATTTTAGCTTCCGCCGTCAGGTCTACTGAATCTCGCATCATAGAGTGACAGAACGGGTCAAAAAAGGAGGGGATTCCGGTTTTGGGAACCTCTGAAGAACTTCCTGATCTACAACTGGTGTGGGTAATGTGGAGACAGGGGGAAGCGCGCGGATGCGTCAGATGAGTTTGGCCCAGCAGGCGGAGTTTCAGCGGTTTGGACGCAACCGCCGCCAAAACGACGAAGGTTACCGAGAGGGTCTCGATGCAATTTTCGCTTGCGGCCTACAACGCGCTCAACCAGAAGTACCTTGGTCCCGGCGATCCGAACGTGGCCTCAGCGGCCTTCACAAGCAACCTCTTTAACGCCTCTGGAACGACCACTCCTGGAAACTCGTCGGGCAACCGCTTCCTGATTCTCGGCTGCAAGGTGGTTTTCTAGGAATCGCTGGAGCGTCAATCGTTCGGCCGGGAGCGTCGCACGCGCATCGCGGCGCTCCCACTCCACGCGCGGCGCCTGCCGATCCTGCTTCGGCTGCGGGACTCGTCTCTATCGGCTTCGAGTCGGACCGCCACGACACACCCAGACCGCTTCGGCCTGGGAATTTGACCGAACGTCAAATCTTCGACTTTGTGACTAACTGCATTTCGATTGTGACGGACGGCACTTCCAGCGATTTGTGGCGGCAGGTTTGTGGAGCGGAGAGGCTCCACTGACCGTTGAGAGCATCAAACCTTCCCACTTGCCGTGAGTCAAGACCGTGTCCGCCGCGGCTTCCCCGGAAGTTTGGGACCGTATGAATGGCCGCACCCTCACTGCAGAGAGGAGTCAACATGCGTATTCGACGCAGCTATTTCAGTCGCGTTACTATTCCCGGACTTGTGTTGGGCAGTTCCCTTGTGTTGGCATCCACGAGCGCCGCGGATCCCGCAGGAAAGCCGGACATTCCATCCGCCAGAATTGCACGGGCACCCCAAACCATTGACCAGGAGATCAAGCTCGCCGGCGATTACATGGTTGGCCGCGGGGTCGTCCAGGATGTGAAGGAGGCGGCCTACTGGTACGAGAAAGCCGCCGGCGCCGGAGACCCGGATGCGCAGTTGGAAACGGGCTACCTCTACGAGGCTGGTGTTGGCGTCCCAAGGGACCCGATTCGCGCCGTGCATTGGTATCAACTCGCAGCTTCCGGCGGTCTGGTTCGCGCCAAGGTGAATCTCGGTATTGCATATCTCTGGGGAATGGGTGTCGCGAAGAATGAGGAACTCTCCGCGGAGCTCCTCGGTGAAGCCGCCAAGGAAGGTAGCGGCCTTGCCGCATGTTACCTCGGCGAGATGTATGACACCGGAACCGGGTTTCCCAAAAACAAATCGGCGGCCGAACGATGGTATGCGAAAGGGGCAAAGCTGCACGATCCTCAAGCGGAATACCAGATGGGACTGCTCTTTTTCGTGGGCGAGAATCACCGGCATGATCTGAACCGGGCAGCGACGATGCTCCGGTCGTCCGCCAATGCCGGATTCGTTTCGGCGATGCATGTTCTCGGAGTCTTGCTGATTCGCAACCCGGCTCTGGCCGAGTCGCCCGCGGAGGCGAGCACGCTCCTCAACCGGGCCGCGGATGCCGGCATCTGGAAGTCGTCTCTGGTCCTGGGCATGATGGCGCGCGATGGGAGGGGTATTCCCGCGGACGAGAGGGCTGCGTACTTCCATTTCCGCGTTGGCGCCCTTCAAGGCGGGGACGAAGCGGAGAGGCTCGCGGAGAGCGACCTTCGGATCCTCTCGTCGAAGCTGGGCGAAAGCCAGACCCGGGCGATCGACGCAGCGGCTGAGGAATGGTCCCAACGGCATCGCGTTGTGCTCGCATTCATCTACAATGAGCACGTAAACAAGACGCGGTCTCCTGCATTTGCCCTGGCGAATCCTGAGGGGGGCAAACACGTGCTGCGCTTGCTCCCCGCGCCGCCGGGCTAGGGCGGTTTCTCGAAGAGTGGCGGACCAGATGAGTTCGCCTGCTCCGGCCGGGTTCTCGTGGGCCCCGATGGTTGCTTCCTTTACCGGAAGGCGCAGCAGAAGGCTTGGCCGCGGAATGACAGTTCATAACAGCGTGAAGGCGCAGGAAACCCGTTGTGCAAGGATGAGCCGCGACTTCACCGGCGCAAAGAGGAGGCGATTCTCCGATCGTGACGCAAGCTGAGAAATCGAATCGATCACCGGCTGTCATGCACCCGGCGATCTTCATGGGCGGGTTTACCTTGCTCGGTCTGCTGTTTGCCCTGCAGGAGTGGATGAACTTGCGGCACGCCGGCTATGCGGTCAAGGCGTCTACCGTGTTTGAAGCGTGGGGGACGCAGTACTTTCTCTGGGGCGTTCTTTGTTGGGGACTGTGGCGGCTTTCAGGCCCTCTCATGCAGAGAATCAGCGTCTTTCGCATGATTCCGATTGTCCTTCCGCTGAGTTTGGTAATGGTTCTGGTCGAGGAGATGATCTGGGTCTCCATTTTCCCAAAGATCCCCCTCAACCGCGATCCGATGCCCTATTGGCAGCGTCTTTCGGTGAACTTCAAGGACGACCTGGCCGAGAGCATGGCGATTTTCTGGTGTGCGTTCTTCTTTGTCCGCGGATTTGGCTATTATCAGCAGCTTCGCGAAAAGGAGACCGTTGCCGCGCAACTGGAAGCTCAGCTGGCCAACGCCAGGATCGCGGCGCTGCGGATGCAGTTGAACCCGCACTTCCTTTTCAACACCATGAACAGCATCTCCAGTCTCATGCGAAGCGACATCGACGCAGCCGACGCGATGCTGGAACAACTGAGCAGCTTGCTTCGTATGACTTTAGAGCGCAGGGATGCTCAACTCATACCGTTGCACGATGAGGTCGAGTTCACTGAAACCTACCTCTCGATGCAAGACAGGCGATACACGGGGCGAGTGACGCGCACGCTTTCAGTCGACCCTCAACTGTACGACGCATTGGTTCCCGCGATGATCCTGCAACCGATTATCGAGAACGCCTATGTCCACGGCCTGTCGCATCTTGACCGCGGGGGTGAACTTACGGTCGAGGTCCGCAGGGACGGCGAGTGCGTGCGGGCCACCGTGATCAACAGCGGCCTCGGTTTGAAACCCGCCCGCGAAGAACAGCTCCTGGGGTGTTGCGTCGGATTGGAGAACGTGAAGAACCGGCTGCACCTGCATTATGGCGAGCGGTCCTCGTTTTCGATCTCCGAGCTCGATCATGGCCGGGTGCAGGTTACATTCTCGTTCCCCCTGCAACTGTCGACCAGCACTGTTGAGAGCGGCGCAAGGTTCGGTGCATGATGATTCGTGCAATTGTGGCAGATGACGAAGTCCTAGCCAGGCAAAAGCTACGCCAACTGCTTAGCAGCGACGACGAAATCGAGATTGTCGGGGAGTCGGCGACGGCCCTTGAGACCATCGAGTTGGTCCGCGCCACTGCGCCGGAGCTTCTGTTCCTCGATATCCGCATGCCTGGGATGGATGGATTCGACGTGATAGGAACGCTGTCGGACCAGGCCTCGATACCGGCCCCACGCGTCATATTCACGACGGCATACGATGAGTATGCGGTGCGAGCATTTGAAGTGAACGCGGTCGACTACCTGTTGAAACCGTTCACCGGCGAGAGGCTTCGAGCCGCTATCCACCGGGCGCGCGAACAGATCGCTGCCCAGCCGCATGGTAAAAGCCACAGCAATGGCGCCGGCTCGGCGATCAACCTGTATACGAATCGCATCATCTTCAAGTCACGCGGCCGGATTCTCTTCCTCCCCGTCTCAGACATCCGGTGGATCGGCGCGGAAGGGAACTACGTGCGGCTGAGCACGGCGACGGAGAATCACCTGTTGCGGGAAACGATGGCCCATTTGCAGGACCGACTGGATCCGAAGGGCTTCCTGCGCGTGCACCGTTCGTTCATTGTCAACTTGAGGTACGTGAAAGAAGTTCGCCGGGAAGCGAACGGCGACTCCATGGTGATCATGGACAACGGCCAAAAGGTTCCGATGGGCCGCAGTTACCGCTCGAACCTTCACGGCCAGCTTCAGCGGCCGTGAACCTCCCGAATTTCGAAGAGTTCGGCCAGACTCGCTGGTCGATGGATTGCCCTTTTCGACATTTCGAAGGAGGTTCCGAACATTCCGTCACAGTTTCCAGCATTTCGTCCCACAATCCTTTGATTTGGAGAGACGGAGTGAATACCTCCCGAATATCGGACGGTCGTGGAGTCCCTCGCATCGGCAAACGCGCGCACTCCCGAAGTTCCGTCACTCGGCAACGGTCACTTGTCCCGATGCCGATTCCATTCATCACTCTTCACCAGGAAGCGAGTTATCTGGCCCGAGACATGCATGGCTCCTGTCAGGAGGTGATTTAGCATGGCGACGCAGTCTTTCCCCGCGTTTGCTCCCGTGCTGAGAAGAAACGGAAGTGCGGAGGATACCCGGGATACCGATTGGACGATCGCCATGCGGGTCAGCGTGAACGCGGATGCGGATCGCATCTTTCAGGCGCTGACTGTGCCCGAGTATTTGGAGGCATGGATTCGTCTTCCTGGTCAGGTTGAAGGGTCAACGGTCATCGTCTCGCAAAAGGCCGACGGCTATCGCCTCGATCATTACCGCGCGGGTCGCGTAGCCGCCAGTCTCATCAGCACCTATCGGTTCTGCCACCGCCGAAAGATGCGATTGTCTTGGAGGAACCTAAGCAAGCCTTCAGCAGCAGCGAGCCGCGTGGACTTTCGGATTCGCGGCAATTTCCGCGACAGCATTCTCGAACTCCGGCACACTGGACTGACGTGTTGCGACGAGTTCCTATGGCACCAGCAACTATGGCGCGCTTCTCTGGGAAAGCTGACATCTCTCTTGAGATCTGCATGAAGCGGATATCAGGAGGTGTTCGTTGACTGCGATTGCGGTGATTATCACTGTGGCCTGCCCGGCGGGCTCAGACGTCCGGGCGACTGCGGCACGATTCCGCTCAAGTCCCGTGGAGCAAGGATGTTACAATTTGCCCACGTTGAGTGCCATGAACGACGATTCCCCGCAATCGCAAGCCATCCTTGAAGTTGTCGCTCCCGATCAAACGCGGGAGCGGATCGCGATCACCCAGTCGCCGTTCAACATCGGCCGCGGCGGCGAAGGCGACAACGCCCTGCAGCTCGGCGACGGGCGCATCTCGCGGCGCTCGGCGGCGATTGTCGCCGACGGCGCCGGCTATCGGCTGGAAGACCGCGGCAACCGCTACGGGCTGTTCGTGAACGGCGAGAGGGTGCAACAGCGCACGCTACGGGACGGCGACGTAATCAGCTTCGGCCTCGACTCGAGCTACGAGATCGTGTTCCAGGCGGCGCCGGGGCAGGCCGCGCCGGAGCCGCAGGAGTCGGTGGCCAACCTGCTGACGCGCATCGGCTCGCTCTCCGACATCACCGGCACGGCCACATCGGGCGGATTGAGCAAGCTGAACCTGCTGCTGGAGGCGACGTCGCTCCTGCACTCGCAGCTTCCGCTCGACTCGGTGCTGGGATCGATGCTGGACCACGCGATCTCGATCACGCACGCCGACCGCGGGCTGCTGATGGAGCCTCAGCCGGAGGGGGCGATGAAGGTGGCCCTGGCGCGGGGCAACAAGGGCGAGAGCCTGCCGCCGGAGACGCTGAACCCGAGCCAGACGGCGATCAACCAAGCGCTCAGCAAACAGTCGAGCGTGATCACGGAGGACCTGAACCTGGCCGGACTGGACCTGAAGGCGGCCGAGAGCGTTGTGATCCAGGGACTGAGGGCAGTGGTGGCGATTCCGCTCTACGCTTCCTCGCGATCGACCGCCGACACCGGCTCGGAGCCGTTGCGCGGGCAGTTGCTGGGAGTGATTTATCTCGATTCGCGGCGGATCGCAGCGTTCTCGGCGCTCGACCGGCAGATTCTGGATGCGCTCGCCGTGCAGGCGGCCAGCATTCTGGACAACGCGCGGCTGGTGGAGCGGGAGCGCGAACGGCAGCGGCTGGAGCAGGAGTTGTCGATCGCGCGGACCATCCAGCAGGCGCTGGTGCCGCACGGATTGCACGACTTTCCGCACTTGGCCGTGACGGGCGGGCACACTCCGTGCCACGAGGTGGGCGGCGACTACTTCGACGTGGTGCCGGTGGGCGAAGACCGCACGGCGATTCTGGTCGCCGACGTGAGCGGCAAGGGGCTGGGCGCGGCGCTGCTGACGACGATGCTGCAGGGGGCGCTGTCGGGCTTGACGACGGGCACAGACCCGGTGACGGCGTTCAACAACATCAACAAATTCCTCTGCCGGCACGCCGAGGTCGGGCGCTACGCAACGATGTTTATCGGCCTGGTGGGAAGCGACGGGATGCTCGAGTACATCAAGGCCGGCCACCCGTCGCCGCTGCTGCTGCGGCGGGGCGAGGTCAGCGAACTCTACACCGAGGGGTCGTTTCCGGTGGGGCTGATTCCCGAGGCGGAGTACTCGTCGGCGCGGCTGCAGCTTGAGCCGGAGGATACGCTGGTTCTCTTCACCGACGGCGTGACGGAGGCCGAGAATCCCGATCGCGAACTGTTCGACATCGAGGGGCTGACGCAGGCGGTGAGGGGCAAATCGGAGCTGTCTGTCGAGGGACTGCAGCAGTCGATTCTTGACTCGGTGAAGAGCTTCACGCGGGGCGCGAGCCAGTCGGACGACGTGACGCTGCTGGTGGTGCGGTATAGGAAGGCAGCTTCTAGCTGCTAGCTGTCAGTTTTCAGATTTCAGCTCTCGCCGATTCCATGTTGGCTTTCGGCTGCGGCTGTGGGCAATCAGCGATTGAGTCGTTCTCCCCGTTTGATTCGTCAACCAGATAAGGACTGAACCCAAGACAGGATTGGTACAATCCACTGCATGAACTTCCCCGAAACGATTGGCCGGTATGAGATTCAAGAGGAGTTGGGCCGGGGCGCGATGGGCAGCGTGTTCAAGGCGCGCGACCCCATTGTCGGCCGGATAGTCGCCATCAAAACTATTCATTCCACGGCGCTCGAAGGCGCGCAAAGCGAGGAGTACCGCGCGCGATTCAAGCGCGAGGCGCGGGCGTCGGGCGTGCTGGCGCACCCCGGGATCGTGCCGGTGTTCGACGTAGGCGAGCACGAAGGCGCGCCGTTCCTGGTGATGGAATACGTGGACGGGCGGACGCTAAACGACGTCATCAAGAAAGGCGAGCGCTACACGCTGGACCGCGCGTGCGAGATCGGCCAGCAGATCGCCGAGGCGCTGGGCTACGCGCACCGGCAGGGCGTGATTCACCGCGACATCAAGCCCGCGAATATCCTGATGACCTCGCGCGAGGTGTACGGCAGCGAGCGGCCGCGGATCACGGACTTCGGCATCGCAAAGCTGATGGCGAGCGAGCTCACGACGACGGGGCAGATGCTGGGGACGCCGTCGTTCATGCCGCCGGAGCAGTTTACGGGCGCGCCGATCGACGGCCGCGCGGACCTGTTCTCGCTGGGGGTGATTCTGTATGCGCTGGCCACCGGCGAGCAGCCGTTCCCCGGCGAGACGATGACCGCCGTCAGCTACAAGGTAGTGCACACGGAGCCGATTCCACCGTCGCGGCTGAACCCGGCGATTCCGGCGCGGATGGAGGCGGTGATTCTGAAGGCTCTGGCCAAGAGCCCCGCGGACCGCTATCAGACGGGCGAAGAGCTGGCTCAGGATCTGGCGGCGCTGCGGACCGGCGCCACACCTTCGGTGATGCAATCGATGGCCGCGCCCGCAGCCGGGTCCGACCTGACGCTGGG
Organism: Occallatibacter sp.; assembly: GCA_049514795.1. Lineage (GTDB taxonomy): Bacteria > Acidobacteriota > Terriglobia > Terriglobales > Acidobacteriaceae > Telmatobacter. The sequence goes on from JBEKUS010000057.1 coordinate 11,040, forward strand.
ACCGGCGGCCACCCCGTCGAGCATCCCGCCGGGATTCAGCGCGGCGTCCCTGGCGACATCGCTGCAGCCGGGACAGGCGGGGGCGGTTGCGTCCGGCGCCCAGGCCACGGCGAAGAAGGCGGCCAAGCCGGCGCGGGCCGAGTCCGTTCTTGGCGTGGCGCTTTTGTCGGTGGCGGGGTTGGCGGTCATCGCCGCGGGCGGATGGTTCTGGTTTCAGCATCACAAGCAGGCCGCGCCGGCGCCGCAACAGACGGCCACCGCCCCCGCGCCGCAACCGGCGGCGCCCGCCGTACAGCCGGAGACGGCTATTCCTACCGTTCAAGGCCAACCGGCGGCGGCTCCGGCCGGAGCGGCGGCAACTCCCGCTGCAAAGCCCTCGCCCGCCAAGCCGGCATCTGGAACACCGCAGCCGGCGGCGCCGGCAACGCCTGCACCCGCGGCCAAGCCTGGGACAACTCCCCAACCGCCCGCCGGCGCGCAGCCGGCAGCGAGCACCCCCGCACCGGGGTTCGATCCGCGCAAGGCCGATCCGAACCAGAACGCCAAGCTGAAGATCGACGTGAGCAGATTCCCCAACGGGCTTGCGTTCACCATCAACATGAATCGGCAGCCGTACCTGCAGTTCGTGACCGGCGACGGCACGAGCCTGGACAATCTGTATGTTCCGGCCGGGGTGCAGACGTTCCGCGTGTCGCTGAGGAGCGCCGGGCAGGAGTGGGACTCGAACATCGTGAGCGACGACTTCAAGGCGAAGAAGCAGAAGACCCTTAAGCTCCAGATGATGGAAAAGGGCAAGGCGCAGGCAAAGGTCACGCTGCCGATCGGCAAGGATGCACAGCTTTTCGCTTCGTTCTCCTCCGGCTTTTTGAACTTCTAGAGCGGCTCGGGGCCTGTAACAGGACTGTCACATTCGACCGGTACCATCACGTTAGAGCGGGCTGGCTGCGCCCGGGCACTGGCGCTGCAGCCGCGTAAGATCCCCGGAATTCCCCAACATGAAAAGGAAGAACGCAATGCAAATCTCCACGCAGGAGTTGGACGGCGGCGTGACCAGGGTCGAGCTGGATGGCCGGATGGACATTGCCGGCGCCGCAGTGGTGGACCTGAAGATGAATCTGATCGCGGGCAGCGCCAGGAAGCTGCTCATCGACTTGCAGAAAGTTTCGTTTCTTGGTTCGATGGGGTTGCGCTCCATCGTGATTCCCGCGCGGGCGGTGCACAGCCGCGGCGGCAAGGTTGTGCTGTTCGCGCCCACCGAGATGGTGGCATCGGTTCTGAAGACCAGCGGAATCGACTCCATGCTGCCCATTCAGCACGATCTGGCCGCTGCTCTGGCCGCGCTGCAGTGAGCCTGAACCAAGGTCTGGCGGCAACCATGCCCGCAGAAGACACAGTGAGGCCCGCGCATCGGCTCACGCTCCGGAGCAAGCTCGGCGACCTGGCCCTGCTCTGGCCGTGGGTCGAGGCGGTGTCAACCGAGCACGCGATTCCGCCGGACGCGCGGTTCGCCATTCAGCTCTGCCTGGAAGAGGCGGTTTCGAATGTGGTTCGGCACGGCTACGGAGGCGAACCGGGCCGCTCAGTCACCGTGGACTGCAGGGAGGAACGGCTGGCTGGCGGAGTTCGCCAGATCGCATTCGTCGTCGAGGACGAGGCTCCGCCGTTCGATCCGCTGGAACCTTCGCCGGTCGAGAAGGCGGCCGTCCCGGCGTCGCTCGGCGAGCTGTGTCCCGGAGGCCAGGGGATTCGCCTGCTGCACAAGTTTGCCGGCAGCCTGGACTACGAGCGGCTCAAGGACGGCAATCGCCTGACCATCCGGTTCGCGATTCCCGGTTGACGGGCGCAGCGAGGACGATAGGCTCCGTCCCGATTGCTCTCTGCAACTTATTGGTGATTCGGTTCTTCCGCGGCGGCGTCAGCCCGGTGAAGGACGGTTTGGGGTATCATTGCGTCTATAGAGTGTGCGCAGCCGCCGCTTCCCTAGGGGCTCGCACGGTGGTGTGTGTGCATCGATTCTTTCAGCGTCTCGTGTTTGCGGTTGCCTTTGTGATTGTTGCCGCACTGGGCCTGGGCTACGTTTTCGGCGAAGCCGGATGGCTGGGCGTTCGCGCCAGCGGCCAGCAGGATGGAGCCTACCAGCAGGTGGGCGTCTATGCCGACGTTCTGCGCAAGATCCAGAACTACTACGTAACCGATCCAAAGATGGGCGATGTGACCAACGGCGCGCTCCATGGCCTGCTCGACTCGCTGGATCCGGATTCGAGCTACCTGAGTGCAGCCGAGTACAAGGAATACAAGGACCGCCCCTCCACCGACAACGCTCACGTGGGGTTGACGATCTCGAAGCGCTTTGGCTACGCGACGGTGGTGAACGTCGTGCCCGGCTCGCCGGCTGACCAGGAGCATCTGCGCGACGGCGACGTGATCGACCTGATCGAAGGCCGATCGACCCACGACCTTCCGCTGGCGGTGATCCGCTTCATGCTGACGGGCAAGCCCGGGACCACGGTCACGGTGACCGTGGTGCGGCCGTTCAAGCCCGATCCGGACAAGATGACACTGACTCGGACTGTGGTCGCGGCGCCGCCGCTGGGCGAGCAGTTCTACGAGAACGCCACGATTCTGTATCTGAAGCCAGGCCTGCTCACCGCGGCCCGCATCGATGACCTCTCGGTCCGCATCAAGGGCGCGGGCAAGGGGCGCAAGATCCTGCTCGACCTGCGCGACACCACGGGCGACGACCCGAAACTGGGCTTGCGGCTGGCGAATCTCTTCATCAAGCAAGGAACGCTGGGCACGCTGGAGGGCCAGAAGTTTCCCGCGCAGACCTTCACTGCCGATCCCGCGCAATGCGTGACCGATGCGCCGGTCGCCGTGCTGGTGAACCGCGGCACCTATGGCGCGCCGGAGCTCACCGCAGCGGCCATCGAAGGACTGAAGCGCGGCGACGTGGTGGGCGAGCGCACCTTCGGCGAAGGCACGGTGCAGAAGACTCTCGACCTGCCCGACGGCGCGGCGCTGATGCTGACCGTAGCCAAGTACGAGGACCCGGCGGGCAAGAAGATCCAGGACGAAGCCGTGACCCCGAATGTCGTGGTGGCTTCGCCGGCGGACGATGGCGAGCCGATGCCGCCCTCGAACGGCGATGAGCCGCTGAACCGGGCGCTGGCGCTGCTGAAGGCGAAGAACGGCTGATCCGACCGGCCCGGAAGATCGCATTTTTCGCGCGATCGGGGGAGTTTTTCCCACCCATGCACGGTGTGGTGCGATGGCACTTTCGGGTCACATTCTTCGAATTCTTCCGGTGCTAGCCTTGAACTGAGGCGTTCGTCCGCGCTTTCCGCGCGAGATACGCCCGCGAGACGGGACCTCCTTGGCTGCCACTTCAAACCTGCCCCGCAAGCCGCGCAGCGAACCACCTGCGGCGGACGATGCGGAGGATCGTGAAATCGAACGCGTTCTCGACCGCGTGCTGGAGCGCGAACGAGCCCGCCGGCGCTATGCCGTTTCGCCGCCGCTGCCCATGCGCCGCCGCAAGCTGGCGGGCCGCTCGGCGATCGCGGCTCTGGTGCTGCTGGCCGCGATTACGGGGTCGCTGGCCGGGCTAACTCTAGTCTACTCCGTCGATCTGCCGCAGATTCAGGACCTGGAGCGGTACCGCCCATCGACGATGACCGACCTCTACGACCGCAAGGGCCACGTGATCGGCTCCTTCGCGTTGCAGCGCCGCGTGGTGGTGGGCTACGACGACTTCGCGCCCGTGCTGCGGCAGGCCGTGATCTCGATCGAGGACAAGAACTTCGAGTCGCACTGGGGCATCAACGTCTTTCGCGTGGCCGGCGCCGCGTGGCACGACATCCGCAACCACGGCCGCGCCCAGGGGGCTTCCACGCTGACCATGCAACTGGCGCGCGACCTCTTTCTCTCTCCCGACCGCAACGCGAAGCGAAAGATACAGGAAGCCTATCTCGCCATCCAGATCGAGCGCACTTTCACCAAGGAGCAGATCTTCACGCTCTACGGGAACCAGATTTACATGGGCAGCGGGAACTATGGCTTCGAAGCGGCGTCGGAGTATTTCTTCTCGAAGCACGCCAAGGACCTGAATTTGACCGAGGCGGCGCTGCTGGCCGGGCTGCCCAAGGGACCGACGGCGTTCTCGCCCATCCTGAATCCCGACCGCGCACTGCGCCGCCGCAACCTGGTGCTGAGCGAGATGGAGTCGGACGGCGCGATCACGCACGCCCAGGCCGAGCAGGCACGCAAAGCTCCGTTGGGGCTGAACCTCGCGCAGCCCAAAGGCTCCGTGGCTCCCTGGTTTCAGGAGGAGGTTCGCCGTGAGTTGGAGAAGCACTTCGGCACCGAGGAGGTGCACGAAGCGGGCCTGCGCGTGGATACGACGCTCGACCTGGACCTGCAGAAGGTGGCCAATCACGCATTGCTCGACGGCCTGGCCACGTACGAGCGGCGCCGCGGATGGACCGGCAAGCTCGACAATGTGCCGGCCGACGGCGCGACGCTCGACGACTACCGGCATCCCGACTGGGCGGTCGTTGCAGCGCCCGGCGGCTACGTGCATGCGATGGTCACGCGCGCGGGCCCACGGGAGATCGATGTGCGCGCCGGTCCGGCCAACCAGCCCGGATCGGAAATCGTTCTTCAGCCCGCGGATTGGCAGTGGACCGGCGTGCGCTCGGGCGATGCGCTGGCCAAGCCGGGCGACATCGTCTATGTGAAGTTGAGCGCGGCTCAAGGGAACGGCCCGCGGCGGGCATCGCTGGAGCAGGACTCCGGCGCGCAGGGCTCGCTCATGGCCATCGACAACTCGAGCGGCGACGTGCTGGCGATGGTGGGCGGGCGCGACTACGCGCTTTCGGTCTTCAACCGTGCCACGCAGGCCGAGCGCCAGACCGGTTCCAGCTTCAAGCCCTACGTCTACACGGCGGCGGTGGAGGACGGCGTGAAGCCCACCGACATCATCGTCGACGCGCCGGTGCGCTTCGGCGACTACGCGCCCCATAACTACGAGAACGACTACAAGGGCGCGATGACCATCGCCAACGCTTTCGCCCAGTCGCGCAACGTTCCGGCAATCAAGCTGGCGGCGCGAGTGGGGATTCACAAGGTGATCGACACGGCGCATCGCTTCGGCGTGACGTCGAACATTCCTCCGTATCTGCCGGTGGCGATCGGCGCGGTGGAGATCACGCTCGAGGAGCAGGTGGCGTCGTATTCGGTGTTCCCCAACGACGGCGTCCGCGTGGCGCCGCACCTGATCCGCAAGGTGTCGAACGCCGACGGCATGACGCTGTTGCAGGACCCGCCGGATGTCGACGAAGTCATCGATCAGCAGACGGCACGCACCATGATGCTTCTGCTGAAGGGCGTGACGCAGCACGGCACCGGGGCCGCGGCGGCGCAGTTGAAACACCCGTTGGGCGGCAAGACGGGAACGACCAGCGACTTTACCGATGCGTGGTTCCTGGGCTTCTCGCCGTCGGTGACCTGCGGCGTCTGGGTGGGTTACGACAACAGCGAATCGCTGGGCAAGAAGGAGACAGGCGCCGCGGTCGCGCTGCCCATCTGGATCGAGTTTATGAAGGCGGCGATTGCGGGCAAGGACGACGAGCAGTTCCCGGGGGACGAGGCGGATGCGACGGCGGACAGAGCCGCCGGCGAAACGCCCAAGTCGCGAACCTCAGCGCTCAACGCGAGCTCAACCGCTCGAAGCACCGCTTCGCGCGCGCAACGTCCTTGAGGATTTGCGCCTTGAGCGCCTCGGGCGAGGGCCAGGTCTTCTCTCCGCGCAGGCGCGACAAAAACTCCAATTCAATCGGCGTGTCGTCGGTCAGATCGATCGGCTCGAAGTCGAGGATATGCGACTCGACGGCGAAGGAGGTTTCGCCGAAGGTGGGCCGGTTGCCGACGTTGGTGACGGCCTCGAAGGAGCGGCCGTTCACCTTGAGGCGCGTGACATAGACGCCGAAGGCCGGCAGGAGACCGTCGTAGGACGCAAGGTTGACGGTGGGAACCACGAGGCGCGTGCCGATGCCGCGCCCCCGCACAGGCGCGGAAAGAACGGCGAAGGGCCGGCCCAGCATCCAGCGCGCGCGGCGCACTTCGCCCGCGGCGACCAGCGCGCGAATCGCCGAGCTCGATACCTCAATCCCGCGCACGCGGATCGCGTCGTGGACGCGAACCACGAAGCCGAGTTCCTTGCCCATCGCTGTCAGATCGGCCACGTCGGCGGAGGCGCCGCGGCCGAAGCGGAAGTTCCGGCCTTCGTGGACGCTGCGCGCGGCGAGCGCGGAAGCGAGAATCCGCTGGGCGAACTCGCGCGCCGGGAGATGGGCGAGAGCCGCGTCGAAGGGGAGTACGAGCGCGGCGTCGATTCCGGTTTCAGCGAGCAGGCGCAGGCGCTCGGGCAAGGGCGTGATGAGGCGCGGCGCCCCGGCCGGGCGCAGGAATTGTTCGGGGTGCGGATCGAATGTGACGGCGACTGCGCGCGCGTTTGAGCTTTGCGCTTCGGCGGCAACGGCCGCAAGAATCTCGCGATGGCCGAGATGTACGCCGTCGAAGTTGCCCACGGCGGCCACCGTTGGGCCGAAGTCCGCGGGGATCTCGGCGAGAGAGCGGAAGACGGCGAGGGCGCTCGTACGCGGAACGGTCCCCGGAACATCGCTCGACCCTGCGCGGCTCATAGCGTCACCGGCACGGTCAGCCCGTCGTGGGCCAGCCGGATGTCTTTGGGCAGGCTGCGGTTGGTCTCTTCGTGGCCCAGCTCGTGGGCGACGTGCGTGAACCAGGTTTGCCGCGCTCCAATGCGCCGCGCCCAGGCGATGGACTGCTCGACCGTGGAGTGAGCGGGGTGGGGCGTGTGACGCAGCGCCGAGAGCGCCAGCACCTCGACGCCTTCGAGGAGCGCGAAGCTCGAATCTGGAATCGCGCTCACGTCGGTCAAGTACGCTGCGTTGCCGAAGCGGAAGCCGCAGATGGGCAAATCGCCGTGCAGCAGGGGAATGCGCACGAACTCGACGCCGTGGACCGCGTTGCGCCCGGCGAGCGGCTTGAGCTCGACGCGCGCCCGCGTGGGATAGGTGGCGCCGGGCGAGAAGGTGTAGGAGAAGCTGCGCTCCAGGGCCGCGGCTGTCCGCCGGTCGGCGTAGAGAGGAATGGGCCCGCCGCGCTTCAGGGCGATGAAGCTCAGCGGCCTCAGATCGTCCATGCCCAGGATGTGGTCGGCGTGCGGATGGGTGTAGAAGACCGCATCGACATGTGTGAGGCGCGCGCGCAATGCCTGCTCGCGGAAGTCGGGGCCGGTATCGACGACGACGGCGCGGTCGATGCCGCCATTGGGGCCGTGACTGGCGCCCGGATCGGAGGCGCCGGGATGCTCCGTCCAGCGCAGCAGCACCGAGGGCCGCAGCCTGCGGTCGTGCGGATCGGGCGACGTGCACACCGGGCACGCGCACGCCAGCGTGGGAACCCCCATCGAGGTGCCTGTACCCAGGAATGTGAGCGTAGCTTGCATGGAAAAGCTTCTAGCTCCTAGCTTCCAGCTTCCAGCCTGGAGCTAGAAGGCTGAACTTTTCGGCTGAGCTGCCGAGTTGTCGCCCGATCCAAAAAACCGGCGCGAAAGCACGAGCCTGACGCCATCATCGCGAGAACCCGGTCAGAAGCTAGGAGCTAGCGGCCAGTAGCTCTTTCACTTCTTCGCCGGCGGAGGCGGCGGCACGTTGGGCATGCTCATCATGCCGGTCAGTTCCAGGAACGCCATACGCACCTCGAACAGAACCGACTGCAACATGCGATCCTCGGCGGAGTTCAGGTTGCCGCGGGTCTTCTCGGCCAGAATCCCCATCAGATCGATGGTGGTGCGGGCGCCCACGATGTCGACGCGCGGTCGCTGGCCCTCCTGCGTGCCTGCGCCCATCTGCAGCATGGCGGTCAGGTAAAGCTGCTGGGCCAGGTGCTCGAAGGCCACTGGCGGCTGCGGGCCGATGGCGGGGTTCTGCGCGCGAATCATGTCCTCTAGCCGCTGCGCGGAGGCGTCGTAGGCGGCCTTCTGTTCGCGGCTTTCGTCGGCGGAGGGGGCCGGCGGCAGTTCTCCGGCGAGGCCGGGCTCGTCGGCTGCGGAACCAGGCTGCGGCCCGGGTCCGCGCTCGGGTTCGTTCACAACCAGCCGCGGGCCGGGCTTGGGCTCGGCCGGCGCCGCCGGTACGGGCTCCGCCGGCTTCGGCGTCGCTGACTGCGCGGTCTCTTTCTCTTCTTCCGCCTTGATCTTGCGACGGTCGATCACTTCGAACTTCGGTGTGTCGCTCATAGCTTTCAGTCTCGCATTCGTGGCGGCGGAACCCGCTCAAATCCCGCTCGTTCTCTGCGTCGATCAAGCAGCGATGCCTCGACGCCCGTCAGTCATCTTCAATCAAGTGCCTGCTGGGAAGCATGCGCTGGTGCAGAATTCGGGAGACGAAGATACAGTCCCCTTCCGCCCGGTAAATGATGACGTGCTTCTCGTACTCCATCCGGCGGTATCCTCCACGAATTCGATCGCACGGTCTGCCGATCCCCGGAGTTCGGGACAACTGTCGAAAGCAGCTGTCCAGGCCATCGAGATAGCGGTTAGCTTGTGTCGAGCCCCAGGCGTCGACGGTATAGTCGGTAATTTCGATCAAATCGAGTCTTGCGAGTCTGGACAGCCGATATGCGGGCAAGGATCAAGCTCTCCCTGTCGCCAGTGCCCGCCTGCGAATCCGCTCGCGAATCTCGCCGATCACGTCTCCCTCCGCAACCCCGCTCTCTTCGCCCGCCAAGACGGCGGAACGCAGGGCTTCTAACTTGGCCCGATCCTCTCTTTCCCCCTGTTCGAGCGCCCTGAGACCGGCGCGAACCACCTCGCTCGCATTGGCATACCGGCCGCTTCTGATCTTGGCGTCGACGAACCTATGCATCCGTGGAGTGAGGTTGATATTGCGCGTCGGCATTCCTTTTCTCCGCTCTTCCTCTATGCTAGCGGGATTGCCAACTATTGGCAAAACTCGGCGGCGCTTCGAGAATGCGCGCGGTTCCTTCGCGATCGCCAGCTTTGTAGCGGAACGCCGAACCGCGCTCCTCGGCCTCGCTGCGGATCATACCCAGAGCGACGACGCGGCTGCCGCCGGCAAGCGGCAGCACGGCCGCGCTGGTGATCTGCCCGGCAACCGATCCGTCGTCGAGAGTCAATTCCGCGCCTGCCGAAGGCGCAGGACCCGCCAGTTCCAGCGGACGGAGATGCCTGTGCACATTGCCGCGCGAGTGGATGCGCTCGACAATCTCCTGGCCCAGGTAGCAGCCCTTGGCGAAGTGGAGCGCGCGGCTCTGCGCGGTCTCCTGCGGCAGGTCGCGCTCGGCGATGTCGATGCCGTAGGCGGGGATACCCTCGGCGATGCGGAAGGCTTCGAGCGAAGCGCAGCCCACTGGCGTGGCTCCGCCGGTGCGCAGGCACGACCAGAGCTTCGCCAAGCCCGCGGAGGGCAGCCAGAACTCGTAGTGCTGGGCCAGTACGCCGTGGACGCGGAGAATCCTCACGTCCCAGCCGTTCCACTCCACGCTGACGCCCGCCATGGGGCTGGCGACGACCGGCAAACCGACGCGTTCCAGCACCTCCCCGGCTAGAGGACCGGTAACGCCGATGGCCGTCTCCGAGCCGGTCTCGCCGACCTGTTCCTCGCCCAACGGCACCAGCTCCACGTCGTCCATGACGATGAACTTGTTGAGGTGGGCCAGCAACTTGTCGATTTGATCGGCCGCGATCTCCAGATCGAGGCCCGATTCGCCGGAAAACGGCGTGCCCAGCAGGCGGTCGCCTTCCTGAGATCCCGGCCCCGATGGGCTTCGCCGCTGGGGCGAAAGCTCCTCGCTGCCGCGCCAAACCGTCAGGTCGCCCTGGATGTGGCCCTGAACGTCGAGGACGAAGTTCCACGCGCCGGTGTTGGGGAAGAGGTCGTTGACGGTGTTGGTGACCATTCCGCTGAGCCAGCGGAAGCGGTCGGCGCCGCGGACGGCCACCCGGCGCATCCAGCCCAGATCGTGGATGGCGGCTCCGGAGGCCAGCGCCGCTATTTCCACTTCCGGCGCGTCCAACTTCTGCGGGGTCAATGCTCCGCGGTAGACGGTCAGCCGATGCGGTGTGCGCGCGGATTCCTGCCAAGCGGCCACCGCGGTGGCCTGCACGTTTGCGGCGAGATCGGACTCAGGCATGGGAAGTATTTCCGCGGTCCGGCGCCCCTTTTTTCCGGAGTGCTTGGCGCGGAACCGCATCCTGATTATAGCCTTGAAGCGGGAGGCCGGGACTCAGGCCCGGCAAGCCGCGGGCAAGGGGGTTCCACGGAGGTATCGATGGGGCATCGGCAAGCCAAGACGGCAGGGATCAAGCGCTGGGGAATCCTCGCCCTGCTGCTCTGCCTGGCGGCAGCAGCGGCCCAGACGCAGCAAGGCGCCGCGCCTTCCGCCTCCAGCCTGGCCGTTGACGGCGCGAGCCCTGCCGCCTCCCACAGCACCCATCACCCGAAATCCACCGCTCGCATCACCCCGGAACAGGCCAAGCAACTCTTCGCGCTGGTCGACGAGCTGATCCGGTTCTCCTCCGACGACACCGGGCTGCCGGTCAAGAGCACCGTCAAGCGCCAGCTCACCACGCAAGCCGCCGTGGAAAGCTACCTCGATGAGAAACTCAACGAGGACGAGGATGCCAAGCGCCTGCAGCGCGACGAGGTCGTGCTCAAGAAGTTCGGGCTGCTGGACCGCGACTTCGAACTGAAGCCCTTTCTGCTCGCGCTTCTGAAGGAGCAGATCGAAGCCTACTACGATTCCAAGACCAAGACCGTGAACCTGCTCGACTGGGTGGACCCGGAAGAGCAGAAGCCGGTGATGGCGCACGAACTGACCCATGCGCTGCAGGACCAGCACTGCGATCTCGAGAAATGGGACGACCAGACGCCCATCGACGTCTCGCACGACGCGGCCGGCGACGAGGATCACCTGGCCCGCGACGAGATGGACACCGCGCGCGACGCCGTGGCCGAAGGCCAGGCTACGGCGGTGATGATGGACTACATCCTCAAACCGCTCGGCAAGAGCATCGTCAAGGATCCCGAGGTTCTCGACGAGGTCCGGTCGCAGATGAACTCCAGCGAAGACTCGCCGGTGATGGCGCGCGCGCCCCTGCTGCTTTCCGAGTCGATGCTGTTCCCTTATCGCGAGGGCTTGAGCTTCGAGCAGGATGTGTGGATGGATCAGGGCCAGCCGGCGGCCTTCGCCGGCACGCTGGACCGCCCGCCAACCTCGAGTTGGGAGATCATCAACCCGCGTATGTACGAGCAGAAGCGGATTCCCGCCATTCCCCTGCTGCCCGACATTCATCCTCTCGTCGATCCGCTCTATACGCCCTACGACATCGGCCAGATCGGCGAGCTCGACGTGCACATCATCACCGAACTGCTGGGCGGCGACGATGCGGCCAACGACTTGACTCCCGCATGGGACGGCGGCCTCTACTGGGCCGGCCAATCGCGCAGCGCCAAAACCCCCGCCGAGCTGGCCAGCACCAAATCCATCGGCCTCTTCTATCTCTCGGTGTGGAGAAACGCCGACTCGGCCGAGGTGTTCGCCAAGCTCTACGCGCGGAACCTGGGGCGCAAGTACTCCGGCGTCCACCTGGAAACCGTGTCCGGCCCGTCCGACGACGGTTCGGTCGAGCAGATCTACTCGACCAACGAAGGCCCGGCCGCGATCACCACTCGCGGCAAGATGGTCTTCGTTACGGAGAGCTTTCCGCTGCCGCTCGCGCGCAACTTGGCTTCGCTGATCCTCGACGCGCAGGTCGGCGGGGCAACGCGGTTCGCCGGCCCGCCTCTCCCCGAAGCGGCTCCTGCCGCACGATCGGTGGACGGAGACCGGACCCCGCCCGCGCCGCTCACCGCGAGCCTAGTGCACTTCTTCGAGGGCTGCGGCGTGATGAAAGCTGCCGTGGACGCGGTTGTGCGGGCCGGACGCTAGGGATTCCGCGGGCAGCAGCGCGGTTTTCCAGACAGCGTGGAAAAACGCGACGGATCGGCGCCGGTCTCCGGGTGCATCGCCGCGTTATGATGAGAAGCCGGAAGCAGCGCACGCCGAGAATCGCAGCGCCGCTCTTTTTGGAGGCAAGGAGAGCCCCCCGTGCAAGGCAAGCTCGAACTGATGATGGGACCGATGCGCAGCAATAAGACCGCGGAACTGCTGCGCCGCGCCGACATGCGCCGCCAGTACGCGAAGCAGTACGTCATGGTGCTGAAGCCCAGCGACGACACCAAGGGCGGCCCCGGCGTGGTGGAGAGCCGCAACCCCAATGGGGGCGGCAAGATGAGTGCCGTGGAATTCAAATCCACCGACCCGTGGGAGGTGCTGCGCGCGATTCGCGCCACGGAGCAGGAGATCGGCAAGCGCGTGGAGTGCATCGCCATCGACGAGGGCCAGTTCGTGGATCAGCTTTTTCTTTTCGTCAAATACCTGCTCGACGCGGGCCACGACGTGCTGGTCGCCGGGCTCGATCTGGACTTTCGCGCGTTGCCCTTCGGCGAGATGTTGAACCTGACGTGGCTGGTGAACGCCTACGGCGGCAGCATCACCGAGTGCATGGCGTACTGCAACTGCGGCGCGCGGGCGCTCTACTCGCAGCGGCTCATCGACGGCAAGCCTGCGCCCTTCGACAGCCCGATCAAGATACCCGGCGACGCCTACGAGCCGCGCTGTGCGGAGCACTTCGTTCTACCCGGCCGGGCGCATTAGAGCGGTATCGGAAATACTGCACCCGAGGACGGCTATCTTCAAGCTCGTCGCTCCTCCGGGTCGCGACGACCCGGCTGCCGCGAATGCGGATAAGCCATTTCGACACCGCTCGAGACCGCTGTCGATCGGCACGACAGCCGGAAGAAACGAATTCCGAACGCAACGGCGGAAGGCGCGATCGTCGCCGGGCGTTCGGAATCCGGTTGAAGCGGACTTATCTGAAGAGTCTAGGAGCGAAGTCAGCAAAGGCACGCCGCCACGACAGCCATTCATGCGCGGTGCCGGGAGACTCGAAGTAGACGTTCTTGATGCCGGCCTGTGTCAGAGCATCGCTGAATTCCTTCACGCGTGGCCCTTCGACGGAGCCCGTGGAGAGGAACAGCACCTTGACCTTGCTATTGAAGGCCGCAGCATCGGCAAAGGCGCCACCGCAGCTCGTCTTGGGGTCGAACGGGCCGCCGAAGAAGCCGCAATTGCCGCTGAAGCCGCCCAGATAGGCGAACTTGTCGAGATTCTGAAGTCCGGTGGTGAAGGTTTGCATGCCGCCCATCGACAGTCCGGCCATTGCGCGGTTTTCGCGGCCCGGCGCGACCCTCAAATTCTTCTCGACCATCGGAATCAGGTCGGCGAACATCATCTCGGTAAAAGTCGTGCTCAACTTGAACATCGGACGGCGTGGAGGCGGAACAGTCCCGGCCGCCGGGCGCTGTCCACCGGGACCGGCTCCCGGCCCTCCACCCAGGGGCGGCTGAGGCTCAGGCACCGCCTGTGTCAGCACGCCGCGCGCGTTGTAGATCGAACCATCCTCGCCCGGCTTGACGGCGTTGAGATTGTCCATGACGATCAGCATGGGCTTGGCCTTGCCCGCGGCAATCAGGTTATCCATGATCTGATCCACATGTCCCTGGAAGGTCCAACCCAGTTCGTTTTCTCCCCAGCCGTGAAGCAAGTAGAGAACCGGATAACGCGCCTTGGTGTTTGTGTCGTAATCGGGAGGAGTGTAGATCATCGCGCGGCGCCACTGTTGCGTCACCGTGGAGAAGTACCACTGAACGCGCACGACGCCGTGGGGAACGTCCTTATGGCTGTAGAAGTCGGCGTCGGCCGCCGGAATCTCGATGGCGCTGCTCCATTCTCCGCTGCCGAAGAACGTCGCGGTAGCCGGATCGGACACGCTGGAGCCGTCGAGGTTGATCATGTAGTAATGAAATCCTTCGACGAGCGGAGTCGTCGTGACGTACCAGAGGCCGTCTGCCGTTTTCGCCATATCGAATCCGGCGCCAACGCGGACCTGCACCTTTTGAGCATCCGGCGCCGACACACGGAACATGGCGCGATGATCGGGAAACACACAGGGGTACGGAGCTCCCGGAATATTGAGCGAAGATGGCTTGCAGTCGGCGGGCGGTTGCGCGCAACAGATTCCTGAAGCCAGAAGCGCAAGAACGATCGCAGTCTTTTTCATTGGTCTCCTTTTGCGATAGAGCGGTTAGAGCGGTTCCAGAGTTAATGTGCCATAGCGAGCGTGGTTCAAGGTGGCTCTTTCTTAAGGAAAGAGCCACTTCGCCTCAGTGGCTTCTGGGTGCAGCAACTCT
>JBEKUS010000058.1:0-25224 GCA_049514795.1 Occallatibacter sp.
GTACGCGTTTGCCCGCCTGCCGCGAGTCGAGGTGAACCGCTATCAGGTGCACCGTATCGACCTGGCGCGGCCAGTGCACGCGGCGCTCGCAAAGGCCGAGCGCGCCACGCCCCAACACACGCTCGAGCAGCTCACCGTTCCGGCTTCCTCGCGGCCGGGCGCCCGGCGGCGCTTCCGCGAATCGAAGCCCATGCTCAGGCGCGTTACCGGCTCGCGCGCCGCGGCGGTGCTGGCATCGCTCGGGCCTTACCGGGAGATGCTGGAGCCGCAGCGGCAACACCTGCTCGATTTCTACCGGCCTCTCAACGTGGCGTTCAAGGTCGTGGGCAACGGTTCCGTGGGGCTGCGCGACTATTGCATTTATCTCGAAGGCAACGGCCCCGGCGATCCGCTCTTCCTCCAAATCAAGGAGGAGCCAGCATCGGCCTACGCATCGTACCTGCCCGACGCGCGCCCCCCCGCGCACAACGGGCAGCGTGTGGCCGAGGGCCAGCGCTTCATGCAGATCCAGACCGATCCGTTCCTGGGCTGGACGCACATCGGCAGCCGCCAGTACCTGGTGCGGCAACTCAACGACCACAAGGGATCGATCGAGATCGAGGACCTGGCAGGAGCGAATCTGAAGGCCTACGCCGAGGTTTGCGGCGAGCTGCTCGCCCGCGGCCACGCCCGCTCCGGCGATTCGCTAGTAATCGCGGGCTACATTGGCAACGGCGAGGCCTTCGCCGAGGCGATTGCCGATTTCGCCGTCGCCTACGCCGACCAGACTGAGAAGGACTGGGATCAGCTCAAGCGGTCCGGCCGGGCGAAGAAGAATACGTAGGCGTATTGCGCGGTGTCAGCGGTGGTACACATCGTACCCGCGCAAATGCGCCGCCGGCGCGAACTCCTGCATCAGCAGCCGCATCAGCACGTCACGGTCAGGCGTGGGGTCTTCCTTCGTCTGCACATCGCGCTTCACGATCAACCAGCGGATGTTCCGCGAGCGCACCAGCGAAGCAGTCTCCGCCGGCGAGTATGGATCGATGGTCGGATCGAAGAACGCCACCGGGAAGCGCGGCACGCGGCCTGTAGCAAAGTAGAATGGCTCCTCGCCCGGGATCAGGACGATGCCGTCCTCGGCGGGAATGTGGGCCTGGGCGTAACGCAGAAGCTCGTCGATCTCCTGCAGGTACGGTCCCGGTGTGGAGAGACCGGCGAGCTCCGGGAACGTGGAATGCGCTGGCGGCTCATCCGGAAGATACGCGTACGAAAGCCGCTCCTCGCTGGCTGCATAAAACCCTCCGCAAACGATCAGTGTGATCGAGACGAGCCCTGCGAGCGACGGTACGAACCACCGCGAGGCGGCGTGAGCTGAGAACCGGCCGAGGAATGCAAGCAGTTCCACCAACAACAACACGAGCAACGGCCAGATGCCGTACGTCGATCCCCAAAGCTGCTGCGACATGAACGTGCCGTGAATGGCGGCGAGCAGAATCAGTGGTAAGAACGCGCCTACAGATGGCGGGCGCCGCCATCTGAGAAGATTCGCCACCGCCAGCGCCGCTGCGAGCAACAAAAGGAGCGGCCAGAGCGCCAGAAGGCTGTCGCCGCGCTCGTCGGCATCGTCGTAGATCCGCAACGACGCGAGCGTGAAGAGGAACGGCGCGGCAAGCAAAGCGAACGCCGCAACGCGGGCCCAGAGACGCTTTCCGATGGGGGTGCGCAGGAGAACCAGTGCTGCGGCGACGCAAGGCACTGTCCACAGCAGCGTCGGATCGCGATAGACGCCGAGCATGAGGCTGAATCCGGGCATGCGGCGCTGCCCGGCATACTCGATCGTCCAGTGAAAGTAGTTCCCGAGCCCCGCGGTCCAGTGCAACGTCAGCACAGCAGCAAAGAGAGTAGCGCCGGCGCCAGCCAGTACAGAGAGCAGCGTTCGAGTCCCAGGCAGATCGGCAGCCGTTTGCGCACGGCGGAACGCTTTCGCCGCCAGCACCAGCAGAACTGCGCCGATGGCCGCAAGGAGAACCGGTAGGCCCATGTTCTGCTTGAAGAAGAGCGGCACGCAAAGCACCGCGCCGGTGAGGAATCCGCAGGCCGCGCTCTTCGTCCGGTCAAGCCGCTGAAGCAACCACACCGCAACCACAATCCAGAATCCGCAATCGCAATCGTATTCGGGGTTGGGCACGATGGAGTAGATTCCGAGGAAGATGAGCGGAGCGGCGACGAGCAGCGCGACTGTCCATGCGGCGGCAACACGCTCCCGCAGCGCATTCAGCGCGATCCTCCATGTGAGGACTGTGCCGAGTCCCCCGACGAAGGCGACATACAGAACGTGGTGAAAGAAGACGCGCCCGGTAAGGCGAATGATCGCGGCCTGGATGAGGAACGTCAAGGGCGCGTGCGGCAGAGGAAAGTCTCGGTACGGCATCTGGCCGGCGGCGATGCGCTCGGCGGTGTTCAGGATGTAGCTGGCGTCGAAAAGAACCGCGACGTGCGCGTTCTGCCAAAGCACCACGGCCGCCGTCGCGACGAAGAGGAGTCCGGCCGCAATCCAGTCGCGCAGCACCCAGCGCGGACCCGGCAGCCCGGACTTCGACGGTTCAGCGTTCCTCGTCACCATCCGCGACGATAGCAATAGGCGTAGTAAGGCATCGAAAACAGCGCCATCAGCAGCGCGACGAACCAGCCGATGACCGTCCAGCCAAGGAAGATGTTCAAAAGCAGAATCCCTGTGGCGTTATGGGTGTGCCGCACTGCCGCAATGATGGCCGGAAGGAAATAGAGCGCGCCAAAGAAGATCAGGAAGTGCATAGATGCCCCCGAATCGGTTCTGTAAGGGTGCTACGCAGAGTGTACCGCGGAAGTTCCTAGTTTCCCCACGGCTCCAAAGGCCTGAAGCGGCCGGGGGGAGCGGCGGCCAGCGGCATAGCACCCTGCGCGCCCCGGAATTCACTCCAGGGCGCCCAACGCAGGCTGGGGGCTAGCGGGTCTCTTCCTGGACGGTTTCGATCAGCGCACGGATGTTCTCGGTAGGCGCGCCGGGCGACATGCCGCCTCCGCAGGAAACGATCAACCGCGAGCGGTCCTCGAGCGGCGCAAGCATCTCGCGCACGGCTCGCGCCACGTCGGCCGGCGTTCCTTCGGCCAACACGTCGCGCGGCGGGATGTTGCCCACGAGCGCGATGCCGTGGTTCGTCCACTCCTTCATCTCCGTCACCGTATGCTGAATGCCGAAGTTCAGCAGATTGATCCCGGTCGCCGGGAGCAGCGGCGCCGCCGCCTTCAGCCGTGCATCGCAGTGAAAGAACTTTATGGTGACGTCAGCCGCAAAGGCGCGTTGCAGATAAGGCAGGCCGAACGTCTCGAAGTCCCGGCGGCTAACGAATCCCACGATGTCGTCGAGCAAGAAGATGCCGTCGATGGTGGGGAATGCCTCGCGCTGGCAGGCGATCCAGTCCACCAGAAAATCCGTGACAATGTTGAGCAGTTGGTGCATCGGCTCGGGATCGGTCTTCAACGCCTCAAGGAACTCCGGGGCGCCCATCAGGAACGAAGCGATGTTCATCGGCCCCCGCGCCACGGCAAAGCGGATCTTGTGCCCGGTCTGCTCGATCTCAGGCTGCAGGTGTTTGAGCCGTTTGATGACGAAGGGCAGCAGGCCATGCTTGCGCGGATCGGGCTTGGCAAGCCGCTCGACTTCGGCGGGTGACCGCAAGACCTTCATGGCAAAGGGAAATTCGTTCTCGCCCCACAACGAAACCGAGCCGAACGCGGAGGGCTCCGTACACATTCCGTACTCCGACCAGAAGCCGGGCAGAAAGATCGTCTCGGGAAAGGCTTTGATCGCCTTCAGGTTGTCGTCGAGGAAAGTCTGCTCGCTGGTGAAGTAGTCCAGAATCGAATGCCCCGCCCAACTCGGTAGCCACGGGCTGTCGATGATGAAGGCTGTGGGTAGAGGGCGAAGATGCTCACCGCGGATGACAGAGACTAAAGTGTTCCACTCTCGATCGTTCATGGCCCGCCTTGAAAGTGCCGCAGATGCCGGGGCAACGTCCCAGCGAATTGGATGAGTAATTACGAGTTTACATCAATTTCTTCGGCACTCGAAGAAATTGGGACCCGCACTTTCTATGCCGATTTCCCGTTGCACGCCCTTGAAGTGGCGCGTATACTCCCCGCGTCCCCCGAACTTCCCCCAAGAATCCCTCAAGAAAAGGAGCGGTCATGGGAAAAATCAATGTGGGCCGAGTGATTCTCGGCGGCATCGTTGCCGGGGTCGTCGCAGATGTTCTGGACTATCCGGTGGATAGCCTTTGGCTGGCGCCGCGTTGGGCTCGGGATATGGACTTGCTCGAAAAGCACATATTCTCGGCGAACACCTGGATCGGATTCGATCTGCTGGGGATCCTCGGCGGGCTCGTCGCCATCTGGCTCTACGCGGCCATCCGACCGCGCTTCGGCCCAGGTGTCAAAACAGCGATCTATGCTGGACTGGCTGTGTGGATTCTTGGAACGCTTCTGCCAAATGCGTCCTTCATGTGCGTTGCAGGCCTGTTTTCGAAACATCTGGCGTTCTACACCACCGCCGGAGGGCTTGTCGAAGTCGTCGTCGGCACGATTGTCGGAGCTTGGCTGTACAAAGAAGCATAGGATTTCCCGGCAAGCGAACAGTCTGCGGTTCCGGGCCAGTTGCGGCTGGAACCGCAGACCCAAAGGGAAGCACTTGGCCGGGTTGCGCGGCCATCCGCAACGTTAAATCGGATAGGAAGCTGCCTGTGTACCGTTGTCCGCGATTGCCGCGCGACGATTGCGGTCTCGGCCCCGTAAAATTCTTCTTTGCCCCGCTAGAGTGAATCTATATGCCGACCGCCGTCCGTTCGCACGCGAAGATCAACCTGGGGCTGTTTCTCGGGCCGCCCCGGGAGGATGGGTTCCACGCGCTCACCACGGTGTACCAGACGCTCGAAATGCATGACGTAGTTACGGTTACGGCCCGCCAGGCATGCGAAACCAAACTGCAGATCACGTCGAACGACAGCCGGGTGCCCAACGATAGCCGCAACACCGCGTGGAAGATGGTTACGCAGGCGCTGGATTCCCTCCGGGTCAGTGCGGACGTCTCAATTCATATAGAGAAGCGGCTGCCGGTCCAAGGGGGCCTTGGCGCTGGCTCGGCCAATGCGATCGCTGCACTTATGGGCCTGGAGAATGAACTGGACCCCCTTGAACTCGACTCCTGCGGGGACCTGGCGATGCGTGTCTTTCCATTGGCGCGGCCTGCGGAGAAGCCCGGAAATCAGACGCCGCCCCCAACGGCAGAGGACATTCGGGAGATGTGCATTCTCCAGTTAATTGCGGCGGAGTTGAAGTGGGCCGAGCAAGTTGGGTCCGACGTACCTCTCTTTCTGCTCGGCGGCACGGTGCTGGGCGTGGATCGCGGGCAGAGGGTGTTTCCGCTGCCTGACATCGAACCGGTCTGGTGTGTCGTCGTCGTTCCGGAAATCGGTGTCTCCACTCCGCTGGCCTTTCGCGATTGGGACGCTCTGTGCGCGGCGGAGGGTTTGACCGCCGAGTCCGGTACCGCTAAACTAGAGAAGTTGAGCCGTGCCTACGCCAGAGCCTTTCGGGAGGAGATCCCCGATGGGCAGGATGCGGCGGGCTCCTCCGGTGTCTTCTCCGCGGGAGAAGACCTGGCCGGACCTCAAGAGTCCGCGCTTGTCCGCACCGGGATCACGAGCTGGATCGAAAACGACTTCGAACGCGTTGTCTTTCCCCAGCATCCCTCCCTTGCCGAGATCAAGCGTCTTCTTTTGGCTCCGGGCACACCGGAGGCAGCCCTTTTCGCCTCACTGTCGGGGTCCGGTTCGGCGCTCTTCGGGTTGTACAGGACCCGGGGAGATGGGGAAGCAGCCGAGGGGCGGATCAGCAGGGCCGGCCCGGAGCTGGGAGTGCAGAGCACCACGATCACGCGCACGCTGCCGCGAGTCGCATATTGGGAACAAATGCTCGAAAGAAGCTGATTGACAGTTCACTATTGAGCAAGCGAGACTCTCGGTCGGCTGTCGCGAAACTACTGGGCGATCGACTAATGGTAGGTCAAGTGCCTTTGGAGCACTCAGTCCAGGTTCGAATCCTGGTCGCCCAGCCAGACCTTGGGAAAGCATCACCCGGAACGCAGCCATAGCCAACCAGCATGGAGGTGCCCTCGAGATGGAGACGGGACTGTTGACGGCGACGATGGAAGAAAGCAAGCCAGGCGAACGAAACCCGGATCAGCAGGACGGTAGCAAGGGTGCGCCCAAGGGCGGAGCGGGAGAAAGCTCCAAACCAAAGGATGCGAAGCAGACGCCGGCGCCTGAGCGCAAGAAGCCCGCGAAGCTCAGTGAGGACAAACGTTTCAAGCTCTTCAGCGGCACAGCCAACCCGAAACTGACACACGCCATCGCCGAGCACATCGGCGTGAAGGTTGGCGAAGTCAAGCTGCAGCGCTTTGCCGACGGCGAAGTCTTCTTCCAGCTGCTCGAGAACGTTCGCGGTGTAGACGTGTTCCTGGTCCAGCCCACCTGCTATCCGGTGGATCAGCACCTGGTGGAGCTTCTGGTGATGATCGATGCGCTCAAGAGGGCCTCGGCAGCCCGCATCACGGTGGTCGTGCCCTACTACGGCTACGCCCGCCAGGATCGCAAGGACCGCCCGCGTGTGGCCATCAGCGCCAAGCTCATTGCCGACCTGCTTACGACCGCCGGCGCCAATCGCGCACTCTTTGTCGATCTGCACGCCGCGCAAATCCAGGGATTCTTCAACATTCCCGTCGATCACCTCTACGCGAGCCCGGTGCTCGTCAGCTACTTCCGCGAGTTGAATCTGTCCCAACTCATGGTTGTTTCTCCCGATCCCGGTGGCGTGGAGCGGGCGCGCTTCTTCGCGCAGAAGATGGGTGCTCCGCTGGCCATCGTGGACAAGCGCCGCACCGACATGAACGTGGCCGAAGTGATGCACGTGGTGGGCGACGTGAAAGGTCACACCTGCCTCATCATCGACGACATCATCGATACGGCCGGCACGCTGGTGAAGACCGCGGATGCGCTTCTGAACGCCGGAGCCACCTCGGTGTATGCCTGTGCCAGCCATGCCGTGCTCTCGGGCCCGGCAATCGACCGCATCGCCAACTCGCGGCTGGAGCAGCTTGTAGTTACAGACACCATTCCGCTCCGCGAGGCGGCGCTGAAGCTAACCGTGCCGGGCAACGATCCGGCGCAGAAACCACCCAAGGTGAAGGTGCTCACAATTGCAGGCCTTCTTGGCGCGGCCATTGAGAGCATTCACATGGAGACGAGCGTAAGTACGTTGTTCAACTAGCTTCACAAAGGGAGCGGACCTCGACACTCCGTGCCCGATCTCAAGAATAAACGAGAAGAACACAAAATGCCTGAAGTCGTTGTAGCCAAGCCCCGTGAGGGCAGATTCAACAAGAACGCCGCGCGGCGTGTGCGCGCTGCGGGCAAGATTCCGGCCGTGCTGTATGGGCCCGGGCACGAACCCGTGGCCATTGAGGTCGATCCGAAGCAAATTACCCGGATCCTCCACTCTGAGACCGGCCGCAACACCATTTTCGATGTCCAAGTTACCGGCCAGCCGTCGGCTAAGGCCATGATCGTGGACTGGCAGCACGAGCCGATCAAGGACCAGTTGATTCACATCGACCTGAAGCGGATCGCCCTGGACAAGGTCCTGCGCGTGAAGGTGCGCGTGAGGCTGCTGGGCACGCCGGTGGGTGTCAAGACCGAGGGCGGCATCCTGGATCAGGTGCTGCGCGAGGTCGAAATCGAGTGCCTGCCTGTCGATATTCCCAATAGCGTCGATGTGGACGTGAGCGAGTTGGGGATGCATCAGGTGGTGCGCGTAAGCGGTCTGCCGCACTCCGACAAGATCAAGTACTTGACCCCGGAAGACGCTGCTGTTGCCCACGTCGTTTCCATCCGCGAGGAAGTGGTTGCGACGCCGGAGACGGCGGAGGCCGCGGCGGCAGCGCCAGGAGCGGCGGCTGCACCGGGTGAACCGGCTGCAACACCGGCCGAGCCTGAAGTGATGAAGAAGGGCAAGGCGGAGACGGCCGAAGCGCCGGCAAAGAAGTAGACCTTGGCTGACGAAAGAGAGATCGGCCTTCCCGGCGAGCAGAAACCGCTCGCCGGGAGCCCTCAAACGGGCATCCGGCGCGGGCCTTTCGTCATTGTGGGGCTCGGCAACCCCGGCCTCGAGTATCTGTGGACCCCGCACAATGCGGGATTCATGGCCATCGATCGCATCGCTCAGCAAGAGGGCGTTGTGGTCCAGAACCGGCGTTGCCGGGCCACGACTGCGACCTGCCGCATTGCGGGGCGCGAGGTAGTTCTGGCCAAGCCGGAAACATTTATGAACCTGAGCGGCGCGGCAGTGGCTGCTTTAGTGGAAGAGTTTGCAGCGGACCCGGCCCGGGACCTGCTCGTGATCTACGACGAGCTCGATCTGGCGCTGGGGACATTCAAGATCAGGGAGCGCGGTTCGCCCGCGGGGCATAACGGAGCCCGCAGCGTTACTGGCGCCTTGGGAACACAAGAATGGTTGCGCTTGCGCATTGGCGTCGGGCGCGATTTGCCACCGGAAGCAACTGCAGCCGGAGGCGGAAAGCGGCCGGGCAGGGACTATCTGCTTTCGCCGATGCGGAAAGCGGACCTGGCGGTCCTTGACGAGGCGTTGGACCGTGTGGCGACCGCCACGCGGGGGATCCTCGAGATGGGGCCGGCAGCCGCGATGAACGAGTTCAACCGGAGAGACGACAAGACGGGGATTGAGGAGTAGGGAACAGCGGATAAGAACTGCAACTGTGAACTACGAATCATGCCCTGTGAACTGTGAGGAATCGTGATGTCGCGTTTGTATGAAGTGATGTTCATTGTCCGTCCCGATGTGGAGGACGAAGAAGTTGACAAGCTGATTGCCGGCTTTTCGGCAACGGTCACGGCCGGCGGCGGCGCGGTGAAGAACGTCGACAAGTCGTATGGCCGCCGCAAGCTCGCTTACATGGTGCGCAGGTTCGCCGACGGCAACTACATCCTGCTGACCATTGAGGCCAATGGCGCCGTGGTTCAAGAGTTGGAGCGCCGCCTGCGCGTCACCGAGCCGGTGATCAAGTTCATCACCGTTCGCATGGACGAGGAACAGAAGCGCCTGGCGAAGATGAAGGCGCTGCGAGGCACGCGCCGCAAAGTGAGCGAAGCCGCGAGCACTGAGCCGGCCGCACCGGCTGAGCCGGTCGCGCCGACCCAGGCCAGCGCGTAGAAGCAGGGAACCAAGGACCAAGAGAACGGAGAACGATCGTAATATCCGATCTCCCGTCCACGATTCCGATTCCCAAGAGATATTCCGGCCATGCCGGAACAGAGAGAGCAAAGAGGAAACACGATGCCTGAAGAAACCCCAGCGAAGGCGCCCGCCGCAGCGGACGCAACCCCAACTCCACAGAGCACAGGCGGTCCGGGCGCAGGCCCGCGCAGCGCAGGTCGTGGCGCCGGCGGACCTGGCGGACGTGGCAAGTTCTTCCGCCGCAAGAAGGTGTGCAAGTTTTGCAACGAGAAGATCGACGCGATTCCTTACCGTGACGTGCGGCTGCTGCAGCAGTTCGTCGCCGAGCGCGGCAAAATCGTGCCCCGGCGGCTCACCGGCGTTTGCACCACGCACCAACGCCGCCTGACCCGCGCCATCAAGCAGGCCCGGAACATCGCCCTGCTGCCGTTTGCGACCAAGCACTGATCGCGCCCGGAAGGGCCGATGGAGAGTTTCGCGCGGCTGGCGAACCGCTTTCTTGTCCGAGAGGTAAGAGCGCCCACGGCGCCGCCGCGACCTTGAGATTTGGAGAGTATCCCATGGAAGTGATTCTGAAAGAAGATGTAGCCGATCTGGGTTTTCGCGGAGAAGTTGTGAAGGTGGCCGACGGCTACGCGCGAAACTATCTACTGCCGCGCAAGCTGGCGATGCAGGCCACTGCCGCCAACAAGGCCGTGATCGAACAAATGAAAGCCGCAGCGGCGCGCCGTTCCGCTACGGAGAAGGCGCAGGCCGAGGACCTGGTCACCAAGCTCGAGCCGCTCGTGCTCAGCTTTACGCGCAAGGCCGGCGAGGCCGGGCACCTTTTCGGGTCGGTCACCTCGGCGGATATCGCTGCGGAACTGGCTGCGCAAGGCCACGAGGTGGACCGCCGCAAGATTCAACTGGGCGACCCGATCAAGAGCGTCGGCGACTTCAAGGTGGCCATCCGGCTGCACCGCGAGGTGACCGCGCGCGTTACGGTGAAGGTCCAGGCGGAAGAAACCGAGGAAGAGAAGGCGCAGACAGCGGAGGCCGAAGCTGCAGAAACTGCTCCCGCCGAAACCGCAAACGAAGAGACTGCAGACGAATAGCGCCGGCATGTCTTGCGCCGGCGCTACTCAAACGTTGAGCGGTGTCTGCGGATCTTCCTACGGCGGAAATAGTGAGCCGGTATAGGCATGAATCGGCTCGAGGCGGCGGCGACGCTGCGGCTGCTCCACCGGGGAGCCCAGCATCCCGGCAATCTCGCGCAGCTCGGCACGGGCGTGGCCGAGGGCTGCGAGAATGGCATCGCGTTGTTGGCTCTGGCCTTCAGCAGCAGGCGAATCGGTCTGCGGCTGGTTCCCCTTGTTCGGGCGCCGCAACTCTTGCCCGAGCACCGCGCGCGCGCCGGCCAGTGTGTATCCCTCGGCGTGGACCAGGCGCTTGATTTCCAGCGCCGTTTCTACATCGCGCCGCCGATAGAGCCTCTGGCCGGTCCCGCTTTTGTTCGGCTTCAGTTGCGGGAACTGCGTCTCCCAGAAGCGGAGAACATAGGTCTCTACACCGCATAGCTCGGCGACGTCACCAATCTTGAAGTAAAGGCGATCCGGGATCGTGGGTGGCGAGTATGCGCGCTTCCGATTGGGTTGCGTAGCCATAAGAATCGGCGAGGAGGCCGCGCCTTGCGGGGGGAATTCCTCGCGTTACAGGCAGTATAGGGCACGCTTTCCCCCGTTTGGCGGGCAAAATCGCCGGGTGAACCTAGCTTTGCAGAGGAAAAACCAGGCGAATTCCGGCAATCTACGGCGTTTCGTACTCTATGTGCGGGTAAAAGGCTGGCGCGCAGGCGAGCCCGGTGGCGCCGCGCGCAGATACTGTCTGGGCCAACTCACCGTCTCGCCAAGAGCCGCCGCTGCATGTACGGGCCAATTGGGATCGCGCAGCATGGCGCGGGCCAGCAGCACCAAATCGGCCTCGCCCTCGGCGATAATCGCGTTTGCCTGATCCGGTTCAGTGATGAACCCGACCGCGGCAGTGGCGATGCCAGCCTCGCGCCGGATTCTGGCGGCAAAACCGACCTGGTAGCCGGGGGCCAATGGAATCTGCGCGCCGGGAACGAGACCTCCGGACGAAACATCCACCAGATCGACGCCGTGCTCGCGCAGCAGATGCGCCAATTGCACCGATTCGTCCGGATTCCAGCCGCCTTCCACCCAGTCAGTTGCGGAAATGCGCATAAAGAGCGGCAAATGCTCCGGCCACTCTTGGCGTACGGCATCCACGACTTCTAGCGCCAGTCGAGTGCGGTTGACAAAGCTGCCGCCATACTCGTCGGTGCGCCGATTCGAAAGCGGCGACAGAAACTGATGCAGCAGGTAACCGTGGGCCGCGTGAATCTCGACGAAATCGAAGCCAGCCTCAAGCGCCCTGCGAGCCGCCTGGTGGAACGCATCGACAACGGCTTGGATACCCGCCTGGTCGAGCGCCGCCGGCACGGCGTAATCCGGGGCAAAGGCGATCGCACTGGGTGCGACGGGCTGCCAGCCGCCCTTTGCAGGCGTCACCAGGACGTGTCCCACATCGAAGGGCGTCGCCGTGCTTGCTTTGCGTCCGGCATGCGCCAGTTGGATGCCGGCGCGAGCGCCCTGACTATGGAGGAACTCCGCGATGCGGCGGAGGCCCGGAATGTGTACGTCCTTCCAGATGCCAAGATCCGCCGGCGAGATGCGTCCCTCAGGCAGAACGGCCGAAGCCTCAAGGATCACCAGCCCGGCGCCTCCCTGCGCACGGCTGCCCAAGTGGACAAAGTGCCAGTCGTTCGAAAAGCCATCCTGGCTGGAGTACTGGCACATCGGCGAAACGCCGATGCGGTTGGGGAATTCGACGGAGCGGAGACGGAAAGGAGAGAATAGCGGAGCGCCCATATCTGAATGGATGATTGCTGCGCGAACGCGATTCAGAGCCTTGACGGCGCGGCTTGAGGCGCAAGCCTGCAAAACCGCAACTTACCAGCGAAAGGCTCTTGCGGATTCTACTGTTTCTTGAGCACGACCGACCCTTTCTCATCGGCGAGGATGGCGCTCTCGAACTTGCGGAATTCGGCCGCCCTCTCTGCAGGGATCTGTACCTGGCGGACAACATAGTTGCGCTCGTAGTGGAGGATATTGCCTTTGGCCGTCGTCGCCGAATGATAGCTGGCGAAGTCCGTGTCAAGGTCGACTGGATCGGGCGATTCGTCGACCACGTAGCCGGTCGGCAGCGCGATGTCGAAGGAGTCGCGCCAATTCCCCGTGGCCGAGAGGTCGATCGGCACGGACCGGGGCTTGTCGTCGAAGGGGATGGCGTCGTCGCCAACGACACGAGGGCGCACCAGGAGCAACGGCCCCGCCTGATGGGCATAGTTAGGCACCGTCACCTTGTATTGGAGCTCGAGGGGCTTGTCGAGATCGGAAGGCTGATCGTACGCGAACGAGTTCAATATCACGCCGGGCAGATCGTATGCGACTGCTTTTTCCAGCTCCTCGCGCCGCTCTTTCTCGGTTGTTTCTTTCAGCGACAGGCGAAGGCGGGCACCCAGCGGTCCGGTACTCGACGTATCGACTGTGCCAGAGAGTGCGCCATCGGGGGCAAGCGCGAACGTCCCTTTGCGCTCCTTGCCATTGGCCGCAGGCGGAAGAACGGGAAGTGCAATAACCTGGCTTGCGGGGCCAGCCGCTAGGATTCCGTATCCTCCTTGCTCGTACGAAGGCAGATTGCCGACAGGCGTTCGCTCATTGGTTGGATCGAAGATGAGATACCTTTTGCCGTCGTTTGCTTTCACCACTGCCATCAGGCGCGGATCGCTCACCGCGGCCGGAATTTCGATAGCGGTGATCATGTGATTTCCCATGAGCGAAGGCGCGTCCGGATCCACTACGCCCCGGCGGTCGTCGACCGGAACGTAGTAGCCGTTGATTCCGACGGCCTGAAGCATGGAGATCAGCAGCGTCGTCTTGTCCTTACAATCGCCATAACGGTTGCGGAAGATATCAGCCGCGAAGTGCGCCTGCATTCCGCCAATTCCCCGGATCACAACGAAGTACTGAATATTCTTCTGGATGTACTCGGTGATGTTCTTCAGCTTGGTGAAGAAGTCCGGTGCCCCGGCGACGAGTTCCAGGGCCTTGGCAGTGATTGCCGAGTCGGGATCCGGACGGTTGGCCTCAAGTGTAGTTGTCCATTGGCCCAGAGCCCGCCATTCATTGTCCTTTCCCGCTACGGCCGCATCACCCCAGGTCACCGAGAGCCGTGCGGCCAGGGCTTCCCAGTCGAGGGTCGACCTCACTTCCCGAAGATCCAGTGCTGGAATGTCCTTGATTTCCCAGCGCCAATGGTTCGGCGCAACTTGGACCGGCGCAGCCGGCGCGAAACGGTGCCAGGACGCGGCGTACGCGCGGCTCATGGGAAGATCCACTTCAAAGGCCTGAAATGCCGCCGGAATCTCGTGCTGAATGTTCCAGATCTGCTCCTGATCCCAAGGCGCCAGCAACTTCTCCGACTCGCAGATTACGAGAGCTCCGGGATCGGCGGCGGGCGGGCGCACGACGCGATACTTCTTCGTAGCCAGCAATGTTGGATTCCCGGTGTCGGCACCCACATCGGCGATATCGGTGTCCTTTGCCTGATATGCCCTTTCATCCGCTCCTATAGTCCACTCGCGGAAGTAGTTGACCTTCTCCTCGACGTCATAGTCGATATGACAATAGCCGTCGTCGCGACCCTGCGGTTGGAGAATACGAATTGCCTCGCGTCTGCGCTCGGTGGCTCGACCGCGGTCGTCGACCGCGTCCACGTTCTCCTGGTAGAGGATGACGGAGCGGGCGCTTTTCGCGTAGGCCGGCGTCGGCGTCTTGGCCGCGTCCAGGCCCCACTGCGGTACGGGAGCGTCTTTTCCGAACAGGCCGGCGCGCGCCTGCTCTGCTGCAGAGACGATCAGCACAACTCCTGCAAGTGAAAGAAGGAGCGAGCGCAAGCAGAGCCGGTAATCCATGGTCAGTTTCCTTTTCCCGCCGGAGGCGCCGCCCCGGCCGGAGATTTAGTCAGAATTAGTTGTTCCTGATCGGCCGCCGCCACTTTCTGGTAGAACCCGCGCAGATCCTGGTACTCATCCGCCTTGAGTAGCGTGAACGCAACGGACAGTGTCTGGCCGATCTCAATGGCGCCGGGCTTCGTAACGCTCTTGGCAACCAGGAGTGCATGCCCCGTCCAGGAGATGTTGACGTCCTGCGGCGCGCCCTCCACGGTGACCCCGTCGGGCAGGTGGTAGGTGATGTCGTCGGTGATGCGATCGCCGTAGTGCATGTCGACCGCCACCAGGCGCTTCTCCTCGTTGACGAAGGGCACGTGAGCGCGCGTCTCGAAGAAGAAACCCGGCAAAAGCAGGCGCTTTGCCGTCGCCGCACCGAGCGTTCCTTTCAGGTTGACCACGGCCATCAGGTTTGAGTAGGGATCGTCCATGGAGAGGAAGTGGTCGAGGTGCGCCACTACGCCTTCGGGAACAATCCGCTCCAGATCCTGGTCGAACCGCCTTTTCACCTCGGCATCGTCGTTCTCCAGTGCCACCTGACGCCAGTGCAGAGCCGCTTGCCCGCTCATCAAGATTCTGACTTGTCCCGTGATGCCCCCCTGCGCGTCAAGATGGACGTCCCCCGTGCGTGCAATGGCGTTATCCTTATAAGCTTGCATCGGGGTGGAGATAATGGCGCCCCCTTGCGCACTTTGGGCGATCCCGGTCGCGTATGAGTGGCGCCAACTCACGGTTTGGAAGGGGCACATCTTCTCGCCCGGATCGAGAACGATTTGCTTGCCGCCGGTGTTTAGTTCCACCAGCGTTGAGTCGAACTGGCCGAGAGTCAAATTGGACGGGTCGAAGACACCCCGATCCCGGTCGACGACTCGAATGGCATACGCGTCCAGCCCGGCGGCACGCAGCATGGCCAGGTAGAGCATGGCGATGTCATCGCTGGACCCGCTCTTCTGCGACCATGTGTCTTCGGCGTGTTTGGCCGCCTTGATTCTCAACTGCTTCATCTCCGACTCGCTCTTCTTGCGAGAGAAATCCGTGTTGTCGAGAGCCTGCACGGCGTCATACAGCTTCTTCGCCTTGTCGAGGTCGCTGTCGCTTGAGCCGATCAAACCGGCCACAGCACCCTTGATGCCCTTCGACGACTCGGCAAACCTGTCCACGTCCTTCGACCAGAGCTTCACTTCGCTTGCCCAGAATTCATTTACGTCGTGAGCATACGAATAGAAGAAACCCACCCTATAGAGCAGGCTCTCGATGGGCGGCATCCACTCTTCGTCGGGAGCGGCCGGGACGTCGGTCACATCCACGCTGTAAGTGCCGTTGACGCTGGTCTTGATCGTGATTCCCGCGGGCAGGTGACTCCACCAGATCAAGCTACGGGCCACTCGCCCACGACCGTCGACCAGTTCGACGTTGGTTGTCGTGTCGGGAGTGCCGGTCGGCTGGAATGCCTTTTGCGGCCTGAACTGGTAATGCGCCTTGTGCACAAAATAAGGCCGCTGAATCTGCCATGTCGGCGATGAGAAGGTGTTGTCGTCGTAGTCCAATTGGTAGCTGTACTCCAAGATGCTACCGACTTCAACGCTGGGAAGAGTGAAAACCCTCTTTCCGACTTGCCCCTCGCTCGTCTTTGCGACGACAAGGTCCTCCGGTTTGACGGTGAGCGGAATCACCGTGCCGTCGGAGTGGATCGTGCGCGCTCTGATGGCGGTGATCTTGTAAGTTCCCTTGAGGTAAGGCAATTCGACAGTCGCAAGCTCCTTACCCTTTTCGGTGAGAACCTTGATCCGCGCATAAGTGGACTGGTAGTGGAGCGGATCGTCTGCGACTTCTTGGAAATCGAAGTAAACCGCCGCCGCTCCGGGGGCTTTGGGGTCGGAGGTCATCTTCAGCTCGTCGTCGTTGGGCGCCTGAAACTGCGCGCGGAGAGAAAGCGGAGACGCCGCGACGATGAAGAAGACCGCGCCTCGAAAGAGAGTATGAAATCGCATAAGATTGGCTCCGGCGTGCCGGCGGCAATACCGAGGGTGTTTCAACCGAGGCTCTCGCCGTGCGCGCGTCAGTTTCCCTTTCTTGCCGGAGGTGCCGCCCCGGCAGGAGTCTTAGTCAGAATTAATTGTTCCTGATCGGCCGCCGCCACCTGCTGGAAGAACCCGCGCAGATCCTGGTACTCATCCGGCTTGAGCAGCGTGAATGCAATGGACAGCGACTGTCCGACCTCAATGGCGCCGGGCTTCTTGATGCTATTGGTATCCAGGAGTGCATGACCCATCCAGGAGACGTTGACGTCCTGCGGCATTCCTTCGACAACGACCCCTTCGGGCAGATGATAGGTGACATCGTCGGTGACGCGATCGCCGTAGTGCATGTCGACCGGCGCCAGGCGTTTCTCCTCGTTGACAAACGGCACCTGGCTGCGCGTTTCGAAGATGAAGCCCGGCAGAAGCATACGCTTCGCGGTAGCCGTGCCGAGCGTTCCTTTCAGGTTCACAACCGCCATCAGGTTTGCGTAGGGATCGTTTATGGAGTCGAAATGGTCGACGTGCGCTTCAACGCCCTCCGGCACGTACCTCTCCAGGTCTTTGTCGAACTCCTTCTTCAGCTCGACATCGTCGTTCTCCAGCGCCTTTTGGCGCCAGCGCAGAGCCTCCTGCCCGCTCATCGAGATTTTGACTTGTCCCGTGATGCCCCCCTGCGCGTCAAGATAGACGTCCCCCGTGCGTGCAGTAACGTTATCCTTGTATTCCTGCATCGGGGTGGAGATAATGGCGCCCCCTTGCGCGCTCTGGGCAATGCCTGTCGCGTTTGAGTGCCGCCAATTCACCGTTCGGAAGGGGCACATCTTCTCGCCTGGATCGAGGACAATTAGCCCGTCGGGGGTGTTTAGTCCCACCAGCGTGGAGTCGAACTGGTCGAGAGTCAAATTGGACGGGTCGAAGACGCCCCGATCCCGGTCGACGATCCGAACGGCATACGCCTCCAGCCCCGCCGCTCGCAGCATGGCCAGGTAGAGCATGGCGAGGTCATCGCTGGACCCGCTCTTCTGCGACCATACGTCTTCCGCATGTTTGGATTCCTTAATCTTCAGTTGCTTCGTCTCCGACGCGCTCTTCTTGCGGGAGTAGTCCGTATTGTCGAGAGCCAGCACTGCTTCATATAGTTTCTTCGCCTTGTCGATATCGCTGTCGTTCGGACCGATCAAGCCTGCCACGGCGCTCTTGATCTTCTTCGAAGGATCGGCAAACCTGTCCACGTCCTTCGACCAGACCCTCACCTCGCTTGCCCAGAATTCGTTTGCGTCGTGAGCGTAGGAATAGAAGAAGCCTACGCGGTAAAGGAAGCTTTCAATGGGAGGCATCCTTTCTTCGTCAGGGGCGGCCGGGACGTCGGTCAGATCCACGGTATAGGTGCCGTTGACGTTGGCCGTAATCGCGAGGCCCGGAGGCAGCCGGCTCCACCAGATCAAACTACGCGCCACACGGCCGCGACCGTCGACGAGTTGGGTGGTGGTTACGGTGTCGAGAGTGCGGCCCGGCTGAAAGTCTTTCTGCGGTTTGAACTCGTAGTGCGCCTTGTGGACAAAATAGGACCGCTGAATCTCCCAAGTCGGCGACGAATATATGTGGTCATCGTATTCCAGTTGGTAGCTGTACTCGAGGACGCTGCCGACTTCGACGCTGGGAAGAGTGAAGACCCTTTTCCCGACTTGCCCCTCGCTGGTCTTCGCGACAACAAGGTCCTCCGGTTTGCCGGCAAGTGGAATCACCGTGCCGTCGGAGTGGATCGTGCGCCCTTTGATGGCGCCGATCTTGTAAGTGCCTCTGAGATAGGGCAGCGCGACAGTCGCGCACTCCTTACCCTTTTCCGTAAGAACCTTGATCCGCGCATAGACGGACTGATAGTGGAGGGGATCGTTCGCGACCTCTTGGTAATCGAAGTAGACCGCCGCCGCTCCGGGGGCTTTGGGATCGGAGGTCATTTTCAACTCTTCCTCGTTCGGCGCCTGAAACTGCGCGCGAAGAAACATCGGCGACAGGGACACTAACGCGAGCAGCACGAGCGTGCCACGACGGTAGAAGGAGCTTGGCATGATGAATATCCTTGACTTGTACGGTGCGACCATTCTAGCGCGAATCGAGTTTGCGGCAAGGGGACAGACGTACCACTCTTGGGGAATCTGTCGGCGGACTCGCGCGACAAGAGGTCCAGGAATCCCCGGACAAGATAGACCTTGACAAGACAAGTCCTGCGCATCAGCCCCATTAATTCCCCGGGGAAAGCCGAATAGGTCCAGATAATTCAGCGACCGGGCGATGCTAACTGTCCTGAAGGCATGTGGCATTCGGAATCGTCTCGACGTGTTTCTGGGACTTGTCAAGCAGCGGCGGAGGAGGCCTTCAGCAGGGTACTCACCAAAGATACTGGCAGGCCGACCACGTTGAAGTAGCAGCCCTCAATGCGAGGGATCCAGCGGGCGGCGCGGCCCTGAATGGCGTAGGCGCCGGCCTTGTCCATGGGCTCGCCGCTGGCGACGTATTCGGCGATCTCGGCGCCGGACAGAGTAACGAACCACACCGCAGTTGTCTCCGCCGCAACTTGCACGCCCTCGGCGGTCACGAGCGCCACGCCGGTAATGACGCGATGGCTGCGGCCCGAAAGCAGACGCAACATGCGCACGGCGTCGGCAGCGTCCGCAGGCTTGCCCAGGATCGTGTTGTCCAGCGTGACGGTGGTGTCGGCGCCGAGCACCGCAAGCGAATACCGATCGCAGGAACCGTTGGCCAGGACAGGGTCTCGATTCGCCACGATCTCGCGATACACCGCCTCGGCTTTCTCCCGCGCCAGCCGCGTCACATATTGGGCAGGATCCTCGCCGGGCAGCGGGTCCTCGGGAATGTGAGCGGGATGGATCTCGAACCGGTAACCGGCCTGCGCCAAAAGCTCGCGGCGGCGCGGCGATGCTGAGGCTAGAACCAGCATGTTGGAATTATGGCAGGGCGCGGCCGATCCCCGCCGCTCCAATTAGACTGGAACGAGGCGTGTTTGCAGAAGAAAGCAGCGCCCCGACAGAGCCTCCATGCATTTCCATTTCGATTTCTCCGCGGTTCAGATTCTGTGGACCCTCAAGTTCGCCTCTGTGCTCGTGTTGCTGGTCGTCTTGATCGGGCGCGACAGGGCGCGGCGTTTCCCTTGGTTCACGGCAAGTATCGGCCTAATGGCCTTGCTCCTTCTGACGGAGGAGCTTCTGCTCGGCAGGATCTCGCAACTCAGTGGCACGCTGATCTATCTGGCGCTGTCCGACATCGACGTCGTCGTGAGCGTGCTCGTGGTGGTTGAGCTGGCGCGGCGCGTTTTTCGGGGCGCCGCACCCCTCGCCTGGGCGATCGGCCCGCTGGTGCTGGCGGCGGTCGGCGTCACGGTGATGCTGCTTTGGGGACCGTGGCCGGCGTGGAAGATGTTCACCGCAAACTCGGAGCTGTCCAGAATCAGGCTGATGTATCTGGTTGTGGATAGGGGCAGCCTGCTGATCGGCGTGATCGTGATCGAGCTCGGCCTGCTGGTGGTTCTGCTCGGGCGGCGCTTCAAGGCCGGATGGCGAAGCCATCCACAGCAGATCGTGATCGGGCTTTCTACTGCTTCTCTCTCTCTGATTGCGCGCAATGCAGCCATCCGCGCCATCGGCACCCACACCCAGATCCACACGATGGCCGAGAGGGAGCGCGCAGTCGCCCTGTTCGACAAGCTGGTCCACGCCAATGATGTGGTCTATCTCTGCGTGCTTGTTTGGTGGATTATCTGGCTGTGGCTGGACGAGCCGGGCGCTGCCTTAGCTGCCGCAGTTCCGGAAGAGGTCTTGCCCAACGCCGAGAGCGAAGCCGATCCTCTGGAAGCGCCAGCCGCCCAAGCCGGGAGTGCGCCGCCGGAAGCCGAGGCTTCAAACGCCGAGTCAAGCGAGGCGGACCAACCATAGCGCGCTGAATCTTCGCGCGAACCGGTCGCCGAGCGTTCTTCCTATTCCCTGCTGCCTGTTGCCTGTTCCCTGCTTTTCAGATGTGGCAGGTCGCCTGACCGCGCTTTTCGAGATACCGCTGGTGATACTCCTCGGCGCGCCAGAAGGCTTGCGCCGGTTCCACCTTGGTCACGATGGGCCTTGGCTTGAAGCGCCCTTCAGCGGTCAACTGCTCAATCTTGGCTCGCGCCTGCGACTCCTGCTCCGGCGAGTGGAAGAAGATGACGGAGCGGTACTGCGTGCCCCAGTCCGGCCCCTGGCGATTGAGGGTCGTGGGATCGTGGAGTGAGAAGAAGGCGTCGAGCAATTGCTCGTAGGTGACTTTTTCGGGGTCAAAGTCGAGCTCGACGGCCTCTGCGTGGCCCGTCTGGTCGGTGCACACATCCTTGTAGGACGGTTGGTCGAGCGTCCCTCCCTCGTAGCCCACGGCCGTCGCCGTCACGCCGGGGATGGCCGCAAACGCCGCCTCGACACCCCAGAAACACCCAGCCGCGAATGTCGCCTTTTCTGTGCTCATGGGAATTGAGATGCGCGTCTTGGGCCCAAGGTAGCAGGTATTGCGTGTCTATCTGCTAGATGAGAAAAACCGGCAAGGGTGGGCCGTTCAGACGCTCTTCGGTCCTGCTAGACTGCTGGCCGAGGCCTGCCATGAACGAAACCACGACCTCCACGGTGCGCCTGAGCCGCCACTTGATGCCTCGCCGGAACGGGTCTTTGACGCCTGGTTCTGCGCGGAGGGAAGGTGGTTCTTCGGAACGCAGAGCGGCGACAGCATCTCCCTCGACCGCAACGGCAGTTCCACGGATAGTTGCTGGATCGTTTGGTTGCGCCAAACACCGGGAAGGCGAGGGACGCTGACCACGATGCCACGAGGGCTCGCGGAGCACATCGTGATTGACCGCCCACATCGCGTGATTATCGATATCCCGGAACGAACAGACTCGCGCTTGCGGACGCGGATGGCAGTTGAGATTCTTTCCGCCGCCGATGGCTGCGAGCTGACCCTGACGCTTGAGGGCATTCTCAAAGCCAATCGAAGCATTACCGAGGGGAATTGGAGTCGAATACTCGACAGGCTGGCCAAGGATCTGGGTGGGAGCTAGTCCCGGTGCTCAACCCACAGTCGGCAAATGCTTCGTGCTCTGGTAGGTGTAGACGATGCGGTGGGCGACGGTGACGGTGGAAAGCACGGCCAGCACCCATAGCACGGGAGCCATCACGCCCCAGTGATTGAACAGCGCCCCCAGGAGGATCAATACGATCCGTTCCGGCCGCTCCATGAAGCCTACCTTGCACTGGCCGATCAACGCTTCGGCGCGGGCCCGCGTGTAGCTGACCATCAGCGAGGTGACCATGACGAACGCCACCAGCACCACGTAGCGAAAGCGGTTGATGCGGCCGTAGTAGACCAGCAGACCGAAGAACAGCACCACGTCGGAGTAGCGGTCGATCACCGAGTCGAAGAAGGAGCCAAAGACCGTCACCTTGTTGATGCGCCGCGCCACGCGGCCGTCGACCATGTCGAAGAGGCCGGCGCCGAAAATCACCAGGCCCGCGAAGAAGAACATGCGGTCGCCGTTGGCTGCGTTGGCGTGGCCGAACAGGAACGCCGCGGCGATGTTGATTACGAGACCGATGAAAGTGAGGGCGTTGGGCGAGATGCGCGTGAGCGCCAGCCCATGCACGATGCGGTCGAGAAGCCAGCCGCAGGCACGGCCGAAGGCGCTGGTCCAGGTCATTCGAGCCTCTAGTTCCTCGCTTCTAGCCCGTCAGCTTGTTCCACGTCGGCGCCGGGCCTTTCATTCGCCCGCGAAAGAGATAGCAGCTAGAGGCTAGAAGCTAGCGGCCAGGTCCTTCCTGCTACTGCGCCGCGCCGGCCGCGGTTTCGTCCGTCTGCTCGCCGGCTTCGTCGTGGATCGTTGTCAGTTTCAGAATCTCGAGTTCGCGCTTGCCGTTGGGCGTCACGATGGTCGCCACGTCGCCCACCTTCTTGCCCACGATCCCGCGGCCAATCGGCGAAGTCGTCGAAATCAGCCCCTTCGCCACGTCGGCCTCCTCGCTCGTCACCAAGCGGTACTCGATCTCCTCGTCCTTGGTCGAGTCGTAGACCACCACCGTCGAGCCGAACCCGGCTCTGTCGCGGGGGATGTTGGCGAGGTTGACCAGAGAAAGCTCCGCCATGCGCTTCTTGAGCTGGCCGAGCCGGGCATTGACAAACTCCTGCCGCTGCTTGGCCATGTGATACTCGGCGTTCTCCGACAGATCTCCCATCGCTCTGGCCTTCTTGATCTCGGCCGGAAGCTCGTGGGCGAGCTCGTACTCGAGCTGCTTGATCTCATCGAGAAGCTGTTTCTTGATATGCTCGGGCATCCGTGGTCCGGTAGCGGGGGGGACTGCTCCAGCCGCGCGTGATAAATGGTCCTGACTCTTCATTATAAGGCAGGCGGACAGCCGTCCAGGAACGACTGCAGAATCAATGCCGCGGCCACCTGGTCCACGATCTTCCGATGCTTCTGCCGCTCATGCCCGGCCTCGTACAGAATTCGGTGCGCCTCGCGGGAGGTTAGCCGTTCGTCCCACATGTGAACCGGCAGGCCGGTCAGCGCGCCGAGTTCGGCCGCGAAGGCGCGAGTCTTCACCGCGCGCGGGCTTTCTTCGCCCGAAATGTGCAGCGGATCTCCGACCACGATCCCCGCAACGCCGAACCGCCGGCATAACCGAGCCAGCGAGCGCAGATCCTCGCGACGGTTTCTCCGCCTCTCCAGCGTCATCACCGGCTGCGCCGTCAGCCCCAACTCGTCCGACACCGCCACGCCGATCCTGCGGCTGCCGACATCGACGCCGAGATAGCGGGGACAGACGCTCGATTTCACTATGATGCTCCCTGGGTTCAGGTTACGGCATTGGGACGGCGCCCTGGGCGCAGTGCCGGTTTTCGCCCGGTACAATCAAGAGAGGGGAAACAACCGAAGGAATCTTCGTGCCCCGATCTCTTAGGGAAGGTCACCCGAAGGCAGGATGGCGCGGCGCAGACGGAAAAGCGGCAAAAAGAGGCGTTCCGGCGCGGCGGGCTTCCTGCTGGGGATGTTCCTGATGGCAGGGCTAGCGGCGGGAGCCGCAGCGGCTTGGCTGGTGCTGACGCCCTACGGACCCGACGCGGAGACGTTCGTCAATGTGGCGCCCGGGTCGTCGGCCATCCGCATTGGGCGTCAATTGGAAGCGGCGGGCATTGTGCGCAGCCGCTACGCGTTCGACCTGATGCGCTGGTTCCGGCATTCAAAGCTCCACGCCGGGACCTATCGCTTCGACCATCCCGCGCCGGTCGCAGAGGTGTATGAACGAATCGCGCGTGGCGACGTATTTACCAAGAGCCTGACCGTTCCCGAGGGCGCGAACATCTTCGATATCGCGGCGCGCGTGGAGCAGGCGGGGCTGGGCACGCGGCAGAGCTTTCTGGACGCGGCGGCAAACGAAACGAATCTTGTGGCCGATCTGGACCCCGGAGCGAAAAGCCTTGAGGGGTACCTGTTTCCGGACACGTACCGGTTCTCGCCGACAGTGACGGCCGTGCAGATCGTCGCAGCCATGGTGCAGAGGTTTCGCACCGTGGCCGCGCAACTGGGATTGAGGGAGAATGTGCATCGGATTGTGACCATGGCGTCGCTGGTGGAACGCGAGACGGCGGTGGAGTCCGAACGTCCCCTGGTGGCTAGTGTGTTTGTGAACCGGCTGGCCAAGGGAATGCCGCTGCGCACCGATCCCGCGGTGATTTATGGCCTCGAGTTGACGGGCCGCTGGCGGGGCACGATCTACGAGAGCGATCTGACGCGCGACACTCCCTACAACACCTACCTGCACCCTGGGCTGCCGCCGGGCCCCGTGGCGAACCCCGGCATTCCTTCGTTGCGCGCGGCCATGGATCCGCCCAAAACGAACTATCTCTACTTTGTGGCCGCGGGATCCAATGCGCAGGGGCATTCTCTCTTTGCCGAAACGCTGGAAGAGCACAACCACAACGTCGCCGGCTACCGGAAGGCGCAAAAGAAGGCAGGTGAACGGTGAACGTCCGCCGATGTCTCGCCTGCGCTGCCGGCTTGGCTCTTCCGCTGCTGCTCTCGGGATGCTCTTACTTCATTCCCACCAAGCGTCATCTGCCCGTTCCCAAGACGCCTACGGTTGTGAATACAGCCACGCCCGAGGAACTGGTGAAGCTGCTCAACGAGCGCTGGGAATCGTTGAACACCCTGACGGCCACTGTGGAGATCTATGCCACGCAAGTCCAGTCATCAGCGGGCCTGGCGAAGGACTTCCCCTCCTGCCGCGGCTACATCGTAATGAAGAAGCCGCAAATGCTGCGGGTCGCGGGTACCTATTTTGGCGTCAAGATCTTCGATATGGCCAGCGATGGCAGTCACTTCACGCTGGTCATGCCGACCAAGGACCTGGTCGTCAAAGGATCGAATACGGTCACGGAGAAATCCGAGAACCAGCTCGAGAACCTGCGCCCCGATTTCTTCCTGAATGCGATCGTGGTGCGCGGCCTCGATCCGGACAATGTATTCATGGTGTCTTCCGACTCGGAGACCGTGGAAGACGCGGCGAACAAGCACCTTTACACGGAACCGGAATATGTTCTCAGCGTCATGCGCCGCAAGAGCGGACACGAGAACTTGCCCATCCGTACTGTCACCTTCCATCGCGACGACATGCTGCCCTACGACCAGTATTTTTACGACAGCAACGGGGCGCTCGAGACACAGATCTTCTATAGCAACTACGCCGAATTCAGCTCCGGGAAATATCCTTCCAAGGTCATCATCAAACGCCCGCAGGAGGG